>QBMH01000344.1 GCA_003249025.1 Leptolyngbya sp. | reverse complement strand
CTCTCCATCAAACCAGTTTCTCTGATGGAAAACAACAAACCTAGAACATTACCTTCTACAGGGTAATCTCCGCTTATAATTTGAATACTTCCTCCACGGTGATGTGATTTGCTTAGATTTAGATGCTGTACATAGTGAGCAGCAAGTGCTCGGTTAAAAGCGAGGAGATTCTCTTTTTGTCTCATGCTGACTTTAAGAGTAAGGTTGGAATACTTCTCTCTGCCATTTGAAAGCCAGTCATGCCAATTGATAGGCTCGTTGCTCCTAACGAGTTGACTCATGCTTTGAGCAACAAGAAGCCTCTGCGAGCCAAAGATCCTTTCGATAATTTCTACTTCCCTCTTGTCCCAGTCCTGCCCCTCGTCTATTAAAACTTTGCTGCAACCAAAAGTTTCAGAACTAGAACGTCGGATCTTCTTTATTTCGCTATCTGAAAAAGCAAGTATGGCTTGATGTGTCTCTGGAAGAATAATTTTTTCGTATTCTCTCAGAAACTCAGTATTGGGGGATTCCATGCCAAGCTGTTTCCAGAGTGCCCCAAAGAAAGAGAAGCTTGACTTTACGTTTAAATCGCCACAGATTGTGTTTACACCTTTTAAGTGCCACCACATCTGTCTAAGATCACATGCAAGAGCGATATTGTACGTCAGAAAGAGGATATTCCGTTGCTCTTTGAGTAGCTCATAAGCCATGTTGAGCAGAGTAATTGTCTTGCCTGTTCCTGGCTCTCCTGACATAACTAGAAAACCTTCTAGCCCTTGTTTTTTATACTCAGGCTTTCTAGCGAGAGTTTCGCCGCTGATAGCATCAATTTGTCTACGAGTAACAGAGCCAAAAGTAGTCTGTTGGTTCTCGTGTATCCGATAAACATCTCGTAAAAATGCTCTTATATCCTTTTGCTGCTCACCCGTTTTCCAGGCTTGGTATGTGATTTCTTCATCGCCATAGTCATTTATTCGGGAATATCCACTTGAAGCAATTAGCTGCAAAATATCTTCAAGCCCTTGATGAGCGCAGAGTGTATGTAAACCAATGTCATCAGGAAAATTATTCTCAATAGCCGTCATCCATAGAATTGGCTCAAATCGCGGTACCAGAATCCTTTTAGCGTTATATTCTGAGGCGCGTTCAATCTGTCTCTTTAGAGCATATATTTGATTGTTATTTTGTTGCGTTTTATCGCTTTCTTCGCCCCAATAGCTAACGCAGACATGAGTTCCCTCACGCCACCACTCATCTCGATTGCAAAGTTCAATATTAGCTACAAAGTTCTGAACATAACACGTCTTAATAACCCTGTTTTCACGAAACTCAACGTTTGCCCGGACATCTGCATATACGAGAATATCAACATCTCTAATACCTCTTTGGCTACTACAGTCATGATTCGGAAAGATCCAAGCAAATCGGTTATCCTGATTGGAATCTCCAAACCTACTGATGAACTGCTCCTTGAGTTCAAGAGCCTTTTGGAATTCTGGACTTCCTTTTTTTCCTGCAATTACCTCAACCTTCATGGGCAGTACCTGCTTATCTCATTATTAAGGTAACGAAATTAAGGTAACGAAAAAGGCTAGCAAATTTAATAACTCTCTAAGCTTTGTTAAGTAGTATCTGTGATTTTGCTTGTCTCCCATATTACATGACGCTCCCAAGACTCAGGAGTCTCATCCTTCTCAGTCGCAGGTGATGATCTTTTTAGATACCGACTTGACGGGTTAGTCTACTCAATTAGGGAAATCGGGTACTCTGGTTCTCCTGGAAGCCTAACGTTGCCCATCACCCGCCGCGAAAATAATCTCTGCATCATACAAAGCACTTTCGGCGGTCGGTGTGCATGGGCTTTGTTAGCTGGCGTTTTTTACTTGTGCGTAGGACTCCACGTCTTGCCTGATCTCTAACCTCTACTTCAAGATAATTACCCTGAACTACTCCGAAATCACCTTTCCATTTCTTCGCGGCTCCAACCCGTTAACCGTGCCAAATTCTCCCGTGTCCGACTCATCACCTGGTTGTATCGCCACCCTGCCACACAGAAAGTTGCATCGGCATGGCGAATCACATAACGGACTTGGAGAACTCCATTACGGCTGAGCGAACGCGCCTCCTGCATTTTCATCATGAATGTGTCGTGATCAACTTCCCGAAATCGCAAATCGTCTGGGAACTTGTCAGCCGTGTAGCGCACATGCAAGCGTGTCACCATCACAGGTTGTGACCGTTGCGTGTTCCAAAACACCCCCAACGACCTCAAATTGGTCTGAAGTTGTTCCACATCCCTCATCGGCATCGTACAGGGATCACAGGAACCCCCCAAGGCAATTGGCCCTGCATATTCCCAAAATCCTGCCCGTTTACCCGCCCGTTCATACTGCTGCTGAAACAGAGCTTGGTAAAAATCCTGGAAATTATCTTTGACAAATCCGGGTAGTTCTTGCCCTGATGGTTGTTGCCTATTAGAGATGGCATCCGTGGGTATGGGCAATGTGGGATAGTTGACCAATTCCACCGGGTTTTGCTCTGTCAACAGATAAACCGTCACATCCTGATAAGCTCCTGCCGCGTTCAACGTGCCCAACCGAATCGGCAGCATCAACTGGGGCGAATCGTACTCAATCACAATCGGGCGCAGAAGGCTGAGAGAGGCTTTTTCAAACCGTTCCAGATTCACCCGCACCACGAAAAACTTCATGCCTTGCTGAATGTAGTCTTGCAACATGGCTTTGGCGTTGGTGGGGATGCGATAGCCATTGCCTTGCAACCAGTTCACCAACCCATTGGATTCCGTCGCACTCAGTAGCGTTACATCGTATTCACCTACCGCAAACTGATCGGCTACCTCCACTTGCCCCCCTGCCCGTGACCAGGAGTTGCTTGCTTTATTGGCCTGGTTTAGAAAACTGGGTAGGGCGATTGCCACCAAAATACAGACAATGACAGAAATCATCCCAAGCTGTAACAGTCGTCCGCCAAAGCTTCTGGAACTAAAGGTAATGACTAGAAACAGAATGAGACCAAAACTAGTGGCGGCAAATAGCAAGAAGCCATACAGGTTGTATTCATCAGTGCAAGGGTTATCGCGATACTCGGCTAGTCGGGGAGAGGTGAAACTATCGAGGTGATCGATAATCTCGTTGTTGCCAATACGAACCTGTTGCCGGGTTGGGATGACTGGAATGGGGACAATCCGGGCAAATTCACCCACATCACCCTCAAAGTTGTTCTGCATGGTGAACACGCTGTGGTTCCCCTTGTGGGCGATCACTACTCGCGAAGCGGAGTTGCTGAGGATGGAGTTGGTTTTAGCGGCAAAGAACCCACAAAATGCCCAAGCAGCAGGGGTGGCAATTAAATAAAACACGGTTGCTGCCAGTCCGGTAGCAATCCATTTAGTTAAAAGACTACGCATAGTGCAAGGATGACAGATGGGGTGTAAGGAAAGGCTCTATTCCCTTTAAGTCGGTTGTTTACCTAAATAGAATACTCAATCTTAAGGGGAGATTGGAAAATTTGCAGACGAACTTCAGGACTAAAAAATGAGCGATTCTTGATGGGCGATTTCTAAAGTGAGGTCAACCAACGCTAAATCTCCTTCAAGTTCACGGTTAAAAACGAGCGCAATGGAATGCAGAGCCGCCTAACGGTGAAGTTGTGCGGCGGCAAATAACCTGAACTCTCAACGATGGCTCCTGCCCGTCTGCACCAACGCAGTGTTAGGTGGCTGGCGAATATCAACAAGTTCAATAGTCACAATAGATTTCCACATTATGAAATAAGGTAAATTAAGCCCCCTTACCTAACATTGCAGGATCGTGCATTAAATTTGAGTGGGTTGAGTAAAGTAGAAGAACAATGACTATGTTGTTCAGCTTATGAAATGCCCGTTGTGTGGACACTTGAAAGCTCACAAGCACGGCAAGACACCCAGTGGAGTCCAACGGTACTTTTGCCCCGGTTGCCGCCAAACCTTCAACGAACGCTTTGATACCCTCTACTACCATCGTCACGTCAGCCCAGAGCAAATTCGCCAAGTTTTACAGTCTCACAGTGAAGGCAGCAGTCTGCGAGGCATTAGTCGCACTAGTGTTGTATCAATTTTTAGTTGATGGGTAAAGACGATGTAATTTCACCC
>QBMH01000343.1 GCA_003249025.1 Leptolyngbya sp. | reverse complement strand
AAGAAATTAGACAATCACATTGGAGCGATTTGGAATTTCATTCATCACTACAATCAAAAGATTCGAGAGAAATTGCGACGGGAGCAGATGACTCCTTTTTCTCCATCCTTTACATAATGGCACTACCGTAGAGCGTAGCTTGGTAGGATCTTTGCCTATGGGTTTTCTCAACAGTAGTGCAATCAAGATCGATCGCTCAAAGAAATAGGTGATGTTCTAGACGTATTATTTTGCCTTTGAGATAAGCTGTGACGGGTTGCGAGATAGTTTAGCTCAGTTGATTCTCTAAGGCTAAGGCTTGTATCTGATCTTCGAGTGAATTGATTTGCTCCACTAAACTTTCCACCAACGCCATCACCGCTTCTTCTCCCTGCCCGCAACCTGCAAGGACTTCATCGATGAATGACTTGAAGAACCCCTTACATAATGCCACCAAGGTTGGTTGGAAATCAGCTTAATGGTTTAAGGCTGATTAGTTACAAATTCTCTGAGGCTAACGCTTCCATAGCAGCCTGAAGATCGGCGGTGAGTCGCTTTGCATTTTGTTTGTGAGAACCCTGGCAATAGTCAGGAACATGAAGCGGGGTGCCGATGACAATGCGAACACAGCTACGCCAAGGCACTAAAGCATTGTTGTAGTAAATGCTAATAGGTACAACTTGAACACCAAGTTGGCTGCGGCTAGTCTCTGCCTGAATCGCCAGCCTCGCCAATCCTGGTTTCAACGGTTGAACATGGAGTTCTCGAAAAATATTGCCTTCAGGAAAAATAACTAGGGTTTCGCCCGATTCTAATAAATCTACGCCATGACGCAAACTCGCGATCGCTGGGCGGTCGGTATTCACTGGAAACCCACCCATGCGTTGGATAAACCAGCCTTGTAACCCAGTAACTTCATTTGCCGACACCATGAAGCGGAGGTGCCGCCCAGTAATATCATGTCCTGCGGCATAAGGCAGCGTCATCGCATCCCATCGAGAGCGATGAGTGGGAGCCAAAATCACTGAACCACTAGAGGGTAAATGCTCTCTGCCAATCACTTCAATCCGTTTGAAGTAGAGTGGCAGTACAAAATAGCGCCCCAACGGATAAAATAATGCCATTAACCAAGGCAAAACTCGCGAGGGAGCAGGCTCAGCAGCTTTTTTGCTGGGCAGCATCTCAACTGGTTCTAGCGATTGGGACGTTGAACAGTTGCGCTCAAATAACTCAGAATTTTTTTCGTCTTCAACAGGGAAAGCAGACTTAAAAAGCGATTCAAACGAGGACAGGGAATTAAGCGATCGCATGATGCTAATAAAAAGCGGTTAGATAGATGCAGGAATAAAAATAGATATTTATACCCTAGATGCCCTTAAATCACCTGTCTTCATCCCTAGGACAGTTTGAGTGGTGTCATGTGACAGTTTCACGTTACTAAGAACGACGAGCTGCAAACCATGATTGCAACTGCTGACGACAGTAATCTTCCAGAATACCACCAATCACCGGAAAGCGGTGATTGGAACCAGCACTATCAGGCAGATTCAACACGCTGCGAATCGCTCCGGCTTTAGGATCATCTGCTCCATACACGAGCATTCCCAGCCGCGCCAATACCAAAGCCCCCGCACACATGGGGCAAGGTTCCAAGGTGACATACAGTGTGCAGCCATCCAAGCGCCAGGTATTTAAGGTATTCCCAGCGGCGCGAAGGGCAAGGACTTCTGCGTGAGCAGTGGGATCATGGTCGCGCGTTCGGCGATTGGCTGTCTCAGCGATCGCCCTTCCCTGTGGATCGACAATCACCGCACCCACTGGAACATCACCCGCCTCTCCAGCGACATCCGCAAGGGCGATCGCCCGTTTCATCCAGCGACAGTGCCTTTGATACTCTGGGTCATCCAGCAAATACTTCACGCTAATTAAGTGGATTGGAGCAACGGATCAAGCCGCCCTTGAGCATCTAAAGCATAGATATCATCACATCCACCCACATGTTGACTGTCAATAAAAATTTGGGGCACACTACGACGACCCTGCGATCGCTCTGCCATGGCTACCCGTGCGGCTTCATCCCCATCAATTTTGTACTCTGTGTAATTCGCGCCTTTCCACCACAACAGCAGTTTGGCGCGAATGCAAAACGGACAAGTTTGCCAGGTATAAATTTCTACGTTGGCGTTGATCTTTTCGGGATGGCGACCGAGCAAGGAATTGAGGAGTTTCATAATAAATGACGAATGACGAATGACGAATGACGAATGACGAATGCTGCGTTTTGGACTCCGCGCTTTGGACTTAGGAGATTTCTAAGAGAAAATATACCGCTGTCGTTGGGGCAGGTTTAGCCAGAATTGAATGGTGCAATGCATGAGTGAAATGCAAAACCTGCCCTTACAGGTATTTTGTTTACTGGAAATCGCCTTAGTACTCTGCACTTAGTACCTTGTACTTTGCCATAAATGCTGATTTTTATGTTTTACTGCGCTATTGCCTTTCCTAGCACTTCTGCATGGATGAGGGTCTGTCCGCCATCCACCTTTGAAGGCGTTAATCCATTAAAGGGCGATCGCGTAACGAAGCGATCTCTTTGCATCTGTTGTTAAAAGAAAGCAGGTCACTTTACAGAATTGCTCAGCATCACCGCGCCTCTAACAATTCTTCAACCGTTAACTCTATGTGCTTGCAATCTGGCGTAGCAATCTTAGAGATATGTCTCGACCTTTGTGGAATGGAACCGTTGTGCCTCGTCCATCGCCATGACGAAATTGCTTATGTGAACCCTTTTGGCGCACCTCAACAAAGTCCAGATTTTCTAAAATGCGGACAACCTCTTGTGGCTTCAAGACAGGAATGTTGCTCATCGCCTACTGAACGACAATCTGCTGCGTACCAATAAATTCTGTTTTGAATACTACAGCTTCATCTTCCAGAAGCATTTCAATCACTTCGTGGAGATTCTCTTGTAACTCATCTAAGGTTTCTCCTTGGGAATGCGCTCCAGCAAATCCAGGGACATAGCCTACATATAGCTTCGTATCTAAATCTTTCTCAACGATCGCAGTGAAGGTTTTCATAAAGATTTACCAAAGGCACTAACTGCCTGCTGATTATAGCTTTTCAGGTATGCTGTGGACTGGTATCTGTGCATACATTGATTAGGGGGGTAGAATGCATACTACAGCACAAGCGTTGAAGTGTTTTCAGCTTTGCTGTGACCTGACCAGTAAATACTGCTCGATTGATCTAGTGACTCTGGATAAACGGACTGGACAGGTGATTATCTTGTCGAAAGAAGAAATCAATATTGAGATTGACCCAGACGGAGATTGGAGGTTTGTATGAGCGTGAAACCGGACTTCGCTATGATGACAACGCTACAACTTCGAGCATATGTTTTAGAGCATCGCGATCAAGAGGAAGCCTTACAAGCCTATCTTGATAGACGGCGTTCTGAGAACCCTAATTCACGGGTTTATAAAGCTGAAGATGACGTGACTGAAGCGATCGCAGATTATTTGAAAAGCAAAAGACAGCAAGAGGCTTCCTGAAGCTGTCATTTAGACCAAGGGTGAACTCAGTCACAATCAATTACCGCAGGACAGATGCTTGTAATGATCGCTCAACTGATGCAATAGTCGATGGCTTGCAGGTTGGCTAAAGGGCGATCGCACTACTGGTTAGGATCACTTATCCTTGAAGTTAAGATAGCCCAATTTCCTCTACCAGAAACCGATGAGTGTTGTAATCCCTGATGATATCCTCCAGGCAATCAAGATGACCGAGGATGAATTGAAACTAGAAATTGCCATCATGCTGTATGAGCAACAAAAAATCAGCAGTGGCAAAGTTCGGGCTTGGACTGGACTAACCGTCATTGAGTTCCAACACGAATTAGCAAAACGAGGACTCTATCTCAACTACGATGTGGAAGATTTTCAATCGGACATTAAAACACTTCAGTCACTAGGATAGCGGTTTCAAGTAACTCAGTCTCACAAAGTGGCAGATCATTAAAATTTAGGTAAGTTCACTAGAAAGAGTCAAGGAAAGATTTCCAATTAACTTCGTATTCCAATTGCTGTTTGTACTGATCATCTTGGGTAATGTTCTAGGTTTGTTGTTTTCCATCAGAGAAACTGGTTTGATGGAGAGGTTG
>QBMH01000342.1 GCA_003249025.1 Leptolyngbya sp. | reverse complement strand
AGTCGCTTGAAATCGAGGTCGAGCAACTCTTTTGCTTGTTCGTATTGCATTGTAAAAGTGGATTGGGTTCTCAAAACTTTTTACTCTAACTCAAATCACTTTCGCAAGAGGTCTATTGAAGGTCTCCAAAATTTATTGCCTGGTTTTAGAAGTAGGCTCTGCCAAAGTAAAAGTAGGAGCCTGAAATTGCCCTTAATATGATTGTAAGTAAAATGATTTCATTTGCAACTAAAGCCAGTTTAATCTATTTAGTTGAAATTGCAACTACTTTTTGAAGAATTTGAGTTTATGAACGCTAAAGTGCAGCTAGACGATTTGCAAAGCTCTGTGTGGCGGCTGTTTCTCACGGCTCATGCTCGCTTGCTAGAACGGATTGAGTTGAAGCTGGCTCAAGCAGATCTCCCCCCACTAGATTGGTACGACGTGCTGTTTACGCTGAAAGAGGCTCCCGATTATCGGCTGCGGCTGAGTGAGTTAGCGGAGAAAGTTTTGTTGAGCCGAAGTAATCTGACGCGCTTGGTCGATCGCCTCGAAAAAGCGGGTTTATTACGACGGGATGCTTGCCCCAGCGATCGCCGGGGCACTTTCGCAGTGTTAACCGATGCCGGATTGGCAATGCAGCAACAAATCTGGATAGTGTATGCAGACGCGATCGCAGAGTATTTTGCCTGTCATTTGCAAGATGAAGAAGAAATCAAAATATTGCAGCGGGTGTTGAGTCGTCTGTTGATCGCTGCTGAGCCATAAGGACTGCGATCGCTTGCCTCTAATTTTCCTCACAAAAAACCCCTTAGCTTTACGCCAAAGGGTTTGTTCCGCACACAACCAAGGGAAACTCACATGACAGAAATCAAGGATGCCCTAGAAAATCTGTATTGTTGCAAATTATTATCTAGGTGCCGTCAATAATCCGGTGCATACGCTACAAAAGAACAAGATCGCCAAA
Organism: Leptolyngbya sp.; assembly: GCA_003249025.1. Lineage (GTDB taxonomy): Bacteria > Cyanobacteriota > Cyanobacteriia > Leptolyngbyales > Leptolyngbyaceae > ULC077BIN1. Next base: position 3,198 of record QBMH01000342.1, on the reverse strand, counting down.
AAACTAACGCTTACCATTCAGTAAATATCCCAAAAATCCTAGCGCCCTTCCCTTTATGCCTACCTATCCCGGAATTTCGAGTGAAGCTTTTAGACATCCCCTCGATCGCCAAGCAGAACAAGCCCTCCGCAGCGTTCCAGGCTTCGATTTAGTTGCCAGTAAATTTGTTGAATATTTGACCGAGCGTCCCCAGTTTGTTTATCAGCTAGGAAATAGCATTCAGGTAGGTCCACGCCAGTACGCCTCCATTCACCAAATTTTTCGAGAATGCCTGCGGGATTTAGATATTTATCCAGAGCCAAGTCTGTTTGTCTCCCAAAGCCCCACCGTAAACGCTTTTGCCCTGGGGCGAGATTTTCCCTTTATTGTGTTGAATTCTGGCTTACTCGATTTGGTCAGCGAAGCAGAACTGCGAACTGTGATTGCCCATGAACTGGGTCACCTCAAATGTGAACATACAATTCTGATCCAAATGGCAATCTGGACTACTCAGGTTGTGTCTGGGCTAGCCGAACGCACCTTTGGGCTAAGTACCTTAATCAGTACTGGGTTAGTTGCGGCGTTTTTTGAATGGCTCAGAAAAGCAGAACTCTCTGCCGATCGCGCTGCCTTGTTGGTTACCGATGATCTCCAGCCCATTTTGACTAACATGATGCGAATCGCTGGTGGCAGCACCAAATATGCTCACGAGTTAAGCGTAGACGAGTTTATTCAGCAATCGGAGCGCTACCAGAATCTTGATGCCGACGGACTCAACCAAATCTATAAGTTTTTGCTCTATAACAACCTGTCGGCAGGCGTTTTTCTCAGCCATCCGTTCACCGTTGAGCGAGTTCACTATCTGCGCGAATGGTCAGTTTCTAATGACTATCGTCAAATTCGCCAGGGAAACTATGCCCGTGCAGGTGCAGCAGGCTCAGTCGAAGTGCCTGTGAATCCAACGGCTGCACCGTCCCCAAAGCAAGCCGAGGTTGATGTTTTGCGTCAAGAGATTGATCAACTTCAGGAGGAAATCGATCGCATCAAAAAAGGTGGCTGAATCAAATCAGAACCCAATCAATACCGAATGAATACTGTGTCAAACGAATTCCGCATCAGGACTTATATTAGGTAAGGTCTTTGCTGGCATGGCGTGGAAAGGGGAAAAATGATTTGGCAAAAATGGCGACTGCAAAAATGGCGGGGTTGGTGGCTGACGATCGCGTTCATTGTCGCGATCGCCTTAACCAACTGCACCGCGAGGAATCAACCGTCTGCACCCGTTTCTAGTGGAACCGCTCCTGCCTCATCGTCCGCTTTAGTCTATGGATCAACCGGGCAACCTGTAAACCTGGAGCCAGGAAATATTACCGATGGCAACTCGTTGATTGTGCAAAATCAAATTTACAATCGCCTGATGGAGTTTAAACCCGGAACGACTGACATACAGCCCGCCTTAGCAACTGAGTGGAAAGCCTCAGCCGACGGCAAAACCTGGACATTTAAACTGCGACCAGGAGTCAAGTTTCAAGATGGCACAGATTTCAATGCCGAAGCAGTCAAGTTTAACGTTGAGCGCTGGTGGGATGCCAGCCATCCCCAAGGCTACCGCAATGCTGGCAAAATTTATGAAATATGGTCCCAAGTGTTTGGCGGCTTTAAGGGTACACCCGATTCAATTGTGCAATCTGTGACGGTGGTTGATTCGACAACGGTGCAGATTAAGCTCAAACAGCCGTTCGCCGCCTTTCCCAATGCGATCGCTGCTGCTTATTTTGGTATGGCTAGCCCAACAGCCGTTAAAAAAGCAGGGGCAAAATATGGTACTCCCGGCTCCTTGGCAGTGGGAACCGGACCGTTTGTATTTAAAGAATGGCGCACGGGCGATCGCATTGTGTTGGAGAAAAACCCGACTTATTGGCGATCGGGCTTTCCAAAAGTCAATCAACTCGTCATCCGTTTTGTTGCTGATCCCGCTGCTCGGTTGGCTCAACTCCGGGCTGGACAGATTGATTTCACGGTGGATTTGGCACCGGATCAAAAGAAAGAAATTGATGGGGATGCCAATTTAACGGCGATCGCCCGTCCCTCCTTTAACGTAGGCTATTTGGCATTAAATCCTAGCTACAAACCATTGTCGGATGTGAAGGTGCGGCAGGCGATCGCCCATGCCATCAACCGACCTGCGATCGTCCAAGCCTTTTGGGGGAACTTGGGCACCCATGACCCTCACTTTTTACCAGAGTCACTTGCCTGGGCAAACGATACCACCCTTGCCGCCTATCCATTTGATCCCAAAAAAGCCAAACAACTACTCACCGAAGCAGGCTACCCCAACGGGTTTGATTTAGAACTGTGGTACATGCCCGTTTCCCGTCCTTATTTTCCGACTCCTAAACCCATTGCCGAAGCCTTTGCCGCCGATCTCAGTGCCATTGGCATCCGCGTTAGCCTCAAAACCCAGGACTGGGCGGCATACTTAGCAAATCGGCGTAAGCCTCCTGGCTACCAATCATTCATGTTGGGCTGGACGGCAGATTATGGCGATCCCGATAGCTTCTACTTTCCTCACTATGGTCCCGGTGCAACGACCGACATCGGCGACTGGAAGAATGCCACCGTGTTTCAGCTTTTGAACCAGGGGAGAGCCATTCAAACCCAAGCCGATAGAGCCAAGGTCTACGCTCAGGTAGACAAAATTTTGCATCAAGAAGTGCTGCGATTGCCGATTGTGCATTCTCAGCCGCTCGTAGCACAGCGCAAAGCGATCGCGGGCTGGATTCCCAGTCCCCTCGGCTCTGAACCCTTTGAATCCATCAGCAAGTAGTTAGGGACCTTAGCGGGTGACAAGGTAATTCTAAGCTATAGAACCCATTTGATATCTAGCCTACAACCCTTAGCAGGAGACGTTTTCGGTAAATTAACCGCTTTTGCTGAAACGCCTTGATAGTAACAGTTTCACAAAAGATCCAAAACAGGCTCTATACAGAATCAGGATTTGAGAGAATAGAAAGGACAAAAAATAGGGAGCCTTAGTGTGGCTCCCCGAAAAAATTAGGGCTTACGCAGAGGGAAAAGGGAAGGGCAACCCAAATACATAGATGAGTCGCTAGAGTCAAAGTATGAGAGTCGCTAGAGTCAAAGTATGAAAGACCCTGTCACACGGCTGGACTATTGCCAATATCTGCTCGTCAGCCAAATCAACTATACCCTGACCAA
>QBMH01000341.1 GCA_003249025.1 Leptolyngbya sp. | reverse complement strand
ACGAACTCTAGCCCAATGTCACTACCTCACTCAAAAATGGGCGAACCGTGAGTGAGCTATTGCTGAAACACCTCTTTCAGCAAGGATTCCAACGATTCCTTGCTTCTAATGATTTGAATGTTTTTAGGTCAGTTTGAGGCGAAATTTGGGGTGAATTAACGTGAGTTCGGCGGAGCGATCGCTCTACAAAATTGCCGTATTCCCCTGATTATCCGAAGCTGAGTGAGGCTCAAGGGTAGATATTGAAGACTCTTCAGCAGGGTTATCGTCGTGAACGGGATGAAAGTAGCTGTAAATTTGCTGAGCTAAGCGGGGACCAATTCCAGGAACGGTAGCAATTTGTTCAGGGCTAGCTTCCCGCAGGTAGTCAATTGATCGAAAAGTAGCGAGCAGCAGCTTTTGACGATGGAAACCCAATCCAGGAATGTCATCCAGACGCGATCGCCGCATTCGCTCTGTGCGTTTTTGACGATGAAAGCTGACCGCAAATCGATGTGCCTCATCTCGCAAACGGCGCAAAAGCTGAACTCCGGGCTGTTCCGCTTCTGTTTGCAGCGGTAGCGATTCACCCGGTAAGAAAATTTCTTCCCGCTGTTTGGCAAGACTGACCACCCGCACTTCTTCCAGCAGGTTCATCTCTCGTAAAACGTTCACGACAGCGGATAGCTGCCCTTTGCCCCCATCAATCATTACCAAATCGGGAAAATCTGAAGTAGCACTCACATGGCGATCGAGGACAGAAGCCTCGTCACTTTTCACCCGTTCTCCCCGCTCTTTTAACGCGGCATACTTACGAAACCGCCGGGTGATCACTTCTGCCATCGATGCAAAGTCGTCTGAATGCCCACTGGTCACAGTAGGATTTTTGATCTTGTAGTGACGATAATGCTGCTTTGCAGGCATTCCATCCATGAAAACCACCTGAGACGCAACCGCATCCGATCCTTGAATATGGGAGATGTCATAGCCTTCAATCCGGCGCGGAAAATCGGGCATATCCAGCAGTTCTGCCAGATCTTGCATCGCTTGGGTGTTGCGATCGGCAAAGCGCTGAGTCCGTGCTAACTCAAAACCAGCATTACGTTCCACCATTTCGAGCAGGTCAGCCTTGGTTTGGCGCTGGGGATGAATAATAGTGACTTTGCGTCCTTTAGCAGTGCTGAGAAACGCTGCCAACATCTCAGCTTCCGGCAATTCATGCTGCACCAAAATCTCGCCAGGAATTTCGATCGGGTCGATATATTGATAATGCTCTTCCAAAACACGCTGAAGAATTTCCCCCGAAGTGCCTGATTGGGCATCGGCAACAAACCCAAGCCGACCCACCAAGCGCCCTGTGCGAATTTGAAATAGCTGAATGCAGGCATGGTTTTCATCAGCAGCAAGGGCGATCGCATCCCGCGACACCGTATCATCCGCCAGATCCACCTTCTGATCGGCTCCTAATGTTTTGACTCCAGCAATCTGATCACGAACCCGGGCTGCTACTTCAAAATTCAACTCATCCGCCGCTTTTTCCATCTGCACTGACAAGATATCCACCAGTTCGTCAATTCGTCCCTGAAACACCATCGCCACTTTGCGAACAATCTTGTGATAGTCTTCCGAGGAAATTAACTGCTGGCAAACCCCCGGACAGCGCCCAATATCGTAGTTTAGACAAGGGCGATCCTTAAACAGCGCTTGGGGACGCTGCCGCAAAGGAAACACCCGCTTCACCAAGTGCAGCGTACTCCGCAGCAAGCCCACATCCACATAGGGTCCATAAAAGCGATCTGCTTTTTTACCCAACTGACGTTTGCGGGTAATAAAAATTCGCGGATAGGGTTCAGACCAGGTAATACACAGCCAGGGATATTTTTTGTCATCCTTCAGCAGCACGTTGTAGTACGGTTGGTGCTGCTTAATCAGATTGGCTTCTAGGGCAAGGGCTTCAGCTTCAGTATCAGTCACGATGAACTCGATATCGGCTATTTGCCGCACCATCATGGCAATCCGGGGGCTGTGGTGATGATCATCACGAAAATACGATCGCACCCGCGATCTCAGCTTTTTCGACTTGCCAATGTAGAGCACCTGATCGGTGGCATCTTTCATGTAGTAGACTCCCGGCTCTGGGGGAATCTCCTTCAAGCGAGTCTCTAAGCGGTCTGGATCTTGAAGTAAAGGCAAAATCTTGGTTGAAGTCACACGCAGGCACACGACACACTATACTCTTCGATCTTAGTGCCAATTTTAAATATGCACTTGACTCAGAATTGTGCGGAGGCGATCGTAATCATCTTTTAAATACAGGCTCAACATCCGTCCGGCTTGCACCAACCAGTCTCGATCTGCCCGTCTTAACCCATATACTTCCCGCAGCATCGCGGCGACCAAGGCATCTACAGGCACACCGTTCATTTGCAGCAAGGTTCGCAGAAAATCTAGCCGATCCGTGAAGCGCAGAATTTCATCAGCGTCGCATTGATACACTGCCTGGTGAAGCTGAGGAGGGCGGGGCGGTAAATGTTGATAAATCAAGACTGAATCTGGCTTTACCCCATTGTTTCTGACGAAGTGGGGTTCAAATCCGACGATCGCCGCCCGAAACTCCGTCTTCAACATCGCGAAAATTTGCGGTTGTTCTTCGCGCAACTCTTGCAGCGATAAACCCAATGCCCGTGCCCGATGCACCGAATCTATCGGACTGGTGGAAGCGTAATAGACGATCGCATAGATTTGATTGCCTGACTCTTCTTCTGCCGATTTCACCCAACTGCCAAAGGGCGGCATCGCTGGAAAGCTTAGATCCAGAGGATCTAAGCACTGCGCCAAAAATTCCGCTGTAGAAGTTTCAATCACCTCTGCAATATGATTGGGCTGGCGATTTTGGGCAGCAAACTGAGGAAGAGGAAGACGCATGAGGTAAGCAGGAAAACTTTAACTTCTAGGCTATGTTCATCCATAGCTTAATCCTAAGCTTAATCTTAAAGATTAAACCTGAGCTATTTCCCCTTTTTCTTTGCGGCTGCCAGGTCTACTTCTTCCAGTTCTGAAAGCTTAAACGTGATTGATTTATCCCAATTGCCGCCTTCAAACAGAACCAGTGCTTTGCCATCGCTCATCCGTTGCACTAACCCTTGAAATTGATAGTAAGTATCTTGAGAGTTGGTTACTCGAACAACTGAACCCGGAAAAATCATAGCGGTTTGCTCCGATATATCACTAGACAAGCTTACAAGGTGGAAGGCAAGAATGGTCGGTCGTTTGATTGTTTTTTGGCTATCCCCCAAATAGATCCTTGGCAATGGTTAATGGGTCTGGCTAGAATTTCAGCCGCTGTCGGAAATTTGTCACGGATTGCACCACCCCGATCGCCAGAAAATTCATGAGCAGAGCAGATTTGCCGTAACTCAAAAAGGGCAGCGGAATACCCGTCACCGGAGATAAGCCAATCGTCATACCAATATTGACAGAAACCTGAAACACAATCATTGAAAAGACACCGATCGCAATCAGTGAGCCGAAATTATCTTTGGCATTTTGAGCAATAATCACCAGCCGTAAGCAAATCAGCCAGAAAGCAATCAGGACTAGAATGCAGCCCACAAAGCCCAACTCTTCACCAATCGCGGTGAAAATAAAGTCAGTATGTTGTTCTGGAATGAAGCTTAACTGGGTTTGCGTTCCCTTATATAACCCTCTGCCCCACATTTCCCCAGCACCAATGGCGATGCGCGACTGAATTAAGTGATAGCCCCCTTTGAGGGGTTCTTGGTCGGGATCTAAAAAGATAACTAGGCGTTTTTTTTGATATTCCTTGAGCAATCCCCAGAGTAAATGTCCTAGCCCTGCCGATACTAGATTGATCACCACGGCACCCAAAGTCCCTAGCCGATACCAGGGAAGACTGCGCCATGCCACCACGCCAACGACGGCAATCCAGGCAAACCAAAAGGGTAGCGAAATGTTGAATAGAATCGCGGAAATAAATGGGGAGAGCAGCAGCAGCAGCCAGCCCGGATTGGCATTACCCCAATACAACATGCCCATGGTAATAGCACCAAAGACCAAAGAGGTGCCCAAGTTAGGCTCTAGAAAAACGAGCATCCAGGGAAGGGCAACGACTGCCATGACCCGTAAAGCGGCGGGAATGGTGGAAGCCGGACGATCGCTAAGC
>QBMH01000340.1 GCA_003249025.1 Leptolyngbya sp. | reverse complement strand
ACACCCCCGCCGCTACTTTTCTAGTAAAGCAATGGAGAGCCTAATTACCTCTGTTAGGCAACATGGGATTCTGCAACCGATGTTAGTCCGCCCGATGGCATCTGACACCTATGAATTAGTGGCAGGAGAGCGCCGTTATCGGGCAGCTCAAGCAGTCGGTTTAACGGAAGTGCCTGTTGTAATCCGAGATTTGACATCGCAGGAAGTCATTCAAGTTGCTCTACTGGAAAACCTTCAGCGAGAAGACCTTAATCCAGTAGAAGAAACCGAGGCAATTCTGCAACTGCTATGTATTAACCTGAAATGCTCTTGTGAAGAAGTTATTTCCCTTCTAAATCAGGTTGCTCACATCAAGAAACAAGGGGGCGAACTTACGAATAACGTTATTCGTGAGCAATGGGAGATTGTCGAACGATTGTTTAACGTTGTTGGCAGACTTACTCCCGATAGCTTTCGCAGTAATCGTCTACCGTTGCTGAATTTACCCGACAACATTCTTGAATCATTACGGCAAGGCAAGGTTGAATATACAAAAGCACGGGCGATCGCTCAACTCAAAGATGAAAACGAACGTCATAAGCTGCTAGAAAAAGTGGTTGAGGAAGAGTTATCCGTTCGAGAAATTCGTGACTATATCAATACCAATAAACCATCTCAACACCAGGATGAGCTACTCAATAGAGTAAATTTGGCATATAAAAAGATGAAACAGGTGAAGGTTTGGGAAGATTCTCAAAAACGTAAGCTGTTAGAAAAGCTGGTGCTTCAGCTAGAAAAACTCATAGAGTAAAACACTGGAAGCCTAGGAGTGAACTTTTAATCTTCTACTTTGAACAGCGATTGGAGACGATCTTGCTCCTCACGTAGCCATTGCTTTAACTTGGCTTCTGAAGGCAACGCCACCAAATAGCGCGAAACAAATAGTTGATTATCCATTCCAGCAGTGGCAAAGTGAACCTCTTCAGCATCCTTTTCAGAACAGAGTAGAATTCCGACAGGCGGGTTTTCGCCCGGTAAAGTCACTTCTTGTTTGAGGTAGTTTAGGTAGAGATTCATTTGCCCAGCATATTCCGGCTGGAACTCTCCCAGCTTAAGGTCAATCGCAACTAAGCAGCGTAAACGGCGATGGTAAAACAGTAGATCTAGAAAGTAGTGTCGGTTAGCAATCGTAATGCGAAACTGACGCTCCATAAAGCAAAAATCTCGTCCCAACTCGTGGATAAAATGCTGCAAATGGTTTATCAATGCTTGTTCAAGATCGGATTCTGTATAAGCTGACTTTTCCTCTAATCCCAAAAACTCCAGGATATAAGGATCGCGCAAGACAGTAGTGGGTGTATCAATCAATCGCCCCTCCTGCGCCAATATCAAAACTGCGTCCTTGTCCTTTGACAAACCTGCTCGTTCATAGAGCATACTGCTAATCTGTCGCTTCAACTCTCGGATTGACCAACCGCTTTTCACGCATTCCAACTCGTAAAATGCCCGCTTTAAGGGGTCATCCATCCGGCAAAGTTCCATCAAACTTGACCAAGCGACATTGCGCACCAAGCGTATGTAATATCGCTCATCCTGCCAGGGAAATGCCTGCATTGTATCAATTCGTGCTTCTAGAGAAGGAAAGCAGAGCGTCCAATCATTTGAGTCTTCAATCACGGGGGGTAAGCCAAGTCCAGACATATTCGCTTCAGATTTCTCAGATAAGTCAGACAGTATCTGGCTTTTTGCTAGGGCATCTCCAGGAAAAGGAAATAAGTCAGACAGTGTTTGGCTTTTTGCAAAAACAGGATAAGTCAGGGCAAATTTACGGAAATTTTTCAAGTTACTGAGGGACAAACCCTCATAGCCGCGTTCTGCAAGATCAGCCGCAATACCTCTTAAAAGGGCTTCCCCATAGGTTGCCCGATCTTCACCATTTTGCTCATACTCAACAATATGTGCACCAATGAGCCAGTTCCGTAGAGTCAGGGCTTGATTAACTGCCTTTGCGATCGCAGCTTGGGCTGAAGTATTAATTTGCCCAATTCCGTCCAAGAGGCGTTGATATTCCACTCTCAATCCCTTTTACATCAATGCGAGTAACGCTATGTACTGTAGCAACAAGGCATACAACCTTGACAACAAACTCATAACTAATTGCAACGCAATTTTTCAGGATTAATTTGAAATTGGATATTAGGCACTTTTTTCTTACCAGGAAGTTCTTGCGCTCCCAAAATATAGCCCCCCTGTTTGAGTTCATCTACCGTTCGCCAAAAGATTTGATTATTTCGGGATGAGTTGCTGCCCAGTAAATCCAAATTCTTAAATAAGTATTGCTTAGAAATCACCAGGTACTGACCCTCTTGGGGGATATCCCACTTCATCCGGCTTGCCAAATAAATTAGTAGCTTTGTTTTATAGTCACTCTTGGCGTTATTACCCAACTTTTGGGTAATATCAATGCTGTTAGCAAACAGTACATAGTCGCCTGTACGACTGGGACCCTCAAAGAACTCTAGAGACACAGTATAAGCATCTGCCAATTCATACGTGTAGTCTGCGGCTTTCGCCAGATCAAAATCTCGCGGAACATTGTCAATTTCGTAATCTTTAATCCGTAATACACTTTTAATCATGACTTTGGCACCCATGTTATTCCCCTTACGGAGAGACTGTGCCAACACTAGTTCTGTGCGATGAAGAGCAACCAGATCGCGATTAAGTTGAGATCGCAGTTTTGAAGCAAAACCTCCGTCTTTCGTGCGGGTATATCCTAGACTTTCCAGCAAATCATTTGAGCGAAAGCATACTGACTGCCCCGTCCCCTGTTGCGCGGCTAGTCGATACAAATAAAGCACAATAGAAACCTGTCGGGGATTGAGAAACGTCAACAACGCCATAATCAAGCGTTGAATCCGTCGATCCTGAATTTTCTCTAGCCCTTTACTGATTCCCTGATCAGAACACGACTTTAAATCAAGTTTGGCATACTGATCTTTCAGATCTTCCCACTCTTCAGCCGACAGATTCTCCAGAGGCACTCGGCGAGTCACAGCTAACTCGGTTGGATCACCAATATCAGCTTCTACCCGCATTTCTAAATAGTATCCGTCCGCATCGGAGCGCAAGATGGGCAACTGCACATCAGGATTCTTGAGAGCTGCTGCTGCCCTAGGTAACACCATCAGGAGTTGCCCGTCTACTGGAAAAGATGTGTCGTTTCGCTTGCTCACAATTCGCTCCTATCGCGTGAGCAAATTGTACCAGCCACGCATTGAACTGAGAAGATTTTCAGGAGCTTTGTCAAGTTCCTACATTTAGGGTTTTTGCTTACACTTATCCAAAAAACTGCTAAATGTGGACATCACTCTATAAGTCCCGCGTATAGCTTTTTGATAGCCTGTAACTCCGGCGTATGATTTTAGTTACCTAGCCTGTAACTCCGGCGTATGATTTTAGCCACTTAGCCTATAACTCCGGCGTATGATTCAGCCTGTAACTCCGGCGTATAGTTTTTTGGGTAGCCTGTAACTCCGGCGTATGATTCAGCCTGTAACTCCGGCGTATAGTTTTCTCCTATAGGCAATGTAAAAATCACTAGGCTCAAAATTTCATTTCAAAATGCCTGTAACTCCGGCGTACATTTTCACCTGTAACTCCAGCGTATTTTTAACTAATATGCCTGTAACTCCGGCGTACATTTTCACCTATAACTTTGGCGTATAGACTACCTATAACTCCAGCGTACAGGCGATTTCAGCATGTTACGAATAAGTTTTTCCGATGTATACTGCTTCTATTCTTAGTTCAGATGTTCTTTGGAAGTTCGGATTAACATCGTTACTCAATGAGTAACTTTATTCATCTTTTTTCAAATAACAGCAAACCGGGACAGAGCCTCGCCAAAATCTCCCACATTCTGGCTTCCTAGTGAAAGAGAGAACGATTGCTCTCTCTTTTTTATGAAAAAGCATGATGTGTACACTAGCAGAACCCATTTCTAGTGCAGAAGTCGGTCTGAAGTTTTTTGTGGTTATTTTGTGTGAAATAAGGCTATTTGGGGTTCTGTTCCATCTCCTTCTGACTGATGGAGCCAATGGATGCGTATTGCTAGTCAAACTACGGAACAGTTTCAATATATTCAGGAGTGGGACGATAAATTTCTCGCGCTCTTTCCGCATCGCCACGACTATATCTACGCCAAACATCCAG
>QBMH01000033.1 GCA_003249025.1 Leptolyngbya sp. | reverse complement strand
TTGCATTACTCTCATTTCCCTGTCGATTATTGTTTCTTCTGACAGATTAAGGGATGAGAGCTTCTTTAATCCTTGATGGCGCTATACCTGGCTTTTTAAGACATCCTCTAAATTAACAGCACAATTTTAAGTATCTCCGGACAAGTCAAACCACATCTCGTTAAACTCATTGGGATAGGATTATGTTTAGCCTAAGCAAAGCGCTTGCCAACCATTTTCATTTTTACGCCATTGGCGGGAGCGAGGGTGACTCCACGGCGGCGGGGATATTCGGGTTTGGTGTTCGCCAGCGCCAAGTCGTAGCCCGTCAGAATCGTGGACAGCACCAGTTTCAGTTCCAGTTGGGCGAGAGCTTCACCAATGCAGCGCCGCACACCGCCGCCAAAAGGCAGAAACTCATAGGGAGAATATTGCCGTTCTAAAAAGCGTTCTGGTTTGAAAAGATGCGGCTCTGGATAAAGGTCTTCGCGATGATGGGTCAGGTAAATGCAGCCGACGACGGCGATACCGGGTTCCAGCGAATAGCCGAGTAGCTCCGTGGATTCTTGCACCACTCTGGGAAAGGTGAGCATAGCGACGGGATAGATGCGGAGGGTTTCGTTGCAAACAGCGGAAAGGTAAGGCAGCTTGACGATGCTCATGGGATCTGATAAATCGGCAGACTGTAGCTCATGCCGCAATTTTTCTCGAATATCTGGCTGGTGATGAATCCAGTAAAGCGCCCAAGATAGGGCGGTGGCAGTGGTTTCATGTCCGGCAAACATCAGGGTGACGAGTTCATCCCGCAGTTCTTGGTCGGTCATGGGCTGCCCCAAATCGTCGATCGCCGCCATCATCAGCGCCAAAATATCCACGCGGGTTGGGTCGGGCTGGGCGCGCCGATCGCGAATTTCTGCATAAATCACCTCATCCATGCGCTGGCGATCGCGCAAAAACTTGCCCCAAGGACTCCATGCCCCCAAATCTTGTTGCAGCACCGGAAAAAACAATGGACTCGAAGATAGCGGCGATGCAAACACCTCCGTCAACTTGGTCAGCATGGTGGTAAGCTGCTGGCTGCGTTCCCCTTCAAACACGCCAAACACCGCTTGCAAAATCACCTGCAACGAAATCTCTTGCATGGCAGTTCGGGCTGAGAAGGTTGTACCAACTGGGATTGCGCCCAAAGTTTTTTCGGTCAAATCGCAAATGAGTTGGCTATAAGTACGAATGCGATCGCCGTGAAACGAGGGCATCAACATCTGTCTACGGCGCTTGTGGCGATCGCCCTCAATCAAAATCACCGAATAATCGCCTAGCAATGGAGTCAAAATTCGGTTCAAACCGCCCAGTGCCGCATAGGTTTTGCGATCGTTCGTGAGAATTTCTTGAATCCCTTCCGGGGTATTCACAAACACCAAATTATTGCCAAAACCGATAATCCCTGCTGAAAAAATATCAGGATGTTGTTGAGCCGCGCTTTCCATATAGCCAATCGGGTCAGCCACCCATTTGAGTTGTTGCAACAGGCGCGGCGTAGACACAGGATTAGGAGTTAAGAAGGGAGTGTTCATAGAGACTTGGGGGCTTAAAGTTAATACACAATTCCACAGTTTCATCATGAGCGATTTGAACCGCGATCGCCAAGATAAAGAGTGCGGAGTTCAGCAGATACAGGTTCGGAGCTAACCCTCTTCCCTCTGCAACACTAGCTGCGCGATCGCCGTCGGCGTGAGTTCCTGCACATTCTCAAACACGATCGCCGCTCCCGCATGGCGCAAGCCATCTGCATAGGCTTGACTCTGGGCTTCCGTCTCCTGTACATGGGGCGGCAAGATACCCACCGCAACCCAGGGGCGATCTCCTTGTTGCTGACACGCCTTCACGACCGTATACATATCTGCCACCGTATCGCCCACATACAGCACCGGAATTTTAGAGGCTGGCGTTACCTGGGCGATCGCCGCAAATAGCCCCGTTGGATCAGGTTTTCCAGGAGCATCTTCCATTGCTACCAACACCGGAGTCGCAAGCCCTAAACGCTTTTCCAACACATAGCTAGCAGATTTGCGTGTTGCCCCACTAAAAAATCCCCAGCCAATCTTCGCCCCGGTTAATTGGTCAAAATATTCAGGGTCAACCAATAGAGGTTCTTGGCAAATGTAGCCCGTAAATTGATTAGGATCGGTGCCTCGATAGCGCGATTGAAAAAACGCCACCAGTTTGTCATAGGCGATCGCCACCCCGCCCCGTCCCGCCTGATCTCGCCCAATTGTGTCTTGAACCGCTGGCAGAATGCTCATTTCATGCATCTCAAAATAGCGAAACACAAACTCCTGAGAAGCCTCCCAATCATTATTCCAAATACCCTCCGCTTTCAAGGTATCAATCTCACTCTGAGAGGGGCGATAGGCTCCATTAGTCAAATGCTCCACGGTATCTGCCAATGCCCGCCGATAAGACCCGCCCACATCTCGAATCACCCCATCAATATCAAATATCACCAGCGCCACTAGCTGATTAGTCGATTGAATCGTCATAGACTCCTCTCCAATAATTTTTCTTCCTATTGCCCCTCGCCCATTGCCGCTCACCTTTTATTCAAAATCGTGCATGATTAAAAGCAGTGAGGTACTATAGAAGGCTGTAGATTATTGACCATTTGGGTTGGCGTTGGAGGTTGTTGGTTGGCACAATTTATATTAAAAGTTCTCTGGTTAGATGAGAACGTTGCGTTAGCAGTAGATCAAGTCGTAGGCAAGGGAGCAAGCCCGCTGACATCTTACTTTTTTTGGCCCCGCAATGATGCTTGGGAACAGTTAAAAACCGAGATGGAAGCAAAACACTGGATTTCTGAGGTGGATCGGGTTGACTTGCTCAACCAAGCGACCGAAGTGATTAACTATTGGCAAGAGGAAGGCAAAAAACGTCCTATGGCAGAAGCTCAGGCGAAATTTCCCGATATTGCTTTTACCGGCAGCGCTTAAGCCAGCAAGTATTTAAGGCTGCATAGTTAAGTTGCTTACTGAGAATCGTTCCGTGATTCTATGACAGATGGTGTAGCATATAGTCACTTACCGCCCTAACGACCGCTTGGTTTGTTAGGGCGCTTTTAATTTAAAGAGGTTTGCGAATGTCTTTTTGCAGTGCTAAGGCAATTCGTGAAGCTTAGCCAAGCTTTGCACAGGAGTCCCCACAGGAATCGCGGCAAAATTATTTGAGAGTTTGCCCATCATTTGCTACGGTTTACTACAGATATTGATATTTTCTTTACATTTCTAGCTGATTAAATTTATAGGATTTAGGTAGGTAGCTTCATGCCAGCAACGATTAGCCCAGACCAAGTTGAACGGATCGTTTGGAACCAACATCATGATCCGTTTGAGGTATTGGGACCCCATCAAGTCGAGCAGGATGGAAAAACCGTTTGGGTTGTGCGAGCTTACCAACCAAAAGCAGACGCGGTATGGATTGTTTTTCCAGAGCAGCGAGAAGAACTGCAAATGCAATCTACCCATCATCCCCACTTCTTTGAAGCGACTCTAGCGGCTCCGAATCTACCTAATTATCAACTGCGGATTAAAGAAGGAGAAAGCGATCGCGTCTCCTACGATCCCTACTCCTTCCAATCTCCTTGGCTTACCGATCTGGATATTCACCTGTTTGGAGAAGGCAACCACCACCGAATTTATGAAAAACTCGGTGCCCACCCAGCGGAACTCAACGATGTAAAAGGTGTTTATTTTGCAGTGTGGGCACCCAGCGCTCGCAATGTTTCCGTTCTCGGTGATTTTAACCAGTGGGATGGGCGACAACACCAAATGAGCAAACGCACCAACGGGGTATGGGAACTCTTTATTCCTGATGCAGCGGTCGGTGCTCACTATAAATACGAAGTAAAGAACTGGGAAGGTCACATTTACGAAAAAACAGACCCCTACGGCTTCTATCAAGAACCTCGTCCCAAAACTGCCTCCATTGTCGCGGATCTCACTACATACACCTGGAACGACAGCGAGTGGATGGAAGAACGCCGCCATGTTGATCCACTCACCAAACCCATTTCTGTTTATGAAGTCCATTTAGGGTCTTGGATGCACGCGGCCTCATCCGAGCCTGCACGCTTGCCAAACGGCGAAACTGAACCTGTTGTGGTAGTTTCCGAGTTAAAACCAGATACTCGCTTTCTCACCTATCGAGAACTAGCAGCCAAACTGATTCCTTATGTGAAGGAACTAGGCTTTACTCATCTGGAACTATTACCGATCGCCGAACATCCCTTTGACGGATCTTGGGGATATCAGGTGACTGGCTACTACGCGCCCACCTCTCGCTTTGGGTCTCCCCAAGACTTCATGTATTTTGTGGATGAATGCCACAAACACGGCATTGGCGTATTAGTCGATTGGGTGCCGGGTCACTTTCCTAAAGATGGTCACGGATTAGCATTTTTTGACGGCACCCACCTTTATGAACACGGCGATCCACGGAACGGAGAGCATAAAGAATGGGGCACACTGGTCTTTAACTACGGGCGCAACGAAGTCCGCAACTTCCTCGTTGCGAACGCCCTCTTCTGGTTCGATAAATATCATATTGATGGCATTCGCGTCGATGCAGTCGCCTCCATGCTTTATCTTGACTACCTACGTCCTGATGGAGAATGGATTGCCAACCAATATGGCGGACGGGAAAATATTGAAGCCGCAGATTTTCTGCGCCAAACCAATCACGTTATTTTCAGCTACTTTCCGGGTGTGCTTTCTATTGCTGAAGAATCCACCGATTGGCCCATGGTCTCTTGGCCAACCTACGTCGGTGGATTAGGTTTCAACCTGAAATGGAACATGGGCTGGATGCACGACATGCTGGATTACTTCCACATGGACCCTTGGTTCCGGCAGTTTCACCAAAACAACCTCACCTTCAGCATGATGTATCACCACAGTGAAAACTTCATGCTGGCGCTTTCACATGATGAGATTGTGCATGGCAAGAGTGCCATCGTTGGCAAAATGCCAGGTGACGAGTGGCAGAAACAAGCTAATGTCCGCTGTTTGTTCGCCTACATGTTTACCCATCCAGGTAAGAAAACAATTTTCATGAGCATGGAGTTGGGGCAGTGGAATGAATGGAATGTTTGGGCAGATTTGGAATGGCATTTGCTCCAGCATGAGTCTCATCAGCAGTTAAAGCGCTTTTTTATCGCCCTTCATCAGTTGTATCGCAGTGAACCTGCGCTCTACTCATGGGATTTTGGCGGGCAAGGTGGCTTTGAATGGATTGATTGCAGCGATAACCGCCATAGTGTGGTGTCATTTATCCGCTGGTCAAAAGATCACGAAGAGTTTGCGATCGTAGTGTGTAACTTCACCCCCCAACCTCATTCTCACTACCGAGTTGGCGTACCATTCCTGGGCTTCTACAAAGAAATATTCAACAGTGATGTCCGTGAGTTTGGTGGCAGCAACATGGGTAACTTAGGCGGCAAATGGACTGAGGACTGGGCATATCAAAATCGTCCTTATTCCATCGATCTTTGTTTGCCTCCCTTAGGAGTGTTAGTGCTAAAGCTAGATAAGGAGAAGACTCAGGCAGCTTTGCAAGCAGCAGGCGCTGAGCCTAGCGGGGACTCAAATAATTGATAGGTAAAAGGGAAAGGGGTTAAGGACTTAAGAAGTTAGGGAGTCAGGGAATCTTACTCCATTACCGCTCTACCCCCCTTACCTCGCGCCTCCTTTACCTTTTACACCCCTCAGCTAGAGTCTTAGTTTGATGACACGCGCTAGGCTTCACTGCTTGAATTTGCTAGGGTTTTACACAGTAATTATGGATGGAGCAGAATGGGGGCACTGAAAGGGCGAGATTTACTCAGCATGGCGGATTTGACAGCGGAGGAGCTACAAGATTTGTTGAATCTTGCGGCTCAATTCAAAGCAGGCACCACTCATCCGCAATGTCAAAAGCTTTTGGGATTGCTGTTTTATAAGGCATCAACCCGGACTCGCGTCAGCTTTATTGCGGCAATGACTCGATTAGGAGGACAGGCGCTAGATTTGAACCCCAGCGTGACTCAAGTGAGCCGAGGAGAGCCATTAGCGGATACGGCACGAGTCCTCGATCGCTACCTTGATGTTCTGGCAATTCGTACTTTTGATCAGCGCGATCTGGAAACTTTTGCTCACTATTCTAAAATCCCAATCATTAATGCGCTGAGTGATCTGGAACATCCTTGTCAGGTATTGGCAGATTTACAGACTATTCAAGAGTCGTTTAATGGGCTAGCGGGCGTGACACTTACTTATGTGGGTGACGGCAGCAATAATATGGCGCATTCTTTGTTGTTGGGTTGTGCCTTGGCGGGTATGAATGTGCGGATTAGCTCCCCTAATGAATACCAACCGTTGGATGAAATTGTGCAACAGGCGAAGAGCATTGCGGGCGATCGCGTTGAAATTACCACAACAACCGATCCGATCGCGGCGGTGAAGGGCGCACAGGTAATCTATACCGACGTGTGGGCAAGTATGGGGCAAGAGGATGTGGCAACCTCTCGGATTCCAATCTTTCAGCCTTATCAGGTGAATGATGAACTGATAAGCCATGCAGATTCCTCGGCGATCGTGCTGCATTGTCTACCTGCCCATCGCGGAGAGGAAATTACGGATGATGTGATGGAAGGCGCTCAATCGCGCGTATGGGATCAGGCAGAAAATCGAATGCACGCTCAGCAAGCTCTGATTGCCAGTTTGTTAGGAGTTGAGAGTTAGGACGGAGTCCGAAGCCCCAAGTCCGATGCCCAAGCAGATAGGGTTTTTCACTCGCCAGATCTCCTACGGAGACGCTACGCAAACGTTATTCGTCATTTCTCTTGAGTTGCTTTCTGATAGCTGGCATACGCTTTTTTATACTGCCCTAAACGCTGTAGTGCGGCTCCTCGAAAAGTCCAGGCTTCTCGATTGGTTGCTTGTAAGGAGATCGCGCGATCGCAGCTTTCCAGTGCTTCAGAATACCGTTCCAGGTGAATCAACACCACTCCACGAAATACCCAAGCATCAGCGTTATTAGGCTCGATGGCAATACTTTGGTCAAAGCTTTCTAAAGCTTCACTATGGCGATCTAGGTTTGCCAGGGCATCCCCTCGATAGTACCAAGTGTCACTATGGTTAGGCTGGAGATGAATTGCCTGATCCAAGAGCGAAAAGCCTTCCTGATAAGAGCCATTTGTAACCAACGTGACGCCACGAAGAATCAATGGATTTACCATATCAAGCTCAGAGTTTGCGGCGGTGTTTGGTCTGTGTGATCTCATAATTGGGTCACTTTGAATGGGTCACTCTTTCAACAAATTGCTGTTCATACTACGCCCGATAAACCAGTCTGAGTGATGGAGGAGGAGGAGCCAGATGCACCTTCGCTATTACAGAGTAAGCAAATTATAGGAGAGCAATCACCCAATGCAGACAATTCTGAAACTTGCACCTTGATAGAGGCTAATTTAAATCTTTTTTAGATTAGCCGGGTAATCATAGCAGCCTTCATCCTCTTTCGCTCTAGGATTGTAACCATACATAAACAGGGCGCTGGAAAAACAAACTCAACCCTGGGATAAAGTTAGTCACAGCGCTCAAAACCAAGATTAGGATTGTGCCCTTATGCAAAAACTTAAAGTTGGACTTCTGTTTGGGGGCTGCTCTGGTGAACATGAGGTGTCAATTAACTCAGCGATCGCGATCGCCCAAGCGCTCACCACCGATGACAACCAGAGCCGCTATGAGGTAGTGCCGTTTTATATTCAGAAAGATGGGGTTTGGCGGGATGCTGCGATCGCCCAAAAAGTGCTTGAATCCATTACTCCATCGCAACTTGAAACCTCTTCTACTAGCTCAGATGCTAATCGACGCTGGCAGTTTCCCTCAGGAGTGAGTGATATAGACGTTTGGTTTCCCGTGCTGCATGGACCCAATGGCGAAGATGGCACCGTTCAAGGCTTACTGACGTTGATGCAAGTGCCATTTGTGGGATCGGGGGTGCTGGGTGCTGCCCTTGGTATGGATAAAATTGCCATGAAGCAAATATTTGCTCAGGCAGGGTTACCGCAGGTTCAGTATATGGCAGTGACGCGATCGCAAATCTGGTCTGATCCCTGCATTTACACCCAATTATG
Organism: Leptolyngbya sp.; assembly: GCA_003249025.1. Lineage (GTDB taxonomy): Bacteria > Cyanobacteriota > Cyanobacteriia > Leptolyngbyales > Leptolyngbyaceae > ULC077BIN1. Next base: position 20,180 of record QBMH01000033.1, on the reverse strand, counting down.
TGATCAAATTGAAGCAACCCTTGGCTATCCCTGTTTTATCAAACCAGCTAATCTGGGGTCTTCCGTCGGGATTTCAAAAGTCCGCAACCGCTCTCAACTAGAAGCCGCCCTAGATAGTGCTGCTACTTACGATCGCCGCATCATCGTTGAATCAGGAGTTGTGGCGCGGGAAGTGGAATGCGCAGTACTAGGCAATGACCAGCCCAAAGCGTCTACAGTCGGTGAAATCACCTATCAGAGCGATTTTTATGACTATGAGACCAAATACACCGTTGGTAAAGCGGATTGGATCATTCCTGCGGCGTTACCTGCTGCCATTATCGAACAAATTCAAGACATGGCAATTCGCGCTTTTGTCGCGATCGACGGGGCAGGATTGGCGCGAGTAGATTTTTTCTACGTCGAATCCACTCAAGAAATTTTGATTAATGAAGTCAACACGCTGCCTGGTTTTACGGCAACTAGCATGTATCCTCAACTGTGGGGGGCAGTCGGAGTTTCCTTTGCTGAGTTAGTCCATCAACTCATTCAATTTGCGATCGCACGACACAGCCCTTCTATTTTGGAACACTAGTTAGTCACGCAAAAGAATGGGAACTCTAGCAATGCAGGAGTACAAATAAAAAGTTCAACTCTACCAACACAAGAAAATATGTTAAAAATGCTACATTTTTAAACTCTAGTTTGATTGAGTAAGGTAATTAGAAATCTTTTACAAATTAGAGTTCACTTATCTTTTGTTATGAACAGTAGAAATAATTAATCAATCGATTTGTCCAATTTGCTGGGTCTAATTCACTGTAGTATTTTTACATTAAAAAAGTTTTCAGCCTCAGTATACTAAATTCTTTCAACCATAAAACCATCAAAATCAGCATCATATTGTTTGTCTCCCAGCTAACATCTATGCATCAATTATATGTTCCGGATCAATCGTCGAAACGACAGTATGAGTAAGTATGAATCAAAATGACAGTTTTCTTAAACTTCTTATACTTCATTTTTTGATAAAGCTACTTTTGATCACGATGATGGTTGATTCATTTTGCGCTATAAACCTTAATAAGGTGCAGAAAAAAATAGCGGAGAATTAAATTCACGCTAGATGAGAAATCCCTAGAAGATTTCAAATAGTAGTTAATTAGTTAGTCCAAGGAAACTAAAATGAATGTTTTACCAACAGAAATCCCTGATGTCCTAATCATTGAGCCACGAGTTTTTCAAGATGATCGTGGTTTTTTTCTGGAAAGCTACAACGGTAAAGCATTTGCTGATAAAGCTGGAATCACAAAGCCGTTTGTGCAAGATAATCACTCTCGCTCTAGTCAAAATGTTTTGCGTGGGCTTCATTATCAAATTGAACAGGCTCAGGGCAAGTTAGTCCGGGCAACAGTAGGCACTATTTTCGATGTTGCCGTTGATATCCGCAAGCACTCCCCAACTTTTGGACAATGGATAAGCTGTACGTTAAGCGCTGAAAATAAGCGAATGATTTGGGTGCCACCCGGATTTGCTCATGGCTTTATGGTCGTCTCTGAAGTAGCTGAGGTGCTTTACAAGACGACGGATTACTATGCCCCTCAGCATGAGCGTTCTATTCTCTGGAATGATCCAGATTTAGACATTAATTGGCCTTTAGATGGAGAACCTATTTTATCTGCAAAAGATCAAGCAGGAACGCCCTTGAAGCTTGCCCCTGTGTATTTATAGTTCAAGTCAATCATTCAAATAGTTCAAGTTAACTGTTCACTAATCATTGAGAGTCTTCTAATGAAAGCAATCATTTTAAGTGGTGGGAAGGGAACACGACTACGCCCTCTAACCTATACCGGAGCGAAGCAATTAGTTCCGGTAGCAAATAAGCCAATTCTTTGGTATGGAATTGAATCAATTGTTGCAGCAGGGGTTACAGATATTGGAATTATTATTAGCCCTGAAACGGGTGAAGAGGTGAAGGCGAAAACTGGAAATGGCGATCGCTTTGGTGCCAATATTACCTATATTTTGCAAGACAAACCTGCGGGTCTTGCCCATGCGGTCAAGGTTGCCCGTCCCTTTTTAGGCGACTCCCCATTTGTGATGTATTTGGGAGATAACCTGATTCAAAATGAACTGGGTGGATTTCTGACCCAATTCAAAGAAAGCCAAATCGATGCCTTGATCATGCTGCGCCCTGTGACAAACCCCTCAGCGTTCGGGGTGGCTCAAATCGACGATCAAGGTCGCGTCATAAACCTAGTTGAAAAACCCAAAGTTCCTCCTTCAAACTTAGCGCTTGTAGGAATTTATTTTTTTGCACCAACAATTCATGATGCGATCGATCGCATCCAACCATCGCCTCGGGGTGAGCTTGAAATCACCGATGCAATTCAAAACTTGATCAACCATCAGCAACGGGTTGAAGCTCGTCAAATTGAGGGCTGGTGGCTAGATACTGGGAAAAAAGACGACCTTTTAGAAGCGAATCAAATTGTTTTAGATACTTGCTTGAAGTCAAGTATTTTAGGTGAAGTCGATGACAAGAGCCAAATTTCTGGACGGGTGCAGATCGGGGCAGGGTCAAAACTGATCAACTGTACGGTTCGAGGACCTGTAATTATTGGCGAAGATTGCCACCTAGAAAACTGCTTTATTGGTCCCTTTAGCAGCGTTGATCATCAAGTTACTTTGATTGAAGCCGACCTAGAACACAGCGTTATTTTACGGGGTGCCAGTATTGTTGGAATTCATCAACGGATCGTAGATAGCGTTATTGGACAGCGCGCCCAACTGAAGGTAGCGCCTAAACGCCCTAAAGCGCTGCGCTTTATGATTGGGGATGACTCTCAAATTGAGTTGGCATAGATTCTTGTGAGTTTGCATCCAAATCTTGCACATTCAAATGATCAAGCCATTCGCTCACATAGGGTATTTTCTACTGTTATGTCCAGTTTTGAAGATCACGACTCTCTAGCACTCGATTCTCATTTGCGAGCGTCGCACATTCATCTAAAAATGGCTGTATGTTAAAGATTTAACGATGGGTTCAGTGCGTCTCATCTGGAATTCACCTATGCATTGGACTGTTGCAGCGCCTTTCATTCATAACTTGAAGACTGATGGGGAATGGTTGGTTCCTTACATTCCTGGCGATCGCCATCAGTTCAGCATTATTCCACGCGCAAAGCCTTTAGCAAACTGGCATAATCGGTCTTCATCGGCTACAGGGTATGAGGAGTGGTTGGTCTACTTACAACATGGTAAAAATGCGATCAAAGCGACCGAGGGCGGAGTGGTGACCGTTTTTCCACAGTTGGCTTCGGCAGTGGGCATTCAACAGCGTGTTTCCCGTAGGCGAGTTCCAGTTGTAGCGTGGCTTTTTAATGTTGGCACTTGCTCGGATGGGATGCGTCGTTGGCTCGCACAGGCTAGTTTGCAGGATATTGACCGTTTTGTGGTTCATACCCGTCGTGAATGTGACATCTATAGCCAGTGGTTAGGACTGCCAAAGGAGCGATTTGAATTTCTGCCTTACCAAGTCTCAGAGATTCCAATCACCTATCCAGAAAATACTGCCCAGCCCTTTGTGACGGCGATTGGGTCGGCTCATCGGGATTTTACAACCTTGTTTACCGCGATCGCCAAGCTAAATATATCAACAGTGATCGCATCTGGACCGCGTGCTCTAGCAGGGCTAGAACTTCCTACCTGCGCGCAAGCGCCTTTAGGAATTGGCAAAGCAGAGTGTTTGCAATTTGCTCAAGAAGCTTGTATTAACGTAGTGCCCTTGGTGCCCAATGAGCGAGTGACTGCGGCGGGTCAAGTGACCATTGTGGAAGCGATGCGAATGGGTCGGGCGGTCATTGCTTCCCGCTGTCATGGCATTGAAGACTACATCATTCACGGGGAAACAGGATTATTAATCGAGCCTCAATCCGTTGAGGATCTGACACAAGCGTTGGATTTGTTATGGAATGATCAAGAATTGCGAAATCGATTAGGAAAAAATGCTATGCAGTATGCGGCTCAGCATTTCTCAGATGAAGCCGCTGGAAGAGCGCTAAGTAAAATCTTGGATGAACTGGAGAAGTCGCTCCATTAGAAGTCATTTTAAACGCGATGTCGTAAGGGATTATACGGAACTCATTCCCGTCCTGAATCTCTTATAACAGCAGTAATGTCTTGAAAAGTCAGGTAAGTATTGCAGAATTGGGGTGCGTAATTGAGCTAGGGTTGGCATTTGATTTTGGTTTGTAGTAGTTAGCAAATTTGAACAGGTAGACCAATGACTTCTTTTGAATCGAATCAACCTTTGAGAAAGCCCCGTAGATTGGTTGTGACGGGTGGTGCCGGATTTATTGGAGCCAATTTTGTTCACTATTGGTGTCAAAAATATCCCAACGATCGCGTCGTCGTGTTAGACGCGCTCACCTATGCTGGTAATCGTCAAACCTTAGCGGTGTTGGATGATCATCCAAATTTCCGCTTTATGAAAGGGGATATTTGCGATCGCCCTGTGATTGATGCGCTCCTGCAAGAAGAAGCCATTGACACCCTCGTCCACTTTGCCGCAGAATCCCACGTCGATCGCTCCATTTTGGGACCCGATGCCTTCGTTCGCACTAACGTAGTCGGCAGCTTCACCCTATTAGAAGCGTTTCGTCAGCATTGGCAATCAGCAGACCGCCCGACTGATTTTCGATTTCACCATGTTTCCACCGATGAAGTATATGGCAGCTTAAGTCCAACCGATCCAGCCTTTACTGAAACTACTGCCTACACACCAAACAGTCCCTATTCTGCGTCCAAAGCCGGGAGCGATCATCTGGTTCGGGCGTATCACCACACCTATGGGATGCCAACCACGATCACCAATTGTTCCAATAACTACGGTCAATACCACTTTCCCGAAAAGCTGATTCCGTTAATGTGCATCAATATTTTGATGGGTAAGCCATTGCCCGTTTATGGAGATGGACAAAACATTCGAGATTGGCTGTATGTGGGCGATCATTGCAGTGCGATCGACACCGTGTTGCACTTGGGCACAGTCGGCGAAACCTACAATGTCGGCGGCAATAACGAAGTAAAAAATATTGACCTCGTTCATATGCTGTGCGACTTAATGAATGAATTAGCCCCCAATTTACCGATTCGCCCTGCCCAAGAATTGATCACCTACGTTAAAGATCGCCCAGGACACGATCGCCGCTATGCAATCAATTCCACCAAACTGCAAACCGAACTTGGCTGGACTCCTTCAGTCACCGTGCAGCAAGGATTACGGCTCACAGTGGAATGGTTTTTAGCCAATGAAAACTGGTGGAAACCGTTGCTATCTGAGGAATATCAAGCCTACTACCGCAAAGTTTACGCCTAAAAGCTGACGCTTAAAATACTATTGGTGTTTTGAGAGATAAAAATTTCTCGAAACACCAATGCCTTCATCATCATGAACACCCATCCAACCTTCGCTGCTCTGCCTCATCCGGTTTACTTCGTCCGCAACGATGCAGCACTATGTGAACAGCTTCAAACTGTTGCCGAAATGCCGCCCTTTGCTGATTACTACCGTCCTCAGTGGGGCGGCAGCAGTTCGTGGATTGTGCAGACTTACCTCCAACTGAAATTACGCGGGTTGGATGTGCATTTAGTCGATCGCTATATTCCTGATCGCATTTGCGTTGTGTCACGAGAAGAACTGATGCAGCGCAGCCTATGGCGGGAGTTGCCCTTCAACAGCTATTTAGTCGTCTGCCAACAGGATCGACCGCGCCCCGAAATTTGCGCCCATCGAATTGTGCAAAATTCGCTGAATATTTTGGCTCCAACGGATCACTTGATGCAGTATTGGGTGCAGCCAGAGTTGCGATCGCGCAATCCTGGGCGTGGCAATCAAGTCAGTACTCTTGCCTTCAAAGGACGCTGGTATTACTTACCTGACGCGTTTAAAAACTCTGAGTTTGTTTCTCAACTAACCTCACTGGGATTTACCTTTTCAACCCTGCCAGATTATGAGGTGAGCCTCTCAGATTGGAGCGAATTTTCTGAAACAGATGTGGTACTAGCAATTCGGTACTCAAACCGGGAATACTTAGAATCAAAGCCCGCTTCTAAGTTGATTAATGCTTGGTTTGCGGGTTGTCCTGCCCTATTAGGTGCCGAACCTGCCTATCAAGCACTCCGAAAATCCGATCTGGATTACATTGAAGTTCATACTCCAGAGGATGTGATTGCCGCCCTGCAAAAATTGCGAGACAATCCAGATTTATATCAAGCAATGGTTGAACATGGCTGGAAGCGATCGCAAGAGTTCACCCCCGATCAACTCTCGCTCAATTGGCGCAATTTTCTAGCCAATGATATTTCTACAGGTTACACCCAATGGTTAAAGCGATCGCCCCTATGGAAGCTAACCGGACGACCCCTACAGTTTGGCTATCGCATGATCCAGCAAGAACGAGAGCGCAGACGATTCAACATAGTCACTGGTCGCAAACGATAAATCCAGGTTGCGGGTTCAAGATTCATACTCCTGCCTTTTGCCCCCTGCTTTCCGACACTTGATCCCTGCCTTCTGACACCTGCCTTCTGACACCTGACACCTGACACCTAACACCTATGAACAAGACACTTTCCTGGGGCTTAGTCATTGCAACCTACCAACGGGAAAAGATTCTTTCCCAGTGTCTTCAGTTGGCAGTCGAACAAACTCGGCAGCCTAGCGAAATCATTGTGATTGATGCCAGCGACCATTGGCAACGCACTTGCAGCCAGGTCATGGCTGAAATTGCCTCCCACTACCCAGAAATTCGCTGGGTATATCAGGCGGCAGATCAGCGGGGTTTGCCCCTGCAACGCAATCAAGGACTGGACTTAGCCACAGCAGATATCACGTTCCTTTTCGATGATGATTCGCTGATGTATCCAACCTGCGCCGAAGAGATTATGCGCGTTTATGAGGCAGATACTGAGGGTGTTGTGAAAGGAGTTCAAAGCGCTCTGGCTCCCACTCTGCCTTCGGATATTACTGTAGAAGATGTACCTAAAGCGGTGGGGTGGCATCGCGATCAATGGATTCCAGGAATCGCCTCTTTCCAACGGTTTATTTGGAGACATCTGTTTTTGATGGATTCAGACTTTTTGTGCATTCCCTATGATGGTGAGTTTCCTAGCTATTCGGTTCCAGCCTCACTCAGCCACTTGAATGTGCGTCCGGTCAAGATATTTCATGGATGCCGCATGACTTATCGACGAGAGGCGATCGCCCAAGAGCCGTTTGAACCCTTACTATTGTTCTATGCGCTGCTAGAAGACATGGATGCTAGCTATCGGGTTTCACGGCATGGAATATTGCTAGAAGCCTCTGATGCTAAACTCCATCATTTTCAAAGCAACAGCGGCAGGCTGTCTCGATATGTGGTGTCGGTGTTATCGGCAATGAACCAGGCGGTTTGTCTGCGGCGATATTCTAATGATTTGAAGCGCGATCGCGATCGCTTTTATCAACTCACAGCAAGACGTGTTTTGGCTGAAATATTCAAAGATGGACTAAGCCGCCGTTGGACTTTTCCACAGGTTCGAGGATTGCTGAGTGCGCTGAAATATTCACCCCAAGTGTTCAAGTTATCGGATGAAGAACTTGCCCATTGGTATCCACACTTCCAAAAAGAGCTAATTGCTTCGGGCAAACCGCCTGCTTTCGCTCAAACTGCGTCCATTCAGCCTGCCACCGAAAGCCGGTAACAAGTAGTACCCGCTTTCAACCCCGCTTTAATCCTGAATATAAGCTTGACCCGTTAACATCGCGGCTTCTGCCCGTTGAAATTCGCGCCCTAAATAAGCAGCATGATCCAACTGGGTAGCTGGACAATCCGTAGCTTGTTCAAAAATTTGGACACAGATTTCTTTTGCGGTTCTGCCGCTAAACAGGCGCGTAGGTAGGCGCGAAACAGTGCCATCACAGGGAATTGGCTTACCTGTTGCGGGATCGCACGCCAGACCTTGTTCATCAATAAAGTTGGTGTAATGTTTAGCGCAGATTAGTTTTTCGTTCGCATCTACGTAAATCACAAAATAGCCACTGCGATCGAGATTAATAGAGCGTTTGGAAAGCTCTTGATCAATTGCAGTTGCCTCTGTAAGCGTCTGACTCATAGTTTTTGATTCTAACCCTTTCATTTTTGGCACTGATGTTCATTTTAGACGGTTCTGAAACGGCATCGGAGAAGCCTGAAAAAATTGCTGCCAAATTTTTAGCTTGCAGCAATATTAAGCTTCTTTCAATAATTGAAACTTATGCAACCTTATGTAGCAAAGTGCTGAGAAGTGAGTGTCACCAACCGATATTCTTAGGATTTGTTGATGAAGCCCGTGTTGTGAGGAGAGTGTTCTTGGGAAGCCTAAATTTAGCCCCTTTGTGAATACTTGGAAGGTTGATGAGTCAGACGATGAATTCTTTTATTCCACCCGATTTGGCAGTTGCTCCAAACCCTTTTGGGCTTGCCTCTAGCCTGATGCTAAAAACAATTCCGATTGATGCGTTCACGTCGTTTGAATTGTGGATGCCCATTGAGAGAAGCGTTTTAATCCCTGAAGAAGCTCGATTGCTGATGGACGATCGCCCTCGTCTAGAAGAAATTTGTGGCAAGTTAACCTGGCTATTTGGCGCAACGGTATATGCTCATGATTCCATCTGTTCTCAGGAGCAATATTACGATTGGCGCAATTTAATTAATTCGATGCGTCAAGCGGAGATGCAGTTTGACGCGATCGCCGTAAAATATCACCCTCAAGCGATCTTGCCCACCAATAGTGAGGATGGAATGCCCGATGCCTGGACGGTTCGTCCGTCTACGTGGCAGAGTTTCTTTTTGCAACTAAACCAAAGCGATCGCGGCTATAGCGTCAAAACGTTGCCGTTTCATCTATCTATTGCTTATGGGCAACCGACAACTAAGGCGATCTCGCCTGCTACAGTTGGAATGCGGTATGCCTAAAGCAGTGATAAGGGAAGAGTGCAAAGAGGAGTTCTGAAAAGATCAGCTTTCCGCCTAAGTTGCTTTACTTCACCCCCGTATAATTACAGATGCCGCTACCATCGATAAACAAAGAATCCGCAATCTTCACCAGGGTTTTCGTTTGCAGGTTTGCCATTTTGTAAATAGCAGATTGCCCCATCACTCAATCCCTAAAACTAGAGTCTCTTGTACGGATTTTGCGATCGCTCTTGAGAATACAGTCTTTAGATGAATCGGTTGAGCGTTAACCAGCTTGCTATTTGGTTTTGATATTGCCCACTCTAGTAACCCCAAAGTTTTAGTTATGTACTTAAAGCACAGTTCTATTCGGTTTCCCTTGTGGAAGTTTTTGACTCAACCGGTGTTTGACGCGCAATACAGGATTAGCCTCAACCCCCAGTATTTTTGGCGAGTCCATCGAATTGAGGTGCTGGAACGTTGTTTGAAAATGCCTTGTACGTCGCAGTCTTACACTGACTAATACTCATAGAATTACAAAAAGGGGAGGGGCGATCGCCCCTCCCCTTTTCACTGAAAACCCTTGACTAGATTAAGTACCTGTTGTCCAAGAGTTGATGTACTCAATTTGCTCAGACGTTAGGGTATCAATCTGAATTCCCATCGCCTGAAGTTTTAGACGAGCAATCTCTTTATCTAACTCAGCCGGAATGGAATGAAGACCAGGTGCCAACTTGCCTTTATTGGTCGCCAAATACTCACAAGCAAGCGCCTGATTTGCAAAACTCATATCCATAACAGCGCTAGGATGTCCCTCTGCTGCTGCTAAGTTGATTAATCTGCCTTCACCCAACACCACAACCGCTTTACCATTTTTCAGGCGATATTCCTGGGTAAAGTTCCGCACATCTTTAACAGCGGTTGCTTGAGCACCCAAAGACTTGAGATCAATTTCGATATCAAAGTGTCCTGAGTTGCAGACGATCGCGCCGTCCTTCATCACTTCAAAGTGTTCTGCCCGAATCACATGCTTGTTTCCAGTGACGGTGATAAAAATATCGCCTAGAGGAGCCGCTTGCGCCATTGGCAATACCCGGAAGCCATCCATGACGGCTTCAATTGCCTTCACGGAATCAATTTCAGTCACGATCACATTAGCACCCATGCCACTAGCCCGTTGAGCAGTCCCTTTGCCGCACCAGCCATAACCAGATACCACAATGGTTTTGCCTGCTAACAAGATGTTAGTCGCACGAATGATGCCATCTAAAGTAGATTGCCCTGTGCCATAGCGGTTGTCAAAGAAGTGCTTGGTATCTGCATCATTGACATTGACGGCAGGGAAGGTCAGCACACCATCTCTAAACATGGCACGCAGGCGCACAATGCCCGTAGTGGTTTCTTCAGTGGTGCCAATTAGATCAGCAATTTGATGTTGACGCTCTTGAATCAACGTGGCGACGACATCGCTTCCATCATCAATGATGATATTGGGACGGTGATCTAGCGCGATTTGAACGTGACGATGATAGGTATCATTGTCTTCCCCTTTTTGGGCAAAAACGGGAATGCCATAATCGGCAACTAAACTAGCCGCCACATCATCTTGCGTAGACAGGGGATTGCTGGCAATCAGCAGCGAATCAGCCCCAGCATTTTTGATGGCGATCGCCAGGTGAGCCGTTTCGGTCGTAACATGGCAGCAGGCAACCAAACGAATCCCTTCCAATGGTCTTTCTTTCGCAAAGCGATCTTGAATTTGGCGGAGGACAGGCATTTCCCGCCCTGCCCACTCAATCCGTTGCCGTCCGAGTGGAGCAAGGGATAAATCTTTGACTTCGTGTTTTAATTCTTTGGCACGAATGGGAGTAACGGTCATGAATGGACTTCCTCAAAACGAGTGAACTGAGTAAAACCTTAGGATACTGACTAGTGACCTAAGATGGGTTTATGAGCAACCTCTTAGACTGCACAAATCACCCTTAAGCTTATAGTGTAGCTGCTACGGGATTCTAAAATTTCATGCTTGTAGTTTAACAATCACTGAAGAGTGCAAAAAGGAGACGTTCAGATAATGGGCGATCGTGGAAAAGTATTACCCAAAAATTGACTCTAAATCACTCGCAAAACTGGAGACTTTGATCCATTCAATTCGGATGAGTAAGAACCAATTTAGATAAACAAGAATGAATGTGACAGCCAAACTGCCTTTTTAGCAGGTTAAGTAAGTTTCCGTTATTCTGATACTTGCATGAGGTGCATCTAGTGAAGTCCCTTACATGTCTAGCGTTTGTCAGATAATGTCCAGCATTTAAAGATTCATTTGCATCTACCGTTCCTGTTTATTCTATGAACTTGTTTGTTCTCTCAGAGCTTCATGCGAACCATAACCATGTGGGCTGGTCGGTTAGTTATAGCCTAGAAGATACTCTAGCAGCAGTTTGTAACGTTCACTTTTTATATCCCATTCAGAACGAAGGGATTGCTTGTCTTAAACCCAAAGAACCCGATCTCCCTGACTTGATTATTCGCCCTGACTTGATTATGCAGGTGCGACAAGCGCTTTCCAAGGCGTGGTTTGAGCTTGACAGACTGCCCACGTTGACGAATGGTCCGAATGTCCTGCTTGTAGTGGGATTGAAGCCACGCTTTTTGTTATCCATCTTTGCACTCAAGCATTTATTAGATCAGTTCGATCTGCTGATGAAAACTTTTCAAAACCGCAGTACTTCGCGATCGTAGCCGTCTGGGGTTGGCTCTATTTCCCACACCAATCCCTCTCTCGGTTGCAGTACTACATCAATGCATAGCCTTTCCACCTCATTTTGTGCCACATCTTCATTATTTTCAAAAGGCTGCAAATCTTCGGTTAACAATCGCAAGATGACTCCAGCCGAAACAGAGCCATCGGGATCGGCAGACCGAAGCTCAAACTGCCAAACGGGGGCTTCTGGAGTGGAACGATCGCCCAGCGGAGCAATTTGAAGTTGATAGGATTCCCCTGCAATGGTCAGCGATCGCACCAAGCCAGTAGCAGGTAAACTCCGCATTCCGCGAACTGTGGCAAACTGAAGGTTTGTGCGCTGCCAGCCAATTTGCTTAGCCAGGTTAGAAACTCCGGCTTGCAACCAGTCAACCACCGACCAAGATTCAGCCAACCCTTGACGGCGTTCATACAGTCGCTTGCGCCAACCGCCATGCTCCAGCAATGCGCCCCAGAGTGAAAAGGGAATTGCCAAGCGTGGAAAAGCAAGATCGGGATTGCTGAGGCGCTCAATCAGATTGGTTGCCTGGATGAGTTCTAGGGTGGGGATGGGGGCGATTGCGGCGCGACGGGTTTCTGTAGGGCATAGCTCTTGGGCAACCTGAAGCACCGTTAGGTCATGAATCAGGTCGTCTGCGGCAAGGGAGTAAGTGCGATCGCTGGCATCATACACGCCAGTCTTTAGCTGTTCATGGCTGGCGTAGCCCCAAATCTTGATCCAGCTATCATCGGGGTTAACCTGCACTGCTAGATAGTAATCTGCTGCCCAAGAAGGAAGATCCACCCATTCTTGAGGTACACGCAATTCGTCGGTGTCGAGTGCCTCTGATGGAATTAGCACCAGTCGCGACGTTCCCACTGCGATCGCCGTACCATTCACAAATTCCCAAATACTGGGCAAGCTGGCATCCATCCACACCGTTGCACTAGAGGTGAACTCATCCCGTAGCCAAGATAAACATGCATTAAGAGTCATTTGATTGAGATCTGCGCTCCAGCGGCAACCCGGCGTAGAAAATGCGGCGGTGGTGGTTGGCACAGGCGGAATCTCTAAGTGAAGCGCTCGGAGATTTGAATAGGTCAATGGTGCAGAATCAAAAGACATTATAGATACACTCCGAGGTCAAGAAGGGACGGAAGGCTGATAGTGAACCGTTAGCCATTCCTCTAGCACAGCGCTCATACTGTTCAATACGTCGGATGTGATGGAAATATGCAGGGTATCCTGACTCCAGCGGGCTAGGGTTGTGAGCAGTCTTTTTTTGAGGCTGGCAAGCCGACGAGAGATTGTATACTGCGGCATATTTAACAACTGGGCTGTTTGCTGCTGGGTCATTTGTTGCCCATAGTAGGCTTGCAGAAGTTGCTGCATGGGAGCCTCTAGCTGAGCGATCGCGTCTAATATCACTTGGCTTAATTGGGTCTGCTGCCTGTGGCGATCGCTCACTTCTTCTTGAGTGATCAGGCTGGCTAGTAATGACTCTTGCTCTGAATTGGGTAAAACATCAGCGAGTTCAGTATCCTCTTGTCCGGAAATGGGAGCATTGATCGAGATTGGCATTGGATACAAAAAACCTCGTATTGCACGAGCACAGGCTAGTAGCCACTGTTCCAGTTGGTCTGGATTACCCGCTGCGTTGAGACTCAATTGACTGCTGCGTTCGGCGTTATAAAGTTGAGCGATCGCTTGCCAGGTTGCCCCATCAGGTCTGACCAATTTACGCGAAGTGCCACTGCGACTGGGAGCATATCGTTGCTTAAAACATTTCCACGCCAGCCCAGAGGCAGCGATCGCTGGAGCATCGATTCCGGCGTGGATGAGAGCATCGATCAGTCGTTTTTGACTCACTTTTTGCAGCAGTGCCCAATCGGTGCAAATATCTGCTTCCTGTTGCTGACGCAGCGTATCTTTGATTACGTTACTGAAAGCAAATTCGGCGTAGCTTTTTAGGCTGGAGCTAAATTGAGGATTAAAGCCTTTCAACACATGCTTGGTACGAGCGATCGCAGTTTGAAATAAATCGGCGGTAGATTGACGACCGGCTAGATTCAACGCCATTTTGCGGGCAACCCAATAACAGGCTTCCTGCAAGTAGGCAGTCATGTGATTGGTTGCTAAATCGGTTGTTTGGGTTTGCCATACTTTATGCCAGTACAGTATCCAAAAACGTTCCGAAGTGCCCTCCGTTGCCTGCTTGATCGATTGATCCATGCTGCGTCGCAGTTTTGGGTCGCTGATCCAACCGCTAAAGGTATCTGCATCAAACCGGACAAATGTTGAGAACAGATCAACCAGAGTTTGCCGCGATCGCATGAGTCGTCTTGATAAGGGATGTTCAGCTATCAACCAAAGGATGATCTAGATGATAAGCCGTTTTGCGAAGCGCTGCGATTCTTGGAGGAATTCCTGTGGAAAGCTTCGCTCACGTTTCACGAATCGCCCCAGCTTAGTTTCTGATAGCCACAAATTTATCTCACTCTTAATTGGGTCTACACAAAGAGGCACCCTCCACATTTGCAGGGTGCCTCTGGTAGATTAACTCGCTAGATTGGCTAAGTTAAAGATTGCTAACTCAATCCCCTTAGAACGTGAACACAGTTCTCAGAACTCCAACATACTGAGTGTCGTTACGTGAGTTACCCTCAGGGTTGAAGATAACGAAGACTCCAGGAGTAATGGAAATATTGTCACTCAAACGATATTTATAGAATAACTGCGCTTCATAAGCAGCATCCCGGTCAACTTGACGGAGACCTGCACCATTATTAATGCGGAAGCGCGTGTCGTTCAGTCTAGGCAACTGACCGCCCGACAACCCAAGCACGTTGCCCTTGCCACCAATATCAGAAATGGCAATGAAACCATTCCAGGTTTGAATGTTGGCATAGTCAGCATTGACCTTACGGTAAGCAGTGGAGTAGCTATACCAACCGCCCACCGTCACGTTTTTGGTGACTGCCCACTGAGTAGAGATGCCAAAGGTATCAGATGAAAAGCCACTCGTTGTACCGTTACCAAAGGGTCTAGCGGCAAACGTACTGCCGGTGCTGCTGGTGAAGTTGATGTCACCTGCCGGCTGATAGCCACGCACATAGTTGAGTCCTACATCCAAGCCTTTGATGGGAGTGAGGACAATCTGACCAATAGCAGCATAGGAACCAGAAAATAAGCCATTCCGAGCTAAAGGGTTTTTGGTCAAAGTTGGATCATTGCTTTGGTTGTCGCTGATGTAGGCAGCTTCAAAGCGAACGAAGTCGTTAAATGTGTACCGCAGTGAACCACCTGCACTACCGCCAGCAGTCCCCGAAGGGTTACCTGCACGAGCGACCATGGGATTGAACCGACCAAAGCGAGAGATAGAGCCTTCTGCGTTGCTGGAGAAAGGACCGCTGAGAGGGCTGAAAAAGCCGTCGTAAGCCTCAGCATTAATTGCATCTACTTGCAATCTCAATTTGCCTAGGGCAAAACGATAGTACAGCTTATCGACTCGCACTGAGTTATCACATGCAGAAGGACTACCTGCACCAGTACAGCCAGAAACCCCGATTAGGGTCGAGTTAGTGCCCGTTAAATTATTGCCAGAGAAAGGAGTGATGTTGGAAGCCGCAAGACGGATAACCAGCAAATCCTTACCCGTGAAGCTGGTATTCAATTTCAAACGAACGCGATCGGCAAAGATCGTGTTCGTGTTGTCACCCCTTGGGCTTGGAACTGCGTTGGTGGCATTGGGATTGGCCGCAGTAGGCGCGGGGACATTCACGGTTAGCCGTCTGCCAATCCCGTCTACTGTAGCGGCATCGCCAAAAGTATCAGCAACAGCGAAAATCACTTCGCCACTCAACTTAGTGGTTGTAGAGAACTGCTGCTTCTCTAAAGTTGCAGTGCGAACCTCAAGCGATTCTACGCGACCGCGCAATGCTGCTAATTCAGTTGCAAACTCTTCTTGCAGTTTTTTAACCGTTTCCAAATCTTCCTTCTTCACGAAGTCAGCGGTTGCGGCAGCAATCAATTCTTGGATTTTGTCCAGGCAGGCATTCAAACCAGCGGCAAATTCAAACCGAGTCAATGCCCGGTTACCGCGATAGGTTTTGTCGGGATAGCCCACAATGCAACCATAGCGCTCTACCAATGATTGCAGCGCTTGGAATGCCCAATCCGTGGGTCTAACGTCGGTCAACTGAGATACGGAGGTAACCTGCCCCAGAGTAGCCGCAGACTGTCCTTCAGAGCTGTAAGCAGACACCTGATTCATCACAGAATCCTGGGATGCTGGTGGCTGAACTGTTGACGTTTGAGCAAAAGCTGAGAACGCACTTGCTCCAAGCAACGCGGGAGCTAACCAAAAAGAATTCCAAATGATACGCGACATATTCAATCCTCACATCCAACTCGATAACTATGGTAATGCATTAAGCGTCTGCTGTCGAAGCAAACTTAGACACACATTGAATAACACTGAACATGAGCTTGAGTCAGCAATGTATTGATGCCCATCAAATCAAGAATTTAAGGGCTTCGCAACACTGAAGCAGGCTTGTGTTTTTAGTCTAGTTAGCAGAACGTAGCAACGAATACAGAAGGCTGTATCGCTATTCGTTTGGCTATTCTCTCCTAACAGTACCTTTTAAGCAGTTAAGGAAAAACAAGCAAAAATATAACAGTAGGTTAAGGAAAATCAAAATTTTAGGTGAAACGCCGTGTTTGCAGTGGAGAAACCCCAAGGAGACAGAAATCAGGACTAGGTAAAAGGTGGCATTCAATAGATCTCTTGCAAAAGTGGCAAATTAGGAGGTTCAAACTATTAGAAACTCGTGCCAAAAATCGACTTATGCAAGAAGTCTAATCAGTTGATCTCTACGGTCAGAGATCGCGGCAGGTGAGTCGCTCTTGGCAAGATAGTAGAATGACAAGGGTTATTGGGTGGGCTGTAAGGAAAACGAACGATGACAGAAGCGGCGATCGGGATCATTGGTGGCAGCGGACTCTATAAAATGGAGGCGCTTAAAGATGTAGAAGAAGTAGCGATCGACACGCCTTTCGGCAAACCCTCAGATGCTTTGATTGTGGGCAGTTTAGACGGTGTGCGTGTGGCATTCTTGGCGCGGCACGGGCGCAATCATCACCTGTTGCCCTCGGAACTGCCGTTTCGGGCAAATATCTACGCGATGAAAAGTTTGGGTGTGAAATATCTGATTTCTGCATCGGCCGTGGGTTCCTTAAAAGAAGAGGCGAAGCCGCTGGATATGGTGGTGCCGGATCAGTTCATCGATCGCACCAAAAATCGCATGTCCACTTTTTTTGGAGAAGGCATTGTCGCCCATATTGCCTTTGGCGATCCGGTTTGTCCTAAATTGGCACAGGTGTTGGCAGATGCCGTCGAAAGCTCCAATCTTGTGGATGTCACTCTCCATCGGGGCGGAACCTACATTTGCATGGAAGGTCCTGCTTTCTCGACCAAGGCAGAATCTAATCTGCATCGCAGTTGGGGTGCAACCATTATCGGTATGACGAATTTGCCAGAGGCGAAGCTGGCACGAGAAGCCGAAATCGCCTATGCAACCCTCGCTTTGGTCACAGATTACGACTGTTGGCATCCCGACCATGACAGCGTTACGGTAGAGCTAGTGATTGCCAATTTGCAACGCAATGCCATCAATGCTCAGAAGGTGATTCAAGAAACCGTACGTCGCTTGACCGAAACCCCCCCCGATTCCGACGCTCACTCGGCTCTGAAATATGCCATTCTCACGCCACCAGACAAAATATCTAGCGAAGTAAAAGAACGCCTACACCTATTACTGCAAAAATATCTCTAGGGAGAAGGGCAAGGGGTGAGAGGCGATTGGTAAAAAGTGAACTCAAAACTCAAAACTTTCCCCTTACACTTCGTACTTCATCTATGCCTGAATGTCCTAAATGTCACCAGTTTGTTGAGTCGCGGGCGATCGCGTGTCCTCATTGCCGCACGTCTTTAAAGGCACATGGACATCCCGGCATGAAGTTGTTTCGGGCGACGGAGGGTGAGCCGCTTTGTGCCAACTGTGCGTATCATGCTGATGATAGCTGCAATTTCCCCAAGCGTCCCTATGCGCTGGATTGTACGCTGTATCAAGATGTGCGGCAGTCTCAAGTGAGAAGTCCACAGTATGACGCTAGTTTTCAGTTGCAGCGGTGGGTCAAACGAAACACGCCGTTGCTGTGGATAATTGGATTGTTAGGAATTAGCTTAGCCGTTGTTTTAATGCGTCGTTAGGCTGAACTATGGGGCAATGCTGGCGACAACATCTAGGATTGCAGACGGTTCGCTCGCAGTGTGGAGTTCTAAGGGATCGGCTGGCAAAACGGGTTTAGCAGCTTGGAATACGGCAACGTCGAACCAAAAGGTGGTTCCTAAGCCGACTTCGCTCGACAAGTGAACCCGACTCTGATGTTTTTCGACAATATTGCGAACGATGGATAAGCCCAGCCCTGTTCCTTCTAAAGTATGAACCCGATTTTCGACCCGAAAGAAGCGATCGAAAATTGCCTGCTGATCTTCTGAAGGAATGCCAATACCCGTATCAGCAATTTCTATCCGTACTTTGCGAGTAGATTCTGCAAGATGGAGGAGTTCATTGTCTTGTTCAGATTCGTGAGTCTCACTTTCCAGCAAGTAAGCTCGAAGGGTCACCGTTCCACCTGACGGAGTAAATTTCAGGGAATTTCCAACGAGATTTGTAAATACTTGCAGGAGCAGATCGTAATGTCCGAGAACGGGAGGTAGATCGGGCTGAATCTCTTGTTTGAGTTCAATCCCTTTGTCACGGGCGTTAAGCTGACAGGTTCGCAGAGTTTGCTCAATTGGTTGTGCCAACTCTACGGCTTCAAACCGATAGGTTCTGCAAGATTCTAGCTTGGTTAGGTCGAGGACATCGTTGACTAGGCGCGTCAGGCGATCGGTTTCTCGGTTCGCTGTTTCCAAAAATTCTCGCTGTTCTTCCCGGCTCAAATCTTCTCCGTATTCATGCAGCGTTTCGATAAACGATTTGATATTAAACAGAGGAGTTCTGAGTTCATGGGAAACATTACTAATAAACTGACTCTTCGCTTCGTTTAGTTCAGCTTCGCGGGTGATGTCTTGAATAGTAATCGCCACTCCTTTCACTGTCTCTCGCGTTAGATCTAGTACGCTTGTTAGCAAAATGCGAATAGTGCGATCTACAGGTTCTTTGAGGGTGACTCGAAATTCGCCGCCTTCTCGCATCTCCCCTTTTGCCATGCGATAGAGCGAACGGGTAATTTCAGCTTGAATCGCATTGGGTAGGGAGTACAACACGTTGTTGCCTTCGATCGCCAGCCCTTCCCAGTTCAAAAATCGCCGCGCGGTTGTATTCACTAACACCACATGCAGGTCAGTATCCAACAAAACAGCACCATCGGCGATCGTGGATACCAAGGTTTCTAGCTTGGCTTTTTCGGCGGTGAGTTCTTCAATATTTTGTTCTTCGTAGCGCTCTAGCTTTTCCGCCATTTCATTGAAGCTCAGGATTAACTCCCCCAGTTCGCCCCCAAAAGGCAAATCCACCTGCTGTTTGAAATTGCCAGAAGCAATGTTTTTCACCCCAACCAGCAATTCTTTAATCGGGCGTGTGATAGTAAGTGCATTGAATACCGCGCCTAAAATAACCATGACCCAGATGGACACAAAAACAGCGATCGTCACATCGCGGGTCAAGTTAGAAGAGGTAACAACCGTAGGATTAGGATTGGTGCCGATCGCCAATACCCCTTTATAAGCTCCCTCATAAATAATCGGCACAAATACATCCGTAACTTCTCCATCTGGAGTCAAATGCTGCCGCACCATAGGCACATCAGTATGTTGAGCATAATCATCTGGAAGATGAATTTTGCGGCGAATAGTCAACGAGTTTTGCACTTCCGATTCTGAAAAAGGAATGCCCAAATAGATGCTGCCTTCCTCATCGGCATACAGCATATAGCGAATGCTGGAAGTGCTGCTGTAAAAACGGTGAGAAAACTGGGCAAGCTCTGTTTTATTGTTTTCGCCAATCAGCGGTGTCACGTTCGCGGCTAGAAGCAAACCCAAATCGCTGCCAAACCGAGTGTCGTTCAATCGGGCATCTTCTTGGATAATATTGACCGCCCAAAAAGTTAAGCCACTCATGAGCAATGACACGACGAGGGTTGCTACCGCCATGAGTTTGGTCTGGAGCGTAAACTCTGACCACCAGCGGGCAGTTGTTTCCTGAATTCGCCTGAAGAAATTTTGCAAAGCTGAATGATGGCTATTGGTCAAACAGGAACGAATCAATCTCAAAGCGATCAATCGTTTTAAGATTTATTTATCTATTCTCTAACAATTAGCCTAAGAGAAACAAGGGAATCTAAATTGTTTAGGTTGCAGGTTCCGGGTTCCGGGTTTCAGGTTCCAAATTTTTCGTCGATACTTTCCCCC
>QBMH01000339.1 GCA_003249025.1 Leptolyngbya sp. | reverse complement strand
CTTTGCCCAAGGGTCTGTCTGACCTGATGCACCGCTGGTTCATACAAAGGGTCATCGGCAGCGTTTCCAGGCACAATTTCACTGGCAATCGGCAACCCCAATGGGTCTAGGGTTGCCAGCATCAGTTTGAGTTGAGGCAGGTCAGGTCGATGGTCTTTGCTATGGCCCTTTTGGAATAATCCGTCTTCAGTGACATGCCAAAATCCACTGACCGATGTGCGCTCAAGCCGGACTCGCCGTGGACTCAGGTCGTAGACTTGTAATTGACGCTGGCTTAGAGCTTGCTCAAAGCGTTTCCAGGGACTATCTTTGCTCAAATATCGCAATACACTCTCAAGGCGATCATCACTTAGATCTAGCCCACTCAGGTCTTGCTCTAGACTCACGCCAATTGTCTGAAGATGATGCTCTACCCAGGGTTGGACATGGTTCAGACGATGGTCGGCTTGCGACAGGATGTGACTGAGCCAAACTACGGCAACCTGCCCTAAACTCAGCCCCTGCCAATTTCCATGCGTGGGAAAGTGCTCGTCCAGTAGTTCTTGAACACCCATTCGTTTGAGCTGCGCTAAAAGCAGTGGAATATCATCCACTCGTTCGGTCGTAATGGTTACAGGCTGGTTCATTAACGAACTCTAGCCCAATGTCACTACCTCACTCAAAAATGGGCGAACCGTGAGCTATAATGCTCTCATACTGCCTGTTTGGGAGTCTTGAGATGCCGTCACCGTTTCCTGGAATGGACCCCTATTTAGAAGGGTATCTGTGGGTCGATGTCCACAATGCCTTAGCCAGCAAGATTCGGCAGCAGCTTGCTCCTAAAATTCAACCGGGTTACACGGTACGGCTAGAAGTCTACTTGGTGCAAGACACGGCTCCCGAAAGTGAAATTGGGATTCTTTACCCTGATGTGGAAGTGCTGCGTCAGAAATCGGCTTTTCCAGCCTCAATCCGTTCAACTCTGCCCATAGAAAATGGTAATCTTCTGGTTACTCCGGCTCCCCTCACCCTACCCCTGATGCCGCCCGTTGAAGTGCGGATTGCCAGCGTTGAGATTCGCGATACCGCCAGTAATACCCTAGTGACGAGTATTGAAATCCTGTCACCGGTGAACAAACGAGAGCCGGGAATTACGCCTTACCGACAGAAGCGGCAGCGGCTCTACAACGCAAATGTGCATCTGATTGAAATTGATTTGCTGCGGCGCGGCACTCGTCCGTTTGCTCATCCGCGCTTGCCAGTGGTGCCATATTTAGTCACACTGACCCGTGCCCAAGCGCAGGAGGTTGAGGTGTGGCCGATTTCACTGCACGATCCCTTACCGATTATTCCCATACCGCTGCGCCCTCCGGATGCTGACGCACCGCTGGATTTAGCGGCTGCCCTACACGATATATACAATGAGGCATTTTATAACTTGTCAATCGACTATCGTGAACTTCCTCCTAAACCCGTGCTAACAGTAGATGATTTAGCGTGGGTAGATGCCTTACTCGCACCGTTGAGAACTGAAGCGTAATGTCTAAAAGGTTATAATTCCCTCATGCTGCCTGTTTGAGAAGTTCTGCTATGCCATCGCCGTTCCCCGGAATGAATCCCTATCTAGAATATCCAGCGTTCTGGTCGTCCTTTCATACGCGGTTGATGGTGGCGATCGCAGATGTCGTCGCGCCTCAACTGAGTTCGCAGTATTACGTGGAAGTGGAATCCCGAACCTATCAGAGTGACGAAGGCGAAGAGGAACTATTGATAGGGATTCCAGATGCAGTGGTATTCGCAGGGCAGGGGGATTTACTGTCCACCGAGTCTTCAGGTTTGGAGTCGTCATCCATTGCGACTCAACTCCGACCGGAAAAGGTGACGGTACCGATGCCGCTTGACGTGAAGCAGCGTTATCTGGAAGTACGGGAAATGGGCACGGATGCGGTGATCACCGTAATAGAACTCCTGTCTCCTACCAATAAGCGGACGGGTGAGGGCAGAACCGCTTATGAGAAGAAACGTCGGTTGATTTTGGGCAGTGACACTCATTTGGTGGAGATGGATTTGCTTCGAGGCGGAAAGCCGATGATTGTTCGGGGCATCCAGTCTGCTTCGACGTATTGCATCCTAATTAGTCGCAGTCCACAGCGTCCAACAGCAGATTATTACGGGGTAACACTCCGGCAACCGCTGCCGAGTTTTCCAATTCCGTTGAAGCCAGGAGATACAGAACCTGTTGTACCCATGCAGGAGGTTTTCGCTCAACTATTTGACCGTGCTCGCTATAGAACCCGGATTGATTATCGTCAACCGATCCCTCCACCTAACCTTGCACAAGCAGACCAGCAGTGGGTTAACGATCTGTTAGCACCTTTACGAGGTGCATGATGGCAAAGGCATTGTCAGAGAAGTGCCGCAAGTGTGCAATGCTGTCGGCGGAACAGGCGCAGGCGTTACATGGGACAGAAGGCGATCGCTGCTGGAATCCGGCGGTGTGCTACAGTCGTCGGTCGTATGCCAGAAACCGCGATCGCATTAACCAAACGCGCAGTCGCAAACGCAAAGAGGGTGAACTAGAGCAGATTCCCGTGGAGTTTGAACCGTTAGCGAGTTTGATGTTTGCCGTGTTGGTGGTGTATCGCCAGGCGGGAGTGGATACGCCAGTGCATGCGATCGCCGCTGAAATTTGGCAGGGACAGGAGAAGGTGGCGATCATCCCGACCGTGCATTGTGCAGGCATGGTGCCAAGTCAAGTTCACCAGTATGTTGGCAAGGTATTGAGTGTGTTGGAGGAACGCTATGGCATTAAGAAGTTTGCCATTCAGACGCGGCTTGACCCGGAATTGTGTGAATCCCGTCCCTGTCCGCTGCATGGGTGAGGTAAGGGTATGAGGCAGATTGAGCAGTTGGAGTTGGGCTTGTGGCAGGTGCTGAAGGAAGCGACAATCTCGCCCAACGCAGCAAACTTAGGACAATTGCTGGATGGGCTGGATGCGGCGTTGGTGGAGTTGGATACGGTGGAGCAGTTGCAGGTAGCGGCAGAAGCGATCGCCCAAATTGCTCAAGTGTTTTGCGATCGCTCAACATTGGCGTTTGAGGATCTGGAGGCAACCAATAGCGATGAGGGTCCTGTTATGTCTGAGGATGCATTTGATCGCTACGTCCGCCAAACAATGGAAGTGAATTTTGAACAATTTATTGAACCTCTGGCAGCCCTACCCAGAAAAAGCCCGGAACGAGAAATTTCGCAGGGAGATTCAGTGGTTGGGGGGTTGGATATAGCCACAGTGCTGCAAGTGTTAGATCGGCAAATGAGTCAGGAGCCAGGGTTAACGGAGGCAGAAATATTCAACCGAGCATTGGCATTGGCGCACGACGAAGATATATTGGCTTGGTCAGCGGCGATTGTGCAATGCCTCCAAGAGGTGCCTGACCAGGCTATCTCGTTTGATCAACTCTGTCGTTGCTTAAGCCTCCCTGGGGTTGCGGTCTGGCTGGGTCTGTTGTTCGGTGGTTTTGAATTGGAGCAGAAGGGAGAGTTTTATCAGGCTTCAGTGTGGGTCAAGCTTCTCAGCAAAGCACTAACCGCGAATCGCTAAAACTTGCATATCTTCCTGGGGCATGGGAGAGATAAAGGTGTGAACTACTTTCTTGCTGGAGAATCCTGGAATGCGCCCCCACCTGAAATGCCTCAGCTTTGCCACTGCCACCCTGTTCTCCCTCACGGCTCCCCTTTTCCTATCTCCTCATCTCTCTCTGCCAGCCGTTGCCCAAACGACGCAAAACCGCAAAGCTGAAGCAGAAAAGCTGCTGCAAATGGGTAATCAACAATATCGACAAGGTAAGTTTAGACAAGCCTTAGAGACGTTTCAACAAGTTTTGATGCTGTGCCAACAGATTAAAGATTGCTCTAGCGAAGGCACCACGCTCAACAATACTGGACTCACTCACCATAGCCTAGGGCAATATCTCCAAGCATTAGAGTTCTATCAGCAGGCATTAGCGATTTTCAAAAAAATTGACAATCGGTCAGGTGAAGGGATCACGTTCAACAATATTGGACTCACTTACCATAGCCTAGGGCAATATTCTCAGGCACTGAAGTACTATCAGCAAGCCTTAGTCGTTATTAAAAACATTAGAACTCTTGCAAAAGTCAGCTAGCCAAAGCTAGTTCGTAGTTGTAAAGTGCAGCAATTAGATTGCAGCGCAAGCCAAAC
>QBMH01000338.1 GCA_003249025.1 Leptolyngbya sp. | reverse complement strand
TCCCACAACTACCCTCCAAAACTCAACCCCAGTCCTGCTTTTACATACTTCTGCCTAACGGATAGCTAGTTCGTCAGAGGGTTGCCCGGTGTAGGTTTGCCAATTTCGCATTTCAGCAACTGAGCCGTCGGAGGCAGTTGTCCAGACAATTTGGGCGGTTGCAAGAGTCAGCGCTCGATAGCGCTCTTCACTCTTTTGCAGGGCAGCCTCGGCTCGTTTGCGATCGATTTCAATGCGCTCGTGTTCTAAAATCTCTTGAGTCAGCTTTTGGTGACTCATTCTTAGCTCAAGCTGGCTAATCACCTGCCGACCGAGGGCAGCGATCGCCTTAATTTGTTCAGCATCCAGCGTTCGGGGTTGGGTATCGATGACACAGAGAGTGCCCAATGCAAAGCCATCGGTAGTAATTAAAGGCACGCCTGCATAAAACCGGATGTGGGGTTCTCCTGTGACTAAAAGATTATCGACAAAGCGATCGTCTTCTCTAGCATCGGGAACCACGAACACCTCAGATTGCAAAATAGCATGGGCGCAAAATGCCAGGTCACGATGAGTTTCGGCAGCATCTAGACCAACGGTTGCTTTGAACCACTGCCGGTTGGAATCAATCAAGCTCACAAGGGCAACGGGAGTTTTGCAAATGTAAGCGGCTAAGAGTGCCAGATCGTCATAAGCAGACTCTACTTCTGTATCGAGAATGCCGTAGCTCAGTAGCTTGGCGATTCTCTGCTCTTCATTGTCTGGAAATGCTGCTCTCATGGCTTGATCCTTGCGAGTAAGGGGTGGTTCTTAATATCAGTGCAATCCCTTCCTAGTTTTTTAATGAGAGTCATAGCCCGATCAAGGATCACTGCCTTTTCTCCTTCAACACTTTTTAGGTTAGGGTTTTTAATTTATCTTTCCCCCTTTGACGATCGATTGGCTGCGATCGCCGAAGAGATTCACGGAACGGTGGGCTAAAAAGCACCGGATTCAATCCACCTTACTTAGAATGAGCATGAAGTACCCCTGCTGATTGACTCATTCTCCTCCTTCGTTCGGCTGAGTCTTCGGAAGTTCCATTGCTTCTCTCTGGGTTTATTCTGATGCTAAAGCACCTAGAAGTGCTACTGAAAAAGGATGCAATCGAGGCTGTAACATTTAGAGAGCAACAGATGCGTTGCTACTTTTTGGCTGTTGCAATGGAATTTGGATGCCGAATTCTGTTCCTTGCCCAAGCTCTGACTGACAGGAAAACGATCCACCGTGTTTCTCAGCGACGATTTGGTAGCTAATTGATAGCCCCATTCCAGTTCCTTTTCCGACTGGTTTTGTCGTAAAGAATGGATTAAACAAACGCTTTCGCACAGGTTCTGGAATTCCTGCTCCAGTATCAGCAATGCAGATTTTGACTTGATTCGGCTGGATTAATTGAGTGCAGATGGTAATGGTGGGAGTGGAGCTATTTGATTGATTCACAAGCTCTTCTTCGATCGCATCAATCGCATTACTTAACACATTCATAAACACTTGATTCAACTGCCCCGCGTAGCACTCCACCAAAGGCAGGCTGTCGTAGTGTTTGACAACTTCAATGGTAGAACGGTCTGATCGGGCTTTGAGTCGATGTTGCAAAATCATCAGCGTGCTATCAATTCCCTGATGAATATCAACCGCTTTCATTTCAGATTCATCCATGCGGGAAAACGTGCGGAGGGATGCCACGATTTTTTGAATCCGATCTGCCCCAACGCGCATGGAGGAGAGCAGTTTGGGCAGATCTTCTACTAAGAAGTCGAGATCAACCGCCGCTGCTTTTGCCTCAATCTCAGGATGAGGAGTGGAGTACTGTTGGTACAGTTCTAATAGTCCTAAAATATCCTGAATGTAGTCGCTGGCGTGAGATAGGTTGCCATAGATAAAGTTCACTGGGTTGTTGATTTCGTGGGCAACTCCAGCAACCAATTGACCCAAGCTCGACATTTTTTCTGCTTGAATCATTTGCGTTTGGGTACTCTGGAGTTCTTGCAGGGTTTGTTCTAGTTCCACTGTCCGCTGATGCAATTGCTTTTCTGCATGTTTGCGATCGGTAATATCTTGATATACACCCAGTAGACCAATCACCTGCCCCTCAGCATCATGTAAAGGCACTTTACTGGTTTCAATCCAAGCAAGGCTGCCATCGGCTTGCAGTTGCGTTTCGATGATGCAAAATTCTGGCTGATCGGCTTCCATGACTCGCAGATCGCACTCGCGATACCATTGGGCTTCTTCGGTCGTCCAGGGCATATCCTCGGCTGTTTTATTAGCCAGTTCTGCGACGGAACTGCACCCAATGATCGTGGCAAAAGCGCGGTTCCAGCCGAGGAGGTTAGAATCGCGATCTTTCCAGAACACTTTATGGGGAATGGTGTTGAGTACCAGTGCCAATAGTTGCTGAGATTCTTGCAATTGCTTTTCCGCATGTTTGCGATCGTCAATATTAGTGCAGGTGCCCACCCACTCTTGAATGGTGCCATCCCCTGCCAAGATAGGCACCCCCTGGGCAAAAAAGTACTGGTAGCTACCATCGGCTGCTCGAATGCGATATTCAGTTTTGTACCAGCTTTTGGTTTGCACTGCATGATGCCAAATACTGAGAGTGCGCTCTTGGTCGTCTGGGTGAATTGTCTCTGCCCAGCCAAAGCCGCTGATTTCCTCTACACTTTGCCCTGAATAAGCTCTCCAACTAGGGATGTCAACCACCCGCCCTTCTGGGTCGGTGATCCAAACGATTTGAGAGGTAATGGTTGTTAGAGAGCGATATCGCTCTTCACTCTGGCGCATCGCAATTTCAGCTTGCTGGCGCTCGTATGCAGTGGCTTGTAATTCTTCTAGAGAGTGTTCTAACTGCTGAGCATGGATTTGAGACTGCTGATAGAGGCGTGAGTTTTCTAGGGAAATGGATGCTTGAGCGCATAGCAGATTGAGCAGTTCAACGCGATCGCTCGTGAATGCTCCTGTAACCAGATTATTTTCCAAATACAGGATGCCTAGGAGCTTGCTCTGATGAATAATTGGCATACATAACACGCTTCTCGACTGGTGACGCTGAATGTATAGATCAGATGCTAGCGATGGATGATTGGTTGCATCCATAATTACGGTTGGCTCAAAGGTGCGTTTAACCCGATTTATCAGACTGATTGGAACTTCCTGGCTATCTTCTACCGGAATATGATGCAGTGTCATCGGGCAGGATTCCGCAGAATTGACGGCTATCAACATCAGACAGTTATCCTGCACCAGCATCAATGCACACTTCTGGGCACCTGCACTTTCAACCACAACTTCCAGCAATGCGAACACTAACTTATCGAGTTCAATTTCGCTGGACAAGGTTTGAGATACTTTCAGCACCGCCGCCAAATCTAACGCTTCTGAAGCGCCGCTGGAAGTGGAAGTTTTGCTGGCATGGGAGGATGCAGCAATAATGGTTTCAGTGGCAGTGAGTGACTGTTGCCGCTGTTGCAGAATCGGGGCTAATAGTTCTGGGTAGCGCTGTTCTAAATCATGGACTTTAGCAGCGGCTCCCCAACGGCTGTAGGCATAGTAAGCGTCTGTCATATAGTCCTGAGCGATACGCTCTTTACCCCAGTCGAGGTAGAACCGGGCAGCGAGTTCGTTGGCTAGGGCTTCTTCTTGGATAAAACCGTTCGTTTTAGCTCCAGTAATGGCGCGATCGTATAGGTCGATCGCCTCTGCCCGATCACCCAAAATGCAGTGACGCTCAGCTTCCACCAAATAGAATTTGTGCAGATGATTTATGGGGGCATGGTCTGCCCAATGGCGCAGTTTTTGCTGATTGGCACTCACCCGCTCAAATAAGCCTTGGTGCTCTGGCTCTGGTCTGTGGGTCAACGTCGCTAATTGAGTCAGCGAATCGTAGAAGTGAAAGATCGGCACCATGAAACTGCCAGCTACCCCGTCAAGATAGGTTTGGGCGCAATCTGCGGCGGCGATCGCGTCTGTCCAAGCTTCAAACAGGTAGCAAAGCAGCAGCTTGTTGACAGATAACGTGCCGATCGCGTAGAGATCGTTCGCTGTTTGGTGCAGGGGTAGCATGGTGGCTTCATCGTAGGCTGTCCCTCGAAACTGCCAGGGTTTTTGGGTTTTCTCCCATAAATTTGTACTCAGATTCAACGTCGATTGATGAAACACGTTGAGGTAATGTTCTAGGTTTGTTGTTTTCCATCAGAGAAACTGGTTTGATGGAGAGGTTG
>QBMH01000337.1 GCA_003249025.1 Leptolyngbya sp. | reverse complement strand
CTTTACAACTACGAACTAGCTTTGGCTAGCTGACTTTTGCAAGAGTTCTAATGATGAGGTGACGCTGAGGGATGGGACGAAGTGTATGGGCTTACTGCCCTATCTGCGGAGTCTTCAGAGCCAGACCGGGCGCGATCGCAAGGATGTAATTCGGGAAGTGTTTAAGGGGGTCAGCAACCGGATGGAAAGCGGCGCGTTGCTGCGGGACATCGTGAATAAAGTGAATCAGATTCACTTAGACAGTTCCGAAGAGGTGAACATCCTTAGCAACCTGTATGAGTCGATGCTGAAGGAAATGCGCGACGCAGCAGGGGATTCAGGCGAGTTCTATACCCCGCGTCCAGTGGTGCGGTTTATGGTCAAAGCGCTGAACCCCAAGCTGGGCGACACCATTCATGATCCTGCCTGTGGGACGGCTGGCTTTTTGGTGGAGGCATACGACCATTTGAAGCCACAGTGTCAGCCGAAGGACTGGAAGCTATTGCGAAGTTGCCTATCGGGGGTGGAGGCTAAATCTTTGCCCTATATGCTGGCGCAAATGAACCTGTTGTTGCAGGGAGTGGAGTATCCCGACGTTGAACGAAAGAATAGTCTTGCCACTGCGTTAAACCAGTTAGGGGTGAAGGATCAGGTCGATGTGATTTTGACCAATCCACCCTTTGGCGGGGAAGAGGAAGAGAGCATCAAGAAGAGCTTTCCACCCGATACCCAAACGTCCGAAACGGCGATGCTCTTCCTGCAATTGATTATGCGCTTGCTCAAGGGACATCCCAAACCGGGACGGGCAGGGGTGGTCGTGCCGAACGGCACCCTCTTTGGGGATGGGGTGTGCGCCAAAATCAAGGAGAAGCTGCTGACCCAATACAACCTACATACGATCGTCCGGTTGCCCAATGGCGTGTTCTCGCCTTACACCAGCATTCCGACCAACCTATTATTTTTTGATGCATCGGGACCCACTCAGGAGATCTGGTATTACGAGGTAGCGTTGCCAGAAGGGAAAAAGAACTACTCTAAAACCAAACCGATGCAGGATGGGGACTTTGAGGACTGTCTGACCTGGTGGAGCGATCGCACGGAGCATGAACAGGCTTGGAGGTATGACTTTAGAACTCTCTATGAGAAAGCTAGGACAGACGCTCAACCCCATTGGGATGCAGCACGAGCGGCAGAAGCGATCGCGAATCAATCCGTCCGCCAAATCAAGGAGTTAGAAACCCAAATTCAGCAGGCGGGAAACCCCAAGCAAACCCAGGCATTGAAGCAGCAACAGAAGGAGCTTCAAGCAACGGAGCGATCGCAGCGGGAGTTGGCAAAACGGGAACAGGCAACAGGCGATTCGCTCTACTGGCATATCTACAACCTGGATCAAAAGAACCCCAATACCAAAACCGATTTTGAGCATTTGCCGCCGGAACAGTTGGTGGCTGACATTTGGCAGAAAGAGCAACGCATTCTAGAGATTTTGAGCGAGATTAAGGACGTGTTGAAAACGAAACCATCAGGGGAGGAGGCATAATGGCACGAGCGATCGCAGTCACCGATGCGGTAAAAAGCCTATCTGAGGTGGAAACCCGGTTTGGGTTACATCGGGTTGAGGATGAGCAATTTTTTAGGAAGTGGCAGCAAGAGTTACCCGATCTAAATGATGATGAACGGGCGAAACTGCAAATTATGCGCCAACGCTTGCTATATCATCGGGCTGAAGGCGATTTGCTAGAAGGCTCGGTGATGCTGTTGGTGGCATCTCCCTTACTGGAACTGCCTGGATTTTATGATCCCCCGTTTCGGATGCAGGCAGAAGCGGGTGTGGAAGTGACCGTGGCAGATGGTGAGGAAATTTTGCGGGGACGGATTGATGTCTTGATTATGCAGCGGCAGTTTTGGACGCTGGTGTTGGAATCGAAAAAAACCACGATTTCCACGCGATCAGCGTTGCCCCAGGCGTTGGCGTATATGATGGCGACTCCTGATTTGGAGAAGCCGCAGTTTGGTATGTTGACCAACGGGGATGACGTGTTGTTTATCAAGCTAGTCCTGCAACCGGAGCGACAGTACAGCCTATCGCGGGTGTTTTCGCTTTACACGCTAACCCAGGAATGGCAGGCGGCATTTCAGGTGTTGAAAAAACTAGCACAGATGATGGGGCAGTGAAACGATGAATCAGCAATGCGATCGCCTACCAATATCACCAGAACAGCTAGAAACGCTTGAACACAGCCTTCAAAGGAAAGCTTCATGAGTGAAGCGAATCTCTACGAGACGGTAAAGCCGATCGCCCCAGCTAACACAACCTATCCAATAGTACCTTTAGGCAAAGTTCTTAGGCTTGTAGAAAGATTTGAACCAAGAAATGAGCTTGAGGTCTATCAGTTTGCTGGGACTTATAGTTTTGCTCGTGGAATCTTTGTCGGTGAATTAAAGCCTGGAAGTAGTTTTAGATTAGAGAAGATACAGCGAGTCTATAAAGGCGATTTTGTTTACTGCAAAATTATGGCTTGGGAAGGAGCCTTTGGAATTGTTCCTGAAGAAGCACATCACTGCGTGATGTCTGGAGCATTTGTCGTTTACGAAATCGATCAAAACCAGGTTGAACCTTTGTATCTTGACTACTACTTCAAACTTAAATCTGTTTGGGAATCAATAGGTAGTAGCAGTACAGGAACGAATATTAGACGAAGAAGCCTTCATCCCAAGCAATTTGAGGCAGCAACTATGCCCCTACCACCGATCTCAGAGCAGCGGCGGATTGTGGCGCGGGTTGAGGATCTGGCGGGGAAGGTGGAAGAGGCGAGGGGGTTGCGATCGGCGGCATTAGAGGAAGCTGAGTTTATAAGACTATCAGCACTATCTCATTTTTTCGATTTTGAATTCCCAGCACAGCTACCTAAAGATTGGTGTTGGAAGCCTTTTAATGATTTGCTTATCAATGACCGTGAAGGAATAATGACAGGACCTTTTGGGACTCTCTTAAATAAGTCGGATATATACGATGAAGGAGTGCCAGTTTTAGGTATATCGAATGTCCAAGCCAATCAATTTGTTCCAGGTTTTAGTGACTATACAACAACATGGAAGGCTGAATCACTCTCCTCTTATAGGCTTCAAGCAGAAGACATTGTGATTGCTAGATCGGGAACGGTGGGAAGAAGCTGCTTAGTTCCAGTTGGGCTACATCCACTGACTGTTATGTCCTCTAACCTCATTAGGCTACGTCTTGACAAAAACGTTTTCATACCAGAGTTATTAAGCCGGATATTCAACGGTTCACAACTGGTTGAGCGACATAAAGCTGCTGAGTGCCGTGGGTCTTCAAGAACATTTTTCACTCAAAAAATTCTTTCAAAACTAATGATTCCTGCTCCCCCTATCCCCGAACAACGCCGCATTGTTGCCTACCTGGATGACCTGCAAGCCAAAGTCGATGCCCTGAAGCGTCTGCAATCAGAGACAGCGGCAGAACTGAATGCGCTGTTACCGTCGATTTTGGATAAAGCCTTTAAGGGCGAGTTGTAGCTATGACTGACCAATCATCTCAAAACAAGAAATTGCGTAGTAATTCAGCGAAGCAGACTGAACGAGCCAACAACAAGCAAGAAATGACTGAAGAACACCTAATTCACACGGTAGTTGAACCTGGCATCTTTGAGGCTGGTTGGCATAACAATGGAGTCTTGAGAGGACAAAGAGTATCTCTACAAGGGCTTCGCCTAAATTTTGATTTTGTCTTAATTCATGAATGGTATCCACTAGCAGTAGTCGAGGTCAAACGCCCTGAGCGTTTTAACGGCTCAGGCGCTTTACAACAAGCTAAATACTATGCCGAAACTATAGGACTGCCGTTGGCAATAGCTACAGATGGTACAAACTGTGTAAGCCTTAACCTTGAAAATGAACAAACGCAATCTTGGGAGAAGTTTCCAAGCCCTCAAGACCTTTGGCAATGGCTTGATAGACCTGTGAACTCAGATGATCCACGATTATCTCCAGCACCTGGTTCTTCGCCTCCTAATCTGCACCAAGCTTTAGCAATTGGTCGAGTTCTAGATGCTTTAGTTTCTGGGCAAAAACGTGGAATTATCTCAATGGCTAAAGGCTCAGGAGTCACGATTGTAATCGCGCAGCTTATGTACAAGCTTATTCAAAGTGGTTTTTGTAAACACATACTATATATAAGCGATCGCACAGAAGAATTAAATGTTGTAAGTAGGTCGATCTTGAAAAGCTCAGGTAAGTGAAGTTAAATAAAGGCATCAAT
>QBMH01000336.1 GCA_003249025.1 Leptolyngbya sp. | reverse complement strand
CGCAAGTTTTATATCAACATAGGATTTAATCTAACTCTTACTGACTTTTCGGATAGGCTCTAAGTTGGCAACTAGGGAGCTAGGACAGAGAACTAGCTGAGTCAGCCGATGTTTTGATTTTGTAACGTAACGCTTGATCTGGATGAAAAGCGTTACGTTGGTACTCCCACGATTGAGACTGATCATCCTAACGGCATGAAGCGCATTATTACCCTTGGATTTCTAGCAAGTCTGGTTGCTAGTAGCGCTGTACCGTTGTTCCTTTTGCCATCGCGATCGCAACCAGCGTTTGCTGCCGACGCCATCGCAAGTTCTGCTCCAGCCCAATATCGGGATGTCTTTTATCTAAGCGATCACTTTGGCTTTCGCGTCGTTTCGCCCAGTGGATACACCCTCACACCCTCCGAAACACCCCCTTCAAAGCAGCCAGTAGCCCCACTAGAAGTTTTGGAAGGATGGCAACAAGCCGATTTTGCTGACCGGATCTATTTGTCCAAAACGCCGCCTATCATCCGTATTACAGTTTATAAAAACGACCAACGGTTGCCGCTTACTGCTTGGAAAAGCGAAAGCCACAATCACGATCGTCCGTTCACTGTCGCTGGACAAACTGCGATCTCCTACACCTCGACTGGAATCTATCAATCTGACAATGTGCTGTTCCGCAGCCCGGATAGTCGCTATATCTTTCGCTTAACGGCAGAGTATCTGGAGCCTAAAGCTCCGATTCGGCAGGCTTTCCAAGAGATTGTTTCCAGCTTCACCTTTGATATCAGTCCCGATCCCAAGGCTGCCTCAAAATGGCGAATTAACTACAGCCAGCTTCACGATCTTTTGGTAGCTAAAAACTGGCAGGCAGCAGATCTTGAGACACGAGCAATTCTTCAGCGATTAGCCGGATCGAAAGGAGATTTACTTTTCAGTAGCAAATCAGTTCTTCCTCTGATCCCGTTGACAGACCTGCAAACTCTAGATGCGCTTTGGTCGAAAGCTAGCGGTGGACGGTTTGGCTTTAGCGCGCAACACCGAATTTGGCAGCAAGTTGCAAAAGGTTCCAAGAACTCCAAAGGACAGGCAGAGCGATTTGCTCAAATCGTGGGCTGGCGCAGAACCCAGCCTTTAGCTGAAAATAATCCTATTGGCATGGAGTTAAGTGGAACTTGGTGGCGTTTGGATACGGAATTAAATTACACCGCAACCGCCCCAACAGGACATTTTCCCTGGATGGGGGTTTCATCGAGCCAACTGACTGATTTATTGGACGCGCGATCGCTCGGCTGCGGCAGTTGCACCATTGATGCCATTTATCTCGTCAATGATCGATATGATGAATATCTGTCCGCTCTCTTTGCCAGATTCAAGGGAATTAGAAATAAATAAATCCCAAAAATCCATTGAGCGTAGCAACATCAGTCCAGCTAGCCATCAAACCTGTCACAGTTATGCCGGATCTTCCCTCGTTAACGATCGCCACTGTCTGGGCAATTCTCAAAGATGAACTTGATGATGCAACGGCGAATCGTTTAGTGTGGCGCTGTTTGGGCTATCAGCAACATGAAACGACTGGTGAATGGGATACAAGTTCAGTGGCTTCGGACTGGAAAGAACTCTATCCTGAACCCCCGGATTTTATTGAAAATCGTCCGCCTACGGTGAAGTTAACGCGATCGATTCCAGCAGAAAATAAACAGTTACTTAAAGAGAAGCTGGGGTTTCAAGGCTATACCGTCAGCGAACTGGTGCCTCGCAAAACTCGCCGCGCCACGATCGCCAATTGGCTACTCAGCTATATGCAAATCCACGGGATCACCGATTAGTTGCGTAAAGACTAGAAGTTACGGATTGATAAAGAAGGCTTGATATATGGGTTCACTAGGACAAGATGGGGCTAACACTTGAAAAAGTCGTTCCCTGGGGGCGATCGCTATCCGAATATCAACGCATGTTTGCCCTCACACCCGCTGATTTGCAGCGCCGCATAATCGATTGTGGCGGTGGTCCTGCCAGTTTTAACGCCGAGATGACTGAGCAAGGTTACTCGGTCGTTTCCTGCGACCCAATTTATCAGTTTTCCGCCGCCGCGATCGCCCAGCGCATCGATGAAACCTATCCCATAATCCTCAGCGGAGTTGCCGCCAACCTGGATAGTTATTGCTGGCAAGACATCACCAATCCGACTCAACTCGGCGAAGTGCGGATGGCAGCAATGCGCCAATTTCTAGCCGACTTTTCTACCGAGTTCACTGCCGGAAGATATTGTGCGGCGGCATTACCCACGCTGCCCTTTCCAGATAAAGCGTTTGATTTAGCTCTTTGCTCCCATTTGTTGTTCACCTATTCTGATCAGTTGTCGTTGGAGTTTCACCGAGCCGCGATCACCGAAATGTGCCGGGTTGCCCAGGAAGTCCGCATTTTCCCCTTGCTCAAAATCTCTGGTGAACCGTCTCCTCACTTACCCATTCTGCAACGCGAACTGATCCAGCAGGGCTATTCCGCGATCGCGCAACCCGTGCCCTACGAATTTCAGAAAAACGGCAATCAGCTTCTGCAAATCCAGCCAAACTTTTAAAAGAAATTTTCTCTTCCCTCTTCCCTCTTCCCTCTTCCCTCATTCCCTCTGATTCCAAGTTCACGCAAGCGTAGGATGTTAACCTTATGTTTACGCCGCGATCGCTCATTGCTGACGATCCGCATCTTGCCTAACCTCTACCGATCATTTTTCTGCCTGCTTTATGGAAAAGTTTTTGCCCATTGCCTACCTGCAAAATCGATTTTTGCCCTTTCAAGATGCGACGATTTCGATCGCCACCCACGCTTTGCACTATGGCACCGGAGCCTTTGGCGGGATGCGCGGCATTCCCGATCCCCAAAATCCCGACCAAATTTTGTTGTTTCGGCTCGATCGCCACTGCCAAAGATTGAGTACCAGTGCTAAGCTGCTGCACTTTGATTTGCCCGCTGACAAAATTCAGCAGACTATTATCGATTTTGTTCAAAAAAATAAGCCCACTGCCTCATTTTATATTCGCCCATTTGTCTACACTTCTGGCTTAGGCATTGCGCCTCGGTTACACAACATTGAAAAAGATTTCCTAATCTATGGATTGGAATTGGCGGACTATTTATCACCCGAAGGCGTTTCTTGCCGAATTAGCTCTTGGTGTCGGCAAGAAGACCGCAGCCTCCCCCTACGTGGCAAAATTAGCGCTGCCTACATCACCTCTTCCCTTGCCAAAACGGAGGCGATCGAGTCGGGCTTTGACGAAGCCATTTTGATGAATACTCAAGGGAAAGTCTGTGAAGCCTCTGGCATGAATATTTTCCTGATGCGAAACGGCACCTTGATTACACCGGGTTTTGAGCAAGATATTTTGGAAGGCATCACTCGCGATAGCGTGTTGACCATTGCCAGAGATTTAGGGATTCCCATTCAAGAGCGTCCCGTCGATCGCTCTGAGTTGCTGATTGCCGATGAGGTCTTTCTCTGCGGAACGGCAGCGAAAATTGCTCCCATCAATCGGATTGAAAATTATCAGTTGCCCAGCGATCGCCCCATCACACTCCAGTTACGGGAAATTCTCACCTCTGTAACCGAAAATCGCAATGAAAAATATCGTGATTGGGTCTTCCCTATTCCGGTTTAGTCATTGACACGAGTTATTGACAACCACGAGTTATTGACAGGATGAGTTATTAACAAACATGCCTGAATTTTAAATTCATAAATGGAAAGATCCAGTCGTTGAATTTGGACGTAGATAATTGCGTAGGGTCTTGGAAATACCGCTTATGCAACTCAATTGCTTACTTCGACGTATCCTTTTAGGATGTTTATCTTGCCTGGTTATTATAGGCACCTCGTTACCAGCCTTCAGTCAGGCTGTTGGCAGTTCGATTAACCCATCTAACGGGGTAGAACAGCGGATTGCAGATCATTTGCTGGAGGCAGAAATTGCACTGGCAGCAGAATCAGGAGCCATGCCAAAAGCTCCAGCAATGAAGTATTCAGTGATGCTGTCAGGGATGAAGGTTGCGCCCAAGATGGTTGTGACAGGCGCTTCTGGAACTGCGGGGGCGATGCTGATGGGCGATCGCCTGGTTATTCGAGGTGACTTTAAAAAGCTGACCAGTGCCCTGCGCGACTATACCACCGATCCACTCAACCCACCCAACCCCAAAATCACTTCTGGCATCCACATTCACCAGTAGGGCAATCGCATCTAATTTGAGTATGGGAACGAGGCAGAAGTGAGAGATTAGG
>QBMH01000335.1 GCA_003249025.1 Leptolyngbya sp. | reverse complement strand
ACAAGGTTGCTTGCTATCCTACTATTTCCTACCACCACCTTGAATTAACCCTGCCCCCGACCCAAGGTTCGCGGCATAGTTTTGTCTGATTTCGCTTATTACGATTTCCACTAAGGACTTAGCGACTGTTGCGGTGTGTTCGTTAACCTTTTCTTTTTTCCTTAGCTCTCTTCCAGGATGAATTAAATTTCTGTAGTTTTTTATTACTGTTGACAATTGGGAGTTTTCTTCAGCTATTAGGTTATCTTTGACAGCAAGTTTAATAAGAGCAACTAAGTCTAATTCTTCTACTTTTCTGCCCTTATACCGTTTGAAAGCTGCTTCCTCAAATACACTTAAAACATCTTCGTTGGGTGGAAAATTCAGGAAATAGTCAACGAGGATAGCTTCGATAATGCTGCCAGCTAGGAGCAATGTAGCTTTCCATAAGCCAGATTTTAAACTGTTATCCAATTCCTCTTTATCTCGCTCAATCATTGCTTGAAGAGCGTCATCACTAATGAAACTAAAGTCATTCATACAGGAAAAGATGAAGTATTCCCATAAATTAGCAATGCTGAGAGGAATTAAGGATAGAAGCTTTCCTGTCCACGTAAAGAGGATGCGGTGTAGAGATGGGAACTAGGCATTAGGGATAAGAGGTTAGGGGCAAAAAGCTCTAGCTCTTTAACCCCTAATACTTCTTACATGACTTGTTCAATTTCAGCGATTTCGGGAATAAATTCGCGCAGGCGACGTTCGATACCCATTCTCAAGGTCATAGCGGAACTAGGGCAAGAGCCACAGGCACCTTGCAGCCGTAATTTGACGACGGGACCATCAATTTCAACGAGTTCTACGTTGCCGCCATCTGCCATCAGATAGGGACGCATTTCGTCTAAGACGGTTTCTACGTTTTCAGTGTTTAGGGTCAGCGTTTCAGACATAATTCACCTTTGTTTTTGTACAGCTATCATTCCACTTGATCCTAACGCTACTTTCTTTCTAAGCGGCATTGGGTAACAAAAGCTGGATGTTAGAAAAGAGAAATTCTTGGGTTGAGCTTTTGCCGTGAACATCGGTTTCCATGAAACGGCGATTCAAAATAAAGAAGCCGCCAACTTGTTCATACTCGTCTTCAAACAGGGTTTTGCCGCCTTTTTGCTCGCCTGTTTTGGGGTCTTGATAGACGGAATCATAGCGGTAGGGCAGGTAGCCTTCGCCAGTGTCGTGGGTGCTGAAGGTGTTGATGGTGATGACAACGCCGTGCATATGACGATGAACCAGGCTGACTTCGCCGTTGTGAACTTCGTAGCGATCGCCCTCAGATTTTCCACCCATCAAAATCTCGACCGCGCCAGACTCACCGGTTTCACCATAGGCAAAGGTATTTTTGCTGTGGGTTTCTTCAAATGAACGTCGTACCCGATGAATCGCAATCTCCCAAAGCTGACCATGAACCAGCTTTTTCGCTTGCTCATCTTCAATATTAAAGACTTCAGCCGTTAGATCAAGATTCACCCGCACTGTGCCCTTAAATTCCTGATCATCAAGCTTGAGAACCACATCAGCCGTATAGCCCGGGAACGTGCGCTCCCAGGTATAACGATTCTCGTAAGCGGCTTGAAATAGCTCCTGTGCCGATACTTGCGCTACAGTCATGCAATTCTCCTTAGTTAAGTTCTTTATCCAGTTTAGAGACTTTTACTCAGGATATTAACGCGCTTATTGACTTCCTTTCTTAAGATCATGTTCAACGATGTTAGGAATAGCTTGTTTTGTCGCAAGTTCTAATTCCCTTCCATAGAACGAGAATTTTCAGCAAGACTCCACTGCTGAACGAAGGTTTGCGCTTGGTTATGAAGGGGACGACCATCGCTAATCTTATTGGCAAGCTGAATCGCCTGAGCATACTGGTTTGCGATCGCCAATTTCTGAGCCTGATTTAACAGCGCTTGATCTTCTAGATCGAGAAGACGTTGTTTCCAGTCAAAGATAGCGGCTTGGGCAGTAGGTCGCAGTGCTCTTCCCAGGGAAACTCGACTAGCATAGGCGATCGCCGTGTTAAGTGACTGAGGAGTGCCAACAGCCGCGAATTTTTCAGCCGCAATAATATCAGCGCGATCGCTCATTTGCTGTTGATCCTGCTGCCAAACAGAAATTAACGTCTGAGCATACAGGCGATGGGGGCGGCTGGGCGCAATGGCTTGAGCGACTTGAATCGCAATCGGCAGCAGGGGCAGTGAACGGGTCTCCGCTACAAATTTGGCACCGCGCAGTTGAGTTAAATCTTGCAGTCGATCTGCTAGAGGCAAAGTTTTAGACTGGGCTACGGCATACAGTGGGCTACTGGGCTGAATCTGGCGCAAAGCAGAGAGTGTGGTGATTAGCTGCCAAAAGTTTTCCTCTGTTGGAATGGCGGCAGGCATTTGTTGATTTAACTGGGTTGCTTGATCAAACCAAACTAGGTTTTGCAAGGTAGGGGATAGGGATTGGACGGGAAGCCACTTTGCTTGGGCGATCGCCTCTGCCAAGTTTCCCTTTTCTAGTTGCTGAGTGGCGCTATTAGCCAGCGCTTTCCGCCATTGAACCACATCGTCTTCGGCAGTGGCACGAGCGTAAGTTTTAGGAGGCAACTGCTCCACTGCTGCGATCGCGGGTCCCAGTTTCACCGCCGCTTTGGATAAATCCGTTCCCACCTCTGCCCGAATTGCTTGAAGCTGATTGTCAGACAAGCGCTCTGTCATGATGCGCTCTTGCATCCGAATAAATTGCTGCTGCCAATATTCATCCTGCTGGTTAGCAAATGGCAGAATAATCGCTTCAGCTTTTTGCCAATTTCGTTGCTCTAAAGCACTTTCAATCGATTTTTCTAGCGCGTTACCTTTGATTTGGCTTTTCCGCCAACGAGTTTCAGACTGTTGGGCATCTTTATAAAATGGGCTATTGGCAGGAATTTTGCTGACTAAATAAATCGCCTGTTTCAAGTTGTTTTGTCCTGTTTTTTGACGGGCGATCGCCAGCACATTTTTAGACCAATCGCGCATAAGCCGTTTGGCAGGTTTTTCTAGAGTGTGGTTATCCTGCCATGGTTCAATCAGTTTTATTCCAGCTAACAGGGCGCTAGGATTGCCCGATCGCGCCGCTTGTTCCGCACAAAATAACCGCTCCGCATCGGCTGAAAAAAACCATAGCTGCTGGCAATTAGGATTTGGCGGCACATCCGTGAGCCAAGAAATCGCTGCCACCCCCGTGCCCCCACAAAATGCCACCACGCCCAACCAAACCAGAGGCGTTCCTAACGCTTTGGCTCCTTGCTTTAGCTTTGAGGTCGCTTGAATAAAAAATTTAGCCGCTTTTCGCTTCTGTGTTTCTGCTTTCACGGATGAGTCGGTGATGTCAGCTACTTGCCCTAATTTTTTAGATTCATCAGCATCCACTAAGTCATTAGTTTCAGGATCATCCACTTCATCGGATTGAGCCGATTGACTCGCTATTTCTAGCCCTTCTGACCCTGTGATTCGTGAAACGTTCGCGAAGCTTTCTACAGAACCCCCTACGGGAACCGCAGTTTTTGAGTCAGTCGGCTGAACGGGCAAATCGGTTTCGGATGCAGCCTGATGCTCCGCCGATGCCTGGGGACGAAATCGGTCAATTGCCTTGTGTGCCATGACTTCAGCGCTTCTGTGTCAACAATTCAGTGCCGACTGCTGTGAGCAGCCCAGCTAAGATGGAGTGATTACCTGATCGGTTGACTATCCGCATCCAGCTTGCCGCTATTGTATAAGCTGCAACTTAGTTTAGAGCGCTAATGATAAAATTTTTCGCGATCGCAGAGCCTTATTTAACAAAATGCAATGACTTCTATATTTATGGAATTGCTAGATGGACACGCAATTTTGCTCCAAACTAAGCGTTATCCTATCGTTGAGTATTCCGGTTCGACCGACTCAAGTCCAGGAAGATTAAGTAACCAATCAGAATATTGATCAAAAGCTGCTGGAACTGCAAAATAGGGTCTAGTCGCCATCCTTGAAGCAAAAGAATCGCTCCAGATAGAAACAGAATCAACGGTGCAACAATCATTTGAAGGATGCGAAGAAGAATGTCAGCATTCCGCTGTGCCCTGATCGCATTCGCTATCTGAGCGATGGACACCGCCAGATATCCTAGAGAAGCTAGAATTTGTAGCAATCCAGCAATACTGACTAAATTCAACCCAACGTTCACCATACGGTGGTAATCCTAAGAGGATGTCTGAGAAGTTGAGAACTACGCTAGCCGTCTGAGCATGAGGCGAATC
>QBMH01000334.1 GCA_003249025.1 Leptolyngbya sp. | reverse complement strand
CGCCTTGGGCCACAATCTGACGAGCCACCCTGAAAATGAGCGAACCGTAAGTTTCAAAGCTCACCGTGGAGAAAAGCCTGTGATTGCTCAGGCAGTTTGGACCGATGGGCGCTGGAGCGCTCGTGAGAATGCTTTCACTCCAGAATTGCTGAAGCAGTGGCAGGAACTCAAGCAACGGATTGAGCAGCAAGAGAAGCAGGTTCAGGAGCGGTAGGACTCTGCTCTGCCGCCTGCCAACTTGCCAACTAGATAAGTGATTCTCAGGTTGCAATTCCTACCACGCATCCCCTTCACTGGAGCTATGGCATACGGTATTTTACGATTTGGGAAACTCAAGTCTGCGGGGGCAATTAAAGCATCGCAGCAGCATTGCGATCGCTCCCAGGAAACTCCCAATGCTGACCCAACCCGCACACCACTCAATCGCCAGCTAATAGGTTCCTTGGAAGAGTTGCCAGAACGCATAGAGGCACTCCTTCAGGAAAGCGCCCAGCGGCGTAAGATTCGCCCTGACTCTAATCTTGCTTGTGAAATTCTCTTGACTGCCAGCACTGCCTGGTTTCGCCAGGACGAAAATCCGAAAGGTGCGTTGGATATGGTGCGAGTGAATCAGTTTGCAGAATGCAGCGCAGCTTTCCTAGAGAAGGAGTTTCAGGGGCGCATTCTCTCAGCTATATTGCACCTCGACGAAGTGAATCCCCACATTCATGCCCACTTTGTGCCCCTACATCGAGATGAAGAAAAGGCATGGCTCAGTTGGGAGAACTGGTTTGGAGGACGTGAGAAGCTGCGAGAATGGCAAGATAAATTTGCTGAATACTTGAAGCCAGTAGAACTGCAAAGGGGCATTAAGCGAATTACTGCTCAACACATTCAAATCCAGGAAATTTATGAGCAGTTTAATTCACCGCTGGAACTGCCTGAATTAGAGCGGGAATTTGCACTTCCAAAACCCCAGAACATGGAATCGGCAGAAGAGTACCATCGGCGGGTTGATGCGCTCTTCTCTAAAAAGTTGCCTATTGCCCAAGACGCGATCTCGGTGGTTGCCGCCCATGCAAGGAATGAAGAGTTTGCGGTTCAAAGAGAGAAGGACAGTCGGGTCACTCTCCACGCACTGACGGATGAAGTAGATTCCCTGGAGTGGGAACTCAGCATTTCGCGATCGTCGCTGGTGAAGCTGAATCAAAAACAGAAGGAAGCGATCGCGCAGGAGTTGATCACTACGGCAAATATGGTGCTGAATTTGGCGGAGCGCAACTACTGGAAAGGGCGACAGTATGTGTTCAGCCGCAGGAAAGGATTCACTAAAATTGACGATCGCGAAGGGCGGCGGCTGGTTCACAATGAGGGTGGCTTTGCTATCCTCTCGACTTCGTTCAAGCTAGATGAACTGGAAAAGATTCGGAAGGCGCGGGACCAGGTGCTTTTGATTCTATCGCAGAGA
The DNA here is from genome assembly GCA_003249025.1 of Leptolyngbya sp. Lineage (GTDB taxonomy): Bacteria > Cyanobacteriota > Cyanobacteriia > Leptolyngbyales > Leptolyngbyaceae > ULC077BIN1. Next base: position 2,879 of record QBMH01000334.1, on the reverse strand, counting down.
ATTGAGCAGAAAGAGAATAAGAAGGCTCGGAAGTAGAAGACTCTCTGGGTGGAAGGTTCAGGGGCGCGATCGTCTGATCATAAAAAAGCCATAGTAGGTATATGACTTTTCGGGAATCCTAATACGACGTGAGTTCGACGAGTTAAAAGATGGCAGGAGGCACAGCAGGTCGCGAACAAGCTGGCAAATGTTCTTGAGCGGGTTATTGACTGACTCAATGAGCGATCGCTTACGCAACAGGAGTTTGTCCATTAGCTTCTCAAGAGGCTGTTTCATGGTCTTCTTCGCTTTAGTCACTAACTGCAAACCGCGTTGATACAGTTCCTCGAACAGCTTTTGGGAGATGTATCCCCGGTCACCAAAGAGTTGACCGAATAAGTCTTGAGTCATCGTGGAAGGAGTTTACGGTCATCTGTATTAGCAGGGGTAAGCTTGAATGCCAGTAGCTCCCCGCGTTCATTGATAATCAGATGCAACTTAAAGCCGAACTTCCATCCCGTCGAGCTTTTGCCCCAACCGACCTGATGTTTGAACACTTTTTGACTACTCCCCGGCATGAATGCACGGGGATTCTAAACGGATGCTACGAGGGAGGCTTCAGCCGTCCGTCTTCGCGTCTTTTTAGCTGTCACCCAAAACAAAATTCGGGTGGGACGAGTCAAAGCGCCCCTAGACACTCCACTAAGGTCTAAACCCAGCGTCATGCTTACTTTACGCAGAATGTTAGCAGCGCCGTTACAATCTGCGTTGATGTACCAGTTCGTCGCGGTACGGTACAAACCACGCTTCGTTCGCTTGCCGGAAGCGTACCACCCTTCGGGTTTCTCACCGAAAACAGGTAGCTCATCACCATCCACAAACGAAGCCTTTGAAGTGTACGATTCCTCTGTTTCCACAAACTGTAAGCCGTACTGCTCACACAGTTGAGCAATGCGGTCTTTGAGTCGAGCGGTCGGAATCTGTACAAACTTTTGGTTAGTCTTATTGCCCAAATTGGCTTGTTGTCGTTGCCCTTTGTTCCACCCAAACACGACTGTCCCGATATGATGCTTAATGCAGTGGTCAATCACCATCCGAGCCGCTTTGTTGATGGCATCGCGCATCTGCCGATTGCGTGTTTCGGTGAGGTCTGCCAAACGCTTAGACCAAAAACCTTGAGGCTGATTTTCCTTCAAGGTTGAGATTTGCTTGTTATACCAGCGGTTCATCGACTTGAGATGCAAGCCATCCACAATGAAGCTGGTGCCGACATTGGAGATGCAAGTCAGCCAGTTATTCAAGCCCGAATCAATCCCTAGCGCCTTACTGAAATCAACCTCAACCTTGATTGGAGGCAAGCGGTAGACAAACTCAGCGTAGAAACACCCGTTACGTGGCAGTATCCGCACCTCGTTGATGTCTTCAAACTTTAGGTTACTGGGCATTGGCACCATGAAGCAATCTAAGTCAAACCACGCTTTAACCTGATTGCCCAGCGGTAAGCGTACTTGCCCATCGACAAGCTTGATTGCCTGTTTGGGGTACGAGACAACAGCTAAACCCCCTTTTGTCCGGTAGTTGGGCAGTTTGGGCTTATCGGGCAACTCACCCGCTCTCCAGAGCTTGAGCAACTCACGGTAGGACTTGAAGGATTCGTAGACTGAACCCAATACTTGCTGTGCTGCTTGTGCTGCTAACGCGGCAAAGTGCTTGCTCGGTTTGTACTGGTAGTTCAGGTCAAACTTGCTGACGTATTTGCCAGTCTTGAAATACCACTGACGAGCGTAGTAAATACCTTGATTTGTGAGTTTATTCGCTTCCTTGCAAACGAACTCCAGCACTGGGTTTGACTCAATTAATATCGGCTGACATCCAAACAAAGGTACTATCTCCTATCTGTTGTTATACTAGCATTCAGCAACAACATTAAGTATGAAGAATGGCTAAACTTTCCGCGAAAGATTTGGAGTATCGGCACGAAGGCAATTCGGTTTCACTGATCAACTTTCACTTCGTTTTTGTCCCCAAGCGGCGTAAACCCGTTTTGGTCAAAGAAGTGGCTGAACGCGCCCAAGCGATTATCTTTGAGATTGCGGTAAAAAACCGATGGCGGGTTTTGTCTTTAGCGATCCAACCAGACCATGTTCACCTATTGGTCAATGTCACGGTGAATGATTCGGCTGCAAGTGTTGCCCACAAGGTTAAAGGGCGCTTGTCTCATGATTTGAGAATTGAATTTATTTGGCTTAAAAAACTTCCTTCTACGTGGACTCCAAGCTATTTTGTAGGCAGCGTGGGTAATGTCTCGACTGCGATTGTTAAAGAGTATATTGAGTCTCAGTCCGGGAAGTAACTGGCAGCTTAAAAGCTGCGGCTGCGTTTCATCCCCGGCTTAAAAGACCGGGGTTCTCACGCGAGAGCTTTATAGGCATGAGCACGCGCCGGATGACCCACTTCAAGTGGGGGTGTAATCAATGAAGGCAATGCCCGTCACCGCTTCTCTACGGGTGTTCAAAAAATAGCACAGCCGCATTAATCACCAGGGCATCAATTCCACAAAACGGGTGTAACTGACCAAGTTAGGAAACGCCTTGCGCCAGTACGGAAGTACCGTCAGAGTATAGAAGTCCTTGAACGTTCTGAATCCTGAAGCGTGAAACGTAATGGCAATCGTCATCAATTCACTCACTTGCATTCGGGAACGACTTTGCGACTGTCACCACTCTTTTGTTAACCTGTCACCAGGGTGTCACTCATAGCTGAGCCAACCACCTTATCGTGAGCGTAGCCGAACGGGTAATGTTCTGGGTTTGTTGTTTTCCATCAGAGAAACTGGTTTGATGGAAGGTTGATAATGATGGAAGCTCAAGCATGGTTTTAGAACCAATTCACTGCCCTCA
>QBMH01000333.1 GCA_003249025.1 Leptolyngbya sp. | reverse complement strand
TGCTGCCAAAACCTAAGCTCTGTCGGCTTTCTGCCGAGTTTTGCCTAATGGATAGGTTCTTAGGGGAGGGGAGAGCGGTGACGCTCAAACCTTACCCGACCCAGCGGCGTGGGTGACTGCTCCGCTGAGTTTAACTCAATGCCTTTAAGAAGTTTAATCAACAATCCAGGATTTCTTGGCTTGCCCTGTGATCATTTCAAGTTTGAGGGAAATCTAAAAATGATTAGGCGTAAACCTGATCTCACATCACGAAACTTCAATAATCCTGCTGTGAGAAGCGATTATGCGACTTCAATCACTCTTGAAACAGATGGCTTTGGCGACTTTAACCCTGGTTTTTGCGATTAGTTGCAGTCAATCAACTCCAAATGTAACCTCGTTCTCTGAAGCAAACGCCTCCAGCTTTAGAGTTGCCCTGGTGACGACCGGACCTAAAGACAACAACAGTTGGGATCAAGCTTGTTTTGAAGGATTAAAGCTGATCAAAGATAAATTTAATGCTCAGGTAGACTTTACTGGCAGTATTGATGCTGAACATAGTGAAGCGGTCATTCACAAATATGCTCAAGCAGGGTATGACTTGGTGATTGCAGCCAGTGGTGCCTATCCCAAAGCCGCCGAAAAGGTCGCCAAAGACTTCCCACGCACAAAATTTGCTCTGATCACGACCTATCCAGGAAACAACAAAAATCTGGGGGCTGTTGCCTTTCGCTCTGGTGAAGTGGGATACCTCACAGGGGCTTTGGCTGCCATGAAGACCAAAACCAATAAAGTTGGCTACATTGTGGGTGCGCCTTACCCGGTCTATAAAGAAGAAGAAGCCCTATTTAGACGGGGAGTGAAGGCAACCAACCCCTCCGTTCAAGCCTCAACTGCTTTTCTCAACACCTGGAGCGACACAGACAAAGCCACAAAGGTCGCAATGGGCATGGTTAATTCTGGAGTGGATGTTTTGGCAATCAACGCAGATGAGGCAGGATTAGCGGCGCTGAAAGCCGTCACCCAAAAGTCAGGCATCTCGGTAATTGGTTGGGCAAAAGATCAGTACGAACTGGCTCCCGGAAAAGTCCTAACGAGCGTTCTGCAAGACATTCCCAATCTGGTGCTCAATGCGGCAGTGTTAACTCAGCAAGGTCGTTGGGAAGGGAAACTTTACAAGTTTGGGCTGAAGGAAAAAATCTATGACTTTGCCTCTTTTCATGGCACCCTTACCGCTCAAGAAGAGAACGCCTTTAAAGCCATTCGAGAAGGCGTAACAACTGGCAAGGTTGATGTTTCGCCATAGTTTCTGAATGAATCGCTTCACCATTATTTCCAAGTCTGATGAAAAAGCAACGAAACGATCGCGCTCTGTCCAATGCCAGATGTTCTGTTTCTCGTCCCTGGCAACGCTTCTTTTCAATTGCGAACCAACTCCGTTATGGCTTAGTCTTTCTGGTACTCCTGAGCTTACTGCCCACGGGTGGATTGCTAATTTACCTGAGTTTTCAGGCACAACTTCAGCAATCGCGATCGCTGCAACAAGAGCGCAGCCAGTCAGCCGCAGGGCAGATTGATAACTATCTAGATGACTTAAAACGAAAACTGAGTTATCTAGCCAGGATTAAAGGACTTACGAACTTTCAGCCCCAAGCTCAGCGGAGCCTGTTGGAAGGATTGACTCGTCATAATGATGCCTATGAAGCCGTTGCGATTTTGAACCGCAAGGGAGAAGTGGTTGAATCAGCTTCACCCTATGAGCCATTGAAGTTAGACAACTCAGCCACTATACCGCTCTTCCTTCGTGCCTTCAAACAGCAGGAAGATTATGTTAGTCCTGTGGAAATTAATCCCCACACTCACCAACCAACAACTATTCTGGCGGTTCCGATTCGCAATCAGCAGGATGAAGTGGATGGGGTATTGTTAGCGCGGGTAAATCTCGACTTTCTTTGGTTTGTGGTTTCTCAAACGGATGTTGGCAAGACGGGTTATGTCTATGTTGTCGATGAGCGTAATTTTCTGATTGCTCAAAAGGGCAGTAAGCCAGAAACCTTTCAACTTCAAGATCTCTCTGAGCGCGCGTTCTTTCAATCTTTAAAGGCGTCAGAGAATTCCAAGCAACTCAATGTTTATCAGGGTCTAAAGCAGGTAGAGGTGCTGGGAGCGAGTGCCCCAATTCGGAGCGTGAATTGGAATGTGGCTGTGGAGTTGCCAACGGCTGAAGCCTATGCGCCTGTTTACCAGATGTTGTCAGTCATGGGCGGCGCATTGATAGTGGTGACGATCGCCGCTACTGGCATTGGCTTCCTATTTATTCGTCAAATTGTCGTGCCGCTCAAGCGTTTAACCACAGCAGCGACTGCACTCAGCGCAGGACAATTAGAGACACGGGTAAATGTTCACAGCCAGAATGAATTGGGGACATTGGCGATCGCGTTCAACAACATGGCAACTCAGTTAGAAGGGTTGATTAAAGCCGTTGAGGTAGAACGCAACTTCGTTTCAGCCATTCTTGACATTGCGGGTGCCCTGGTTGTTGTCCTTGATTCACAGGGACGGATTGTTCGCTTTAATCGGGCTTGCGAACACATCACCCGTTATTCATTCAATGAAGTGAACGGTCGCTACATTTGGGATTTGTTCCTGAACTTAAACCCAACCGAGCACGCCAAAGCTGATTTTGAGACCCTACAGGTCAGTCATTTTCCGCAACAGTATGAAGGCAGTTGGGTGACCAAGGATAAACAGACCAGACTGATTGCTTGGTCGGATACCGCTTTGCTGGATGACCAAGGCAGCATTGAATACCTCATCAAAACAGGGATTGACATTACAGAACGAAAACAGGCAGAGGAAGAACTGAGATCATCAGAGCAGCGGCTCTCTCTGCTATTCCGCCAAACCTCCCTGGCAATTGTGGAATGGAGTGTAAATTATGAAGTCGTTGCCTGGAACCTAGCAGCAGAGCAGATTTTTGGTTACAGGGCTGATGAAGCGATTGGGCATAGTGCGGTTGAATTAATTGTGCCCGAATGTGCCAAAATCCAGGTAGATCAGGTGATGAAAAACCTGCTGGCTCAGATGGGTGGAACTCGCAGCATCAATGAAAACCTAACGAAAGAAGGTAAAACTATTATTTGCGAATGGTACAACACGCCTCTGGCAAATGAAGCGGGAGAGATTATTGGAGTCGCCTCCCTAGCGCTAGACATTACGGCTCGCAAGCAAGCCGAAGCCGAGCTTCAGCAAGCAAAAGAAGAAGCTGAGACTGCCCTGCAAACTTTGCAGCAAACTCAAGCACAACTGATTCAGGCAGAAAAAATGTCAGGGTTAGGTCAACTAGTGGCTGGAGTCGCCCATGAGATCAACAATCCTGTTAACTTCATCTATGGCAACCTGAGCCACACCGCTGACTATACGCGGGATTTACTGGAGTTAGTGGAGCTTTATCAACAGACTTATCCAGCGAGCAATCGCCAAATTGAAGAGAAGATTACGGAAATCGACCTAGACTTCATGATCGAAGACTTGCCCAAGATGCTAAGTTCCATGAAAGTAGGAGCCGATCGCATTCGTCAAATTGTCCTATCGCTGCGAAACTTCTCACGACTGGATGAGGCAGAAATGAAGCCTGTTGACATCCATGAAGGAATTGACAGCACCCTCATGATTTTGCAAAGTCGGCTGAAAGCGAAACCAGATCGTCCTGCCATTGGAATTATCAAAGAATACGGCGATTTACCACTGGTAGAGTGCTATGCAGGACAGTTGAACCAGGTATTTATGAATATTCTGGCAAACGCGATCGATGCTTTAGATAATTACAATGATCAGCGTTCTGCAAAAGACGTACTTGATAATCCCAGTTGCATCACCATTCGGACTCAGTTAGCGACGAACAATGAGCAGCCGAGGGATTCTAAAAGAGTGGTGATTCAAATTCAAGACAACGGACCTGGGATGACGCAACAGGTTAGACAACAGTTGTTTGACCCCTTCTTCACCACCAAACCTACGGGTCAAGGCACTGGATTAGGACTGTCCATTAGCTATCAAATTGTCGTTGATAAACATGGTGGCTCCCTTCAATGCTTCTCTCAGTCTGGTCGAGGGGCTGAATTCTGGATTGAAATTCCTGTTTGGCAAAGCAGTGCGATGGTACTCACGAGTAAATAGTTATGATTCCAGCCTCCTATGAGATTGCAGGAATTACTTTACGCAATAACCTTTTTTCAAGCAGAAACCAGATTTGAGCCGCAATGAAAATGGGGTAATGTTCTAGGTTTGTTGTTTTCCATCAGAGAAACTGGTTTGATGGAGAGGTTGATCATGATGGAAGCTCAAGCATGGTTTTAGAACCAATTCACTGCCCTCAATGTGATGG
>QBMH01000332.1 GCA_003249025.1 Leptolyngbya sp. | reverse complement strand
ATGTGTTAGCAGAGCATCAGGATGAGGCATTTATTCGACTCAAAGCGTTACTCGAACCGTTTGGCATTATGCAGTTTTACACAGATGGTTGGGGAGCTTATGAAAGACATCTCGACCCAAGTCTGCACACGGTGGGTAAACGCAATACTCAGAAGATTGAACGCAAGCATTTAACCTTACGGACTCGCATTAAACGACTGGCTCGCAAAACCATTTGCTTTTCCAAGTCAGTGCTGATGCATGATGTGGTCATTGGGTTGTTTATTAATCGCTATGAGTTCGGCTTATCTATTTAGGGCAAAACAACAAGTTTATAACATTACCGACCGAACTTTCTCAAATTTTCGCAAAGTGATACCTCTCAAAAACGCAAAAACCCCCCAAGACAAAGCGTGGCGGGTCAAAAAAAAGTAATTCAGTTGTTGCTAAGCATTCTAGCTCCAAAAGATTAAAAACGTCTACCTGGTTTTGGGGTTTGCTCAGAAGGTATTTCATCGCGATCGTTCCTATTCCCCTGCCTTCAAAATTTGCTCTGCTGTCAGTTGCAGCAATCTAAAAGCGAGAGATTCAATCTGCTCAACGCCTCTAAATAATTTGACTTGATATTTTCCATTGCTCAGAAGGTGGATTAAAATCACCTCTCTGATGGGGTCAATCAGCCAATACTCAGGGATGCCTCTAGCCGCATACTCTTGAGGCTTTTGGATGTAATCGCGATCGTAGTTCTCGCTGCCTGGGTCGCCAGGTGACACCACTTCAACCACCAAAGATGGAGCAGGCATCTCCAAAGAGATGAGAGATCTACTATCGCGCTTTAGAGTATGGTGAATTTCTTCTGTAACTACCATCAAATCGGGACACCGGGCTGTTACCAGTTTGCTAACAACAGCAATTTCAGTACCCCGGCGAATTAGGTAGTGAGGAATAAATTGCAGCAGCATGGAAAAAAGGAAACCCGCAATCAACACATTTCCATCATTCTCAGCACCCATCTCAACAATCGCCCCATTAACCAACTCATAACTACCCTCTGGTAAATCAGAGGAGTCTGTTTCGAGATACTCCTTAAAACTCTTAAACCGGGGCTTGGTTTGTACCATCGAGATCGCTCTCCTACTTTTCTTTTATCAATTTCTGTTCAGGGATTTTTCCTTGTCCTTCCGCCTCCTCAATAACTTTCTGCAATAGATAGGCAGCCAAATTCGCCACCGGGCGACCTTCTGAATCTGCCCATCCCTCAAGCCTTTGATAAACCCCATCTGGAAGGGTAACGTGAATTCGCTTACTCACAGAATCTTGTGACTGGTTGTTGCTTTGATGATACATACAAGATCCTCAATGTGATCAAAAAACCCAATTCAGGAGCATTTTAGCTACAAAACAGCTACAAATATGTTAGCATTCATTTTAGAAATCGGAACACCTTAGAAACAGCACTAGAACGCACCTGAAACGAGAGCCACTTGTTTCGACTGTTCCGTGCGTGTTCCAATCGTTCTAACCCAGTCCTCGTAAAGTTCAGAGGCAACCATGAAGACTTCACTGACCAAATTTTGCAAAAATTACTCCCTCGCCAAAACCACTGTTTTCAATCGCTGTAAAAAATTGGGCATCGATACTTCAGAAGGGGTCTGCCCCACTGATTGCGATCGCCTGCTGCATGAATTCAATCTCATCTTCACTGAACCAGAATCAGACAAAGCCATCCTGAGCCAATTCAAAACACCGCCTGTAGAAGCCTTCGATACCCTTAGAGACACCGCAAAAATAATCGAATTCTGGAACCAGAAAGCCCAACAAAGAGCAGCGCTTAATCAGCCGTCAGAAACCACCGGAATTGCCGTTGCCGACCTCGCGCCTCTGCCTACCCCCCAATTTTCCATCGGCGATCGCGTCTGCTGGTCACCCTTACCCGGTGAAGCAGAAGAACCACTGGAAGGCGGCTATGTGATTGGCATGAAATACTGGACCCCCAACTTCTCAGAGCCTTCTGTATCGCTTGAAGGCACAAACGCAGAGTGGCAATACTTGATTTATCTGAATGCCACCGCCTCCTCTCGTGCCTGGATACAGACCGACTGGGCGGCTGAGAGTGACCTGGTGTTCCAGGAGCCACGCAACTCCCGTAGTCCAGTCACCGAACCGGAGGGTATCGAAGCTTGAACCCTAAAGAACTAGAGCCACGAGACCGAGTCTTGCTGCGGTTCTACCAGGATTGTCACTATGGTCTGAGTCCAGAGGAATTTCGCTGTCGCTATGATGTGAGCTACCGTGAACTCGCTGCCCTTTGCCAGATCTCACTCTCAACCGTCAAGCGCCTCTTTGCCTCCCCGCCCAGACAACCCTCCGCCGATGTGATGAGGACGCTGGCGATCGTGGATCTACTGCTGCGAGAGCAAATCCCCCTTAGCCTGATCCGCCAGCTTTGTCCACCCCACCAGCGTCAGGATCGCGAGAAAGGGTCATCCTGACACCGATCATTTCCGTTGCCAGCCTCTAGCACCGTACTCTAGAGGACACGATGAGTTCAGTGACCTCCTGTGATTAAGATTTCCGTTGAACGACGAACGCTCCAGATTTCATCCCAGACCCAAGCCCTTGCCGCAGCGGCATCGAGTCGGCAGGCGTTGAAGTCTGAACTGTTAGACAAGCTGAGTACAGCCGCTCCAGACTATACCCCTGTCACCACCTGGTCCGTGCATCCCGACCTGATCAGAGCCTTAGTCCGATTGCATAGCGAAGAGTCATCCTTTCTGCCGCTAGAAGAAATCGCAAGCTGGATGAACTACGCTCAGGGTCTATATCTCCTGCCAGGTATGTCTAGCTTGTTTTATGCGCGCACGGATCGGCGACTCGTGCTGCCCAACCGCTCCGCGATCGCCGCCTTGGGTGAAGCTGCCCTGGGGTTAGTCGTGCCCTGGCTCTATCCCTCCTCCATCCTGATTGCCCGTCCGGTACTGGACTACCCGGATGCTCTGTTTGAATGCACCCACAGCAATACCGTCTATCTGGCGGAGTCGAAAGCCACGACTCAATCTGAGATAGACCTCAAAGCAACCCTCAATAGTGAATTGACACGGTTTGTGCTCCTGGTTTCAGCCTGCGCCCAATTGGAGGTGAAATCGGCTGTTGCGGGTCTGCTGGTGGGTACGGTTCTGATTTCGACGACTGAGTGGAAATGTTTTGTCTCTGAAATTACGGTGTAGATCCCATGATTAAAGTGTTTTCCCAGCGCGAATTGCTTGTCCGCAACCTGGTCGAGCGCATCCAGGCTAGTGTAGAGGTCGGTCGCAGTAGCAGCATGATTGTGGCTTATGAGTTGGGTCAACTGATTCGTATCCTCATGCGTGAACTCGCGGGTAGCGAGGAAGAAGGCAATCCACCCAGAGATCTGCTCTTCCAGGCGATTGAGATGGCAGAATCCGAAATCACCAGCAGTGCCGGGGAAGCTGCCCTCCAGTTTGATCTGGGGCTGGACCACCTCCGCCAAAAACATCAGTCCACGGCGAAAGAAATGACCCTGCTGAGCGATCGTTTGCACCAGGCACGGCAGCGGGAAGTCGTCCGTCCTCCCACTCTGGTCGTGAGCGAGACCGAAGTGCCGTTCAAGGTGATGGACCTGGGTTCAAGAGAGGCTTTAGAAGGATTGATTGTGGTCGCGTTGGCGGACGAATATGGTCTCAACCTGGAGCAAATCCGCCAGGATTATTATGAGGTCTCTGGGGATTGGTTCCCCTTCCAGGTCACGGTTGAGCTAGACGGTGCTGCGATCACCTGCATTATTATTGAGGATGGCAGTATTTTGACATTCTTGGCGGGCTTTCCGACTGGATGGATTGACCAAGCAAGAGGGGCGATCCAACGATTGGCGCGATCTCTTTATACAACGGCGACCTCGTGATACTGCAAGGGGGTCTTTGCATAACCCCTCATAGGTTTCGATGAAGAATGGCTCAATCGAAACCTATACCCCCGGATGGGTGCCGTGCTGAGTGGATGAAATGGCTCAAATGAGGGATGCCCTCAAAGTGCTGTGTCTTCTCGAAAATATGGAACACAGCACTTTTTCGGATTAGACAGCAGACCGCACCTCAGATGGCACTGACACAGCAGTGATAGACCGCAGCGTTGTAGACACCTAGCAAACGACCTTCGCTACAAGCCTATCCGTTAGGCAGAAGTATATAGAAACATGACTGGGCTTGAGTTTTGGGGAGCAGTTGTGGGATTATATCGGTCAGTTTAGCTGAAGAGGACAAACCGATGAGCGATTGGGTCAGCTAAGAAGTGAATCCGCAGTATTTTCAGGACTTGCGACATGCCAAGCGGTTAGCAAAAGTGGTGCGAGTCTTGAGTGAGCATCCGAGTGAAAG
>QBMH01000331.1 GCA_003249025.1 Leptolyngbya sp. | reverse complement strand
ACGAAGTTTTGCCGGAAACCTCTGAAACCTTCATTTATGTGGCAATGATTCGCCTCATGCTCAGACGGCTAGCGTAGTTCTCAACTTCTCAGACATCCTCTAAATAATTGAAAACCTTATTCGGATGCTCTATGTGCCACATTCCTCTAATTCTGAGATGAGTAATTCCCAAAGGATCAACTTTGTTCACGCGCCCTAACTCTTTAGTTTGGCTAAACTCGACATCTGGAATCAAATTTACTCCACTCGCGATCGTGGTTCTAACCCGCTCATAAATTTCTTTAGAGGCAGCGTAGCAATCACCATAAACAAACCACAGCGTGGATAATTGATTGGTGCTTTTGTTGATTGAACCTATGACATAAATAATATCTTTCTCATACCAATTTTCACACTGACGACACGCTTGCGTAATCATTAAACTGTTAGAAAATAGCTTTGCCGACGGATAAGAACTATTTAAAGCAATTTGCGAATTTTCGGACTCTATTTTTTTGACCTCGATCGCGTCTCCGTTAATCAGCATTAAATCAGGTGGATTATTTTGATTCCCAAAATACGAAAAAACATTTTCATATATTTCATGTTTCTTACTGACATCGCTCTCATAAAGAGAGTCAGAAAAAATATCCTTTATAAATGCTTCTAGAGCATCTCCAACAGCGTTTATCTTATTTCTACTTCGATAAAAACCAGTAATATCTAAAACCTGGCATCTGACAACTGTTTGGATAGCCTGGAGAAGATTAGACATATGCTCTCTAAATTTTCAAGGTTTTCTATATTAGGAAATATTGAGACTAAGTTGCGGCGAAAATCTACTTTCCAAAATAGATTCTGTAGTGTGCTTCACACTAAATAAATCATGTTTGATCGCTTGGGCTAAAACAAAACTTAGATTGACTGGTACTGCATTACCGATCATTTTATAAGCAGAAATCAAGTTGTCGTAATGGAAGATAAACTTATCAGGAAATGTTTGAATTCTGGCACATTCTCGAACTGAAAGCCTTCTGTAGGGATAGGGGGAGTTCAAATCAAAAGTAAATTGATCTTTCCCAATATGAATCATCTTGTTTGCTTGGGGATGAATAGGTGCATGGCGACCACCTGCTTGAATTGTAAAAAATGGCTCATTCCATGAACGTACTCGATTTCGCGACATATAAATACTAGAAAATCCTCCCTGCATATATTCATGATTTTGAAAATTACAGGCTTCTTCTCTAGTTCTATTATTCTTAGTTGCAGGTATTTCGATTTGCCACAAGTCTGCAATACTATCTCGTAATGTTGGTAGATAAGAACCACTCATTAAGTGCTCAAAAGAAAATTCTTGATTCAAATCAATGCGATATCCAATAAAAATAACGCGCTTTCTTTCTTGAGGCACATTATAGGTTTTGGCATCAAGCAACTTGTAAGCAACTTTATACCCAGCTTCTTGAAAGGCTGCAATAATATTTTCCCTGGCGGCTTCATGTTTCTGGTGAAGCATTCCGGATACGTTTTCTGCCAAGAAAAAAAGCGGTTTCTTATCTCGCAGAATCCGAATATATTCTAAAAAAAGCTGCCCTCTTTCATCATTCATCCCCTTTTGTGTTCCAGCTTCACTCCAGCTTTGGCAAGGTGGTCCACCAATAATACCGATACAGTCAGGAATTACTTTTGAAGAAATCTCTCGAATATTTCGCTTGTCAAGAACCGTATTGCCATGATTCGCTTCATAGGTTTTCCAAATGTCTTTATCAAATTCGTTTGCCCAAATAATATCGAACCCCGCTTGGGCAAACCCTAAATCAAGTCCGCCACAGCCTGAAAAAAGTGATATGACTGGCAATTGCATGATGATAAAAATAGCTTTTTATGTCAGGAGTAACTAAAGCTTGGGTGTTTTTTGATGCCAGGGAGTGGATTGCTCGTAGGCGTAGGCGGCTTGAAGTACTTGGTCTTCGCGAAGAACGTTGCCGATTAGCTGGAGACCAATTGGCAAACCGTCGGCATCGAAGCCACAAGGAATGCTGATGCCCGGAAGCCCTGCCAAGTTGACGGGAATCGTCATTAGGTCAATCAAGTACATGCTGAGCGGATCGGCAGATTTGTCGCCTGCTTTGAAGGCAGTGGCAGGGGCGGTTGGGCAGACCAACACATCCACTTTTTTGAAGGCTTCCTCAAAGTCTTGTTTCATTAGGGTGCGGACTTTTTGGGCTTTCAGATAATAGGCATCGTAGTAGCCAGCAGATAATACATAGGTGCCGATCATAATGCGGCGTTTTACTTCGGCTCCAAAGCCTTCAGCGCGAGTACGAGTGTACATTTCCATCAAATTATCGGCATTTGCGGCACGAGCGCCATACTTTACGCCGTCATAGCGAGCAAGGTTTGCGGAGGCTTCAGAAGGGGCAATGATATAGTAGGCGGCGATGCCATAGCGAAAGCGGGGACAGGAAATCTCGACGATTTCAGCGCCCAATTCTTTTAGCTGTTGGATAGCGGCTCGAACCGATTTTTCGACATCAGGACTCAAGCCTTCGCCGAAGGTTTCTTGGATAACACCAACTTTTTTGCCCTTCAGGTCAGGAATCAGGAATTGGCTGTAATCGGGAATCTTGACGTTGAGGCTAGTGGAATCTTTGGGGTCGTGTCCCGCGATCGCCCCTAGCAACAATGCCGCATCTTCCACCGATCGCCCAAAGGGACCGATTTGATCCAACGACGAGGCAAACGCCACCAATCCATAGCGCGACACCAAGCCATAGGTGGGTTTCATACCGACAATGCCGCAAAACGAAGCCGGTTGACGAATGGAGCCGCCCGTATCGGAACCGAGAGATACTACGCATTCACCGCCTGCCACAGCCGCCGCCGAGCCACCCGAAGATCCGCCCGGTACACGGGAAATATCCCAGGGGTTTGCGGTGCGCTGAAACGCCGAGTTTTCAGTCGAGCCACCCATGGCGAACTCATCCAGGTTCGTTTTGCCGACCATGACGGTGCCTGCATCCAGCAACTTTTGGGTGACAGTGGCTTCGTAGGGCGGTACAAAATTTTCTAAAATGCGAGAGGCGCAGGTGGTACGAATCCCTTTCGTGCAGATGTTGTCCTTAATCCCAATCGGAACGCCTGCCAACAGTCCAATTTCTTCACCCGCAGCAATTTTGGCATCCACTTGTTGGGCTTGCATCAAGGCATGGTCTGCCGTTACTTGCAAAAAGCTATGCAGTTTGGGTTCCACTGCCTGAATGCGATCGAGGGCTTCTTGGGTCACTTCTACCGCCGATCGCTCTTTTTGAATCAGTTGTTGGTGCAACTCCCGAATGGATGCCATGCCATACCTCATGCGACGCAAATGCTTTCCTAGTGTATCGTCTCTATGTCAACTGGATACAGCGCAAACCAGATGGAGCGCCGAGGGATACCAGTTTTGCCCCGCTCTACGGTTCAGACCGCTGCTACCAGGGCGATCGCAGGCAAAACCAACTCACTAGCAGCATCGGCAAGAATGGCTCTCGCATTTACCCCTAATCGGGCATTACCTTCTAAAAACCAGATGAGGGCGTGGGTATCGACCACATACTTCATCGTCATCTATGACCAGTCCAATTCATCCTAAGCATCGCCTTGAAAGTCAGCAGTCTGAAAATCATTTTTGGTGGACAGGTGGGAACCAGCAAACATGCCAAACTGCATCATCGCACCATTGCGCGCCGCCGATTCAGCGCCTAGAAATGTCACAATCACTCGACTTTCAGTAACTCCTTGGGGTGCTTCGCTTAATTCAATCATGCCGTTTTTATAAATTCCTTCAACCGCTTGCAACGTGGATTTCACCTCCTCCATCGAGCGTAGCTCAAATACAGTCTACGCTCTGTGAAATCTCTTTGTCTTGTCGGTGGTTAGACCGAAGGCAATGGCGTTTGAGACTCGCTAGACCTCTGAGTTTCTGAAACTCGGAGGTCTTTGGGTATCAGGTAACAAATTGCTGAAAAATCATGTAAAACCAAGTTGATGGCAAATCTTTAGAAAAGTCTAGGATCAGCATAAGCTAAACTTCGCAAATCTTGATTTTAGAAAAAAGATTAACCCAACCAACACACCAACCAACCCATCCAAAAGTCTCGCAACCAATAAAACAAGGAATTTCTCCAGTCATAGAATCACTTGTGTCAAAGGTGAGGTCTGAATAATGCACCCAGTTAAGTGGATGCCCATAATAAATTACACAGCTTAGGAGGAATTTAGTAAACTAGCTAAACTATCGATGAGGGGTGGTGATGCGATTGACACGAGAAGTTTTCCCCGACACTCAACGGTTGCTCCAACGGCTCTATCGGCAAAGCCGACATCATCAAGTGCGGCAACGGGCCCAGTGCATCTTGCTTAGCCTTCAAAGCTATAGCATTGCTCAA
>QBMH01000330.1 GCA_003249025.1 Leptolyngbya sp. | reverse complement strand
TCGAGTAACGCTTTGAGTCGAATAAATGCCTCATCCTGATGCTCTGCTAACACATCAGCCAAGACTACGCCACTGTCATGGTCAATGGCATGCCACAACCATCGTTGTTGCTTTTTAGAGTGGACAAAACTCCACATTTCATCGGCTTCCGCTTCAGTATCTTCCCACTGGCAGAGCTTTACAATGCTTTGAGTCGGTTCCAGTTCAGCTAGTTTAGCTTCGTTGACGGCTTGGAGTTGTCGATCTTTTTTTTTAATTCCTCAATGACTGTTGTTGGACTAATATGCAGCACACGGGCAGTATCTCGGATGCCACTGCCATTCATTGCCATATCGCTGATTTGTTGCTTCACTTCAGGCAAATACCCTGGATAGGTGTATTGCAAAATAAAGGTGCGTCGATGGCAGGCTGAGTTCTGGCAAAAGTAGCGCTGTTTGCCGTCTGGAGTGGTGCCGTGTTTGATCACTTCGACTCCATCACATTGAGGGCAGTGAATTGGTTCTAAAACCATGCTTGAGCTTCCATCATGATCAACCTCTCCATCAAACCAGTTTCTCTGATGGAAAACAACAAACCTAGAACATTACCGATAGGCAGAAAGATTCTGCCTATCTTCGAGATTTATGGTTGTCAGCGATCGCGAAGCTTTTCGGAACGCGATCGCCCAATACTGGTTTCTGGTTTGTCAATTTTCCTAGGTTCACTCTTCAATCTGGCACAAGGGACTAGACATTTCAAAAGATTTGTAGGATTATAGCGGTGTGAGGAGTTCATCGAAAGAAAGAAGCCCTTGGAGTCGAAACACGGACAGACGCCCAAGGGCTTTTTTCATGGGATTTTTTATGGTAGGCAAAGATAATCACTACGGTAAGGTGATAAGTTAGTACGCAAGAACTGAGTTGTTTCAGGTTTAGTTCGTTACCCATGAGCGCAGTATGAGCCAAAACGACTATCGCTCTCATCGCAACAGTAGTTGGTTTAACGTTTTTTTGTGGATGCTGTCGGGTGGCGCTTTGACGGCTGCACTGCTGATTGGGGTTAGTCAGTGGCAGTGGGGCGATCGCTTGCTTGCTGCGTTCAATACCTTACTCAATCCACCTCAACCTGCGCCTAAAGTGGATGTGCGATCGATCATGGTTCAAAAAGTGCGCGAAGCGAGTGAATTGACTACGGCATCTTTCACAATGCAAGCCGTTGTGCCCACAGAGCAAGATGCGACCGTAAGCGGTTTTACAATCGGCACTACTAAACTGCTTTATGTGGCTTATGGCGAAGTGCAAGCAGGCGTTGACCTGAGCCAGTTGACCCAGCAAAGTGTACAAACGAGCGGTGATACTATTCAAATTCAGCTACCGCCGCCTAAAATTTTAAACAGCAAAATTGATGTCAATAAATCTCAGGTTTATGACTACAACCGAGGTTTTTTAGGCTTAGGACCCGATGTGGCACCCGATCTGCAAACAAAGGCACAACAAGAAGCGCTTCAGAAAATTGTGCAGGCAGCGTGTGAAGAAGGTATCTTGCAAAAAGCCAGCGATCGCGCCAAATTTGTGGTTACTCAGTTGCTCAATACCGCAGGCTATAAAGCGGTGACGGTTGAGGCTTTGCCTATTCTAGCAAGCGCTTGCTCAGCCGCGATCCAATCTAGCACTCAACCCAGCGAGTCTATTTCTCCAAACCCGATCGCTCCGAACAATCTACAACCAATCAATCCACAACCCTCTGTTTTTCCTAGCCCTTAATTTCATGGAGCAAATTCTGGGGCATCGCGCGTGAGCCACCGGGTTCTAAGCGTCCGGGTTTACCGCTAGCACGATGGCAAGCTGCGCCCGCAGAAGATGAAAAGGTCGCAACAGCGAAAGGCGAAACAACTGCAACAATCATCAGGGCGTTAAGCGTAACTTTTATAAAAGCGTTCATGGTGTCAATTCCATTTGGGGGCTTATTGTCCTTTACGGTTGAACGACCCCAAATTATGCAGGTTGAAGGAATTTTTTAGACCATGGTGAAAAAACGAAGCGAGTTAGAGCAGATTTGCTGTTGCTTACTCTCCCTTTTCCAATCGCTGTTTAAGGTCTCGAATCGCGGCACTGGTATTGCGATCGTAGGCAACTTGAAGGCATCAAGCAATGACAGTTTGCAGGGTGACATCTGGAAAATACTGGCTTTGGGTTTGCAGCGAATAGTCTGTGTCCTGCAAGTTGTAAACCAACAACTGGTTTTTGCGAAATAGCCACACCTCTGGCACTCGGTAGGGTAGATAATCATTCACATCCGAATAACTCGGCACATTAATTTCCAGCACCAGATCTGGCGGTGGGTCAGTCTGCCAATCGATCCGCTCTTTACCAGAAACCGCTTGCCAATGCTCAATATAAAAGCAATAGTCGGGTTCAATGCCGCTTTCATTGGGCAGTTCC
This sequence comes from Leptolyngbya sp., assembly GCA_003249025.1. Taxonomy (GTDB): domain Bacteria; phylum Cyanobacteriota; class Cyanobacteriia; order Leptolyngbyales; family Leptolyngbyaceae; genus ULC077BIN1. The sequence continues at coordinate 1,990 of QBMH01000330.1, read as the reverse complement.
ATTGTGACGGGTGTAAAGGCATCGTACTCACGTGCTGTATGGTCGAGTAGTGTTGTAATGATGTTGGCGATCAAATGAGCATCCCGTCCATGTTTTGGCATCGGTGACATTAACAGAATCTCTCCAGAACAATACTTGATGCGAGGAATTGAGCTATCACCCCGCTGTTGGCACAACGCCTGATACTCCTGCCAAGTTGCAGGCAACCGCACCACGGCTCCTGCGGGTAACTGAATTTTATTCGGTGATATTTAGAGCAAACATACTCAAACTCCCATAGCCGCCTAAACCTATCCTAAACCAGGTATGAAAATCCTCAGATTAAACTCCCCCTTCGTTTCGCGATCGCGACTTTAGCGAGTAAGCTGCGGTGCAAGTTCAATACACCTTGCCTAAAGAGTAATGAGTGCTTCCTACAAATCCTGATACTTACGCTTTAGAAAACGACTTGGTATAAGCTTGACTTGGCAGTGTTTTCAGGCTTCAGCACTCCGATCAACGGTTCACTCTAATTCATTCTTATCTCCCGTTCCCCATGGCTCTGAGTTCCGCGATCGCCCGTTTCTTCAAACCTGTCAGTCCCACCAGTCTGTCTTTGCGGCTGGCTCAAATCGGCTTGCTAATGACCGTGTTTTTCTTGGCGTTGGCACTGCTGGCTCCGCTGTTACAAGGACTTGGCTGGCTACAAGACCCCACAGAATTTTTGGATAATACGCCTCAGCAAGCTCCATCCTGGCAGCATTGGTTTGGCACTACGCAACTTGGCTATGACGTTTTTTCACGGACGGTGTTTGGCACTCAGGCAGCGTGGCAAGTGTTGATTTTGGCGACGCTGCTAGGGTTGGTGATTGGCATTCCCCTCGGCATGGTCAGCGGCTATTTGGGCGGCAACCTGGATCGGCTACTACTGTTTTTAATGGATACGATCTACACGCTGCCCGGATTACTGCTATCGGTGACTTTGGCTTTTGTGGTGGGGCGCGGCGTGTTCAATGCCGCGATCGCCCTTAGTATCGCCTACATTCCTCAGTATTATCGGCTTGTTCGCAACCAAACAATTGCCGTCAAAAACGAACTGTTCATAGAAGCAGCGCAAGCAATGGGAGCCTCCACCTGGCATATTTTGACTCGCTACCTATTTCTCAATGTGGTGCAAAGCGTTCCGGTGCTGTTTACACTCAACGCGGCGGATGCCATCTTAATCTTAGGCGGGTTAGGCTTCCTCGGTTTAGGCTTACCAGAGGAAACGCCGGAGTGGGGTTATGACCTAAAACAAGCATTAGATGGGTTGTCTACAGGCGGCATTTGGTGGTCAACCCTGTTTCCTGGTTTAGCCCTGACACTTATGGTCACCGGATTATCTCTACTGGGGGAAGGCTTAAGCGACTTGATCAATCCCCTGTCCAATCGGGATGAAAGATAGCTGCAAAAAGAGTGTGTCAGAGTAAAATAACAGACACATCAGCCAGCAAAAAAGAAAGTTAAAGTAGCTGACAGTACGAGTTCCCAGTTTTGAATTGCTGACTCTTCTTGCGAGGCAAAATGGAGATTTTTACCGCGTTACAGGCAATGTCTCAGACAGAGGAGGTTGCAACGGAGTTTGAGGATTGGGCACCTCCAGCGCCGCCTACAGACTTGATTTTTGATGATGGAGAACCGTTGGAAAGTAATCGCCACCGCATTGCTATGAATGTCTTGATTCGCTCGGTCAAACACGAGTTGCCACGACAGGATTACTTCATCGGCGGCAACATGTTTATTTACTACAGCGATCGCCAGGTTCACAATCAAGATTTTCGGGTGCCCGACTTTTTTGTAGTATTGGGCGTTGATCCTGAGCAGGTGTAAAAGGGATGATTTTACAAACCAGATCTTTCACTAGAATCGCGCCTTGAGATGCAGCCACTAAAATAAATCAGAAATAAATTACCGATAAATCAGAAATAAATTACCGAAATCCTCCCCTGTAGGATTGATTCTCCCTCTTCCC
>QBMH01000032.1 GCA_003249025.1 Leptolyngbya sp. | reverse complement strand
GATAGGATACCAATCTGTGCCTCTCGCTTCACCTCCCCGTAACACCTATTGAGCCTAAATCAATAGCAGCAAAACAGCCGTGGAGGATTCAACTTGATAAATTAATCGGTAGCCAGCGCTTTTTCCCTTTTGAATATCGCTGTTTTTAATGCGGATTTTGAGAACAGTGTAGCCGATTCCCGAAATTTGATCCCCCGCAAAGTCGCCTGCTTGAAGTTGCTCAAGAACTGGCTGCACATCGTCACGGATTTGACGATAGCGTTTGGCAAGCTTACGCAACCTTCGCTGAAATTCAGGTGCAGCCCGAACTACAATCGGGGGTTCGTCAGACATCAATGTCATCCCACAATTGTTCAAGTGGAATTGTCTGACCTGTGCGTGCTTCCTGCCATGCTTGGCGCAGACCTGCTAAAACGCTTTCTTTCGACTCATCATCTGAATCATCGGGTGGAATAACCTGAGCTAAGGACTGCAAGATAAACTCTTCCAAAGAAAGATTGAGTGTCTCTGCTTGAAGCGTTAGCCGCTGTTCCAGCCCATCTGGAATTTGAATGGTCAGTGTCTTAGCCATAACTAATCTCCATTGATACAAAATAATGAACCGTAAATTCTATTATTTCCCTTCCACGATCGCGCTCCCCTCTGCCGTCAATTCACATAACTCATCCACTAATTGATCAGTGAATATCTACCATCATTCAGTTTTCCTCACATTAAGGTTTATTCATCTGGATGTAGTTCTCGGTATAACGCCTGTCCAATGTAATGGTCATGATTTTCGCCGAGATCGGAGATGCCTTCTAGGTGAATCGACCCCAGAAGTTTCAAAAGTGGATCATCTGCTGCTTGTGCTTCTGCTTGAGATTGAGGTAAGGGAGGTAATTGCCGGGACAATAATTCCACGACAACGTCCTCTGGAGATTTATTTAACCTTTGCGCCTGTAAGGTCAGTGCCTGCTCTAAATCGTCTGGAATTTGAATCGTGAGTGTTTTAGCCATAACTAATCTCCATTTAAGAGGGAATATCGAAAGCCAGGATGGTTAAAGTGAGTTCGCGATCGCGATCGTCCGGGTGGCAAACTACAAACTGAAACCACGCTTTTTTTGAATTACTATCCCCTTCTCGAACAAAGTATTGATGTTGCTTAATTTCTTGAGGGATCTTTTGAACTACATCAGAAAACTTTTGATTTCGGCTAAATATCAGCAGTGCAAGCTTTGTATCGCGCCAAGTAACATATCTTTGAAGCAATTGATCGAGAGCCTTTGCTAAGCCATCTTCCCCATGCCATATTTTGCATTCTGCGATTAGAATCTTCTCTCCATTAATACGAACCAAAATATCCGTTTTTCCACCTTTGTTATAAGCTTCCGCTTCTGCCACATTGCTGTATTTTGCATTAACAGCATGTATGAGAATATGCCTGAGAGATTCTTCGTCAAGACCCCTGATCTCTTTTGGGCTTGATTCAATATTCCGACCAGAGTTAAATATGGTAGTTAGAATACCGTCATAAAGCTCATCATTTGAAGTAATGGGTAACTGCGTGAAACTTTCTTTCTCCCTTTCTCTTTCCTCCACTGCCGCTTGAGAAATATCGTAGTTATAGAATTGGCAACTATTTTGAATATTCAGGATGGTGCGAAATAAATTCTCATCTGGTTGAGTGAGAATTAATGCGTATAAATTGGATAGGATATGAGCATCATTTTCCACCAATCTCTCACTCGACTCCTCATAAAACCTGGGGTCTTCTTCTTCGAGCATTTTGAGTGATTCTGGAATCAAATGTTCTAGATCAAAATCTTTAAGTATTTTAGCCGCAATTTTACATACGCTGAAGTCTTCATCCTCAAGAGCTTTGATTAAGCCCAGAATCGCACTTTCCGATTTAAAGCTTCCTAGAGCATAAACTGCACGTATTCGTACGTCGCTATCAAAATCTTCAAGGTCTTTGAGTAATGATGGAATTGCTTGTTCTGAGTCTTCAAGTATTTTGAGCGATTCTGGAATCAAGTGTTCTAGATCAAAATCTTCGAGTGCCTGAACCGCAATTTTACATACGCTGAAGTCCTCATCTTCAAGAGCTTTGATTAAGCCCAGAATAGCCCCTTCCGATTTAAAATTTCCTAGAGCATAAGCTGCACTTTCTCGTACTTTTTTGTCACCATCTTCAAGAGCTTTAAGCAATGCCGGAACTGCTCGTTCTGATTGAAATTGTTCTAAAGCTAAAGCGTCAACTACAGATCTACGTACCTTTATATCATGGTCTTCAAGAGCTTTAAATATCCCTGGAACTGCTTGATCTGAATCAATTGTTCCAAAAGTATAAGCTACACGTTCTCTAATAAAAGAAGAAATATTGCTATTTTCTAGAACTTTAAGCAACACTGGAAGTGCTTTTTCTAGTCCGAGTTCAAGCAGTACATTAATTGCAAAATCATGTTTATTACTTACATCGCTTAACAGTTCAAGTAATCCTGGTATTGCTCTCTCTGAACCGAGTCTCGCTAAAGCATAAGTTACATCTTTACGCACATCAGGATCTTCATGTTTAAGTACTTTGAATAACTCTAAAACTACTTTTTCCAGATCAAAATTTTCTATATTCTTGAAGAAGTCCAGTACTTCTCCAGCGGCATAACGTACTTCCCCATAGTCATCTTCAAAGGCTTTAACCAATAAAGGAGCTGCCTGATCTGAGCTAATCTTTTGTAAGGCATAAGTTGCCGATAAACGTACATCACTCTGTTCATCTTTAAGTGCTTTGAGTAATGATGGAATTGCCTGTTCAAACCCAAAAATCATCAATGAAGCCGCCGCTCTCTGGCGGATCTTAGCATTTTCATCTTCAAGTGCTTTGAGTAATCCCGGAATTTTTTGTTTTGAGACCATGCCTGCTAAAATCTCAACTGTAGTCTCGGCTAGCTCATCATCAACATCGTAAATTGTTTTGAGTAACGCTGGAATCACCTGCTCTAAGCATGGTTGACCTAATGCAAAGCATAAATGATTCAATGAAAGAATAGCTTCTTTGCGAAGCAGAGTTCCTTCCGTTTCCAAAACTTTAAGCAATAGTGGAACTGCCTTCTCTGATGTTGTCTTTTCCAAAAGCTTCACTTTCAACCATTTTGATATGTCTAGAGCGTTCACTAACTCTACAGTCTTCTCCTGAAAATCCTGTTTTACCTTTCCGGCTAACCTTGCACCTAGAGTGCAATCTACTGTTAATCCCAGTTGCACAATATCTACTGCTTGAGTTTCCTGTTCTACTAAAGCTAGTGTCAGAGCGATCGCTTCTGTCCATTTTAAATAATTCAAATAATCTTGCTTCAGTTCGCGATCGCTGAGTGTGGGAAGCAACGTTAATAGTTTTTCAGCAGCATAGTATTCCTGAAATAGTTGGTGCAGAAACTCAATATGGTTGAGATCTTTGACGACTAAAAGTTTGAATCTTAACAGGTCTTCTAGCCATGCTTTGGCATTTTGAGCCGGAGCTTCAATACGCCCTGTGAGGTAATCTTCTAAAATTTTCTCGGCTTTCGTTTTGGAGACAGTTAACCAGGAAGGAGTTGGTTTAACGGGATCGGTATGCGGATCTCCTTGAATCATGGTGAAAGCGAGATGCTGGAGCAATTCGGCGGTGAAACGGCGGGAATCGCCTGAAATGGGTAAGGTGTGGGATGGTTTGAATTTTTCGTAGCGTCGAGCAAACTCTTTTTGAAACAATTCACCTCGATTCTGCGGTAGTTGTCCATCGGAGCTGTCTTGCACCACATCACAGAGAATTTTCAGAAGTAAAGGAGTTTCTGCCAGTTCTCGCAAGCGGTCTTTGAGTTGGCGCAATAGGCTTTCTGCTCGTCCAGGCAATCGATTTTCGATGAATTGCCGCATCTGTAGTTCGGTCAGCGGCAGCATTTCCAGCTTTTTCTCAATGCCCAGATCTGATCCGGCTCCCAATTCCCGTGTGGTGAAGATGCGGGGATTATCGCAAAAGTTTTGGTCGCGTTGAAATTCATCCAAGGCTGCCCAGGCATCGCTGTTGGGCAACTCATTCAAGCCATCGAATAGGAGCAAAAACCGTCCGGCAAGCAGCAACTCTTCGATCTCTGCCTCATCCAATCGCACTCTTCGCAAAGATTTCTGAATCCACTTCGCGACCGAACCATCCCGGCGATCGCGCAATTCCATCAAAACCGGAATGGTGAAATCTACTTGTCTGTTCTCAATGGCTGCTAAAGCTTTTTGTGCCTCTTCCCAGCGCAATCGTTGTAAGGCGGTCGATTTGCCAGAACCGGGTTTACCGACCAGCAAAACGTGATCAAACGCGAATCTTAGCAATCCATCCAACACCTCAAAGCGTTCTGGTTTCTCTTGCCGATGCTGGTTTGGGTCGTGTGATTGGCGAGAGGTGACGGTTTGCACCTTTAAGGGCAACTCGGCTTCTGTAGGCGTGTAGCGATCGCCCCAATCTTGAGAGTTGGGGTGAGGCAATGATCCTAGATAGTCCCGAAAATCCAGTTCAGCCATCAAAATTTGTGCAGGAGCGTTACTTCGATGATAGGCGATCGCCCAAACCCTGACTCATCGAGCGATCGCCGCTAAGACTTTCTCAAACGCTCCTCAAGTAGAGCCTTGGGAAATCGGAATCTCAATCCGAAATTCTGCGCCTTGTCCGGGTGCAGAAACACAGTTCAGTGAGCCGCCATGTTTGTCGGTCACGATCTGATAGCTAATTGATAATCCCATTCCGGTGCCTTTACCAACTTCTTTTGTCGTGAAGAATGGATCAAACAATCGTTGTTGAACAGTATCGGGAATTCCAGAGCCATTGTCTGTGATAGAGATAACGATGCGATCAGAGGAGATTAGCTCGCTGTGGATGGTGATGCAAGGTGAGGTGGAATTTTGGGTTCTAAGTTTTGAGTTCGGAGTGGGGGGATTGAGTGTGGAGGTGTGTAGAGAACTGGGTGAGGAGTGTTGAGAATTTTCTTCTAATGCATCGTTCGCGGAGCGTGACGCACAGCTTTGAATCTCTTCTTCTAATGCATCGATCGCGTTGCTGAGGATATTCATAAACACTTGATTCAACTGTCCGGCATAGCATTCCACCAAGGGCAAATTGCCATAGTTTTTTACGACTGCAATTGCACCGCGTTCGTGCGTTCCTTTTAGACGGCTTTGCAAAATCATCAATGTGCTATCAATGCCCTCGTGGATATCGACTGCTTTCACTTCTGCCTCATCCATGCGCGAGAAGGTTCGCAAAGAAGCGACGATCGCCTGAATCCGCTCTGCCCCAACCTTCATCGAATTGAGTAGCTTGGGTAAATCTTCTAGCAAAAACGCGAGATCGATCGCCTCAATTTTGGCTTGAATTGTAGAGGTGGGAGTCGAATACTCTTGTTGATATAGCTCCAGTAGATCTAGCAAATCGTTGACGTATTCATCGGCATAGGTCAGGTTGCCATAGATAAAATTGACTGGATTGTTGATTTCGTGGGCAACGCCTGCCACTAATTGCCCCAAACTCGACATTTTCTCGCTTTGCACCAGTTGAGATTGGGTGCGCTGTAATTCCTTTAAAGTATCGGTTAATTCTTGTGCCTGTTGCCTCAAGCAGGTTTCAGAAGCTTGAAGCTGAAGCTCGGCTTGTTTGCGATCGCTAATATCAATTGCTATCCCCCAGCTATCCCAACCCGCAACCGGAAATTGCCCCGATAAGTTAGACCAAAGAATGGTTTTAATCGTGCCATCCTTACACCAAACTTTCCATTCCCAATTGCGATAGTTATTGCCAAGCTGCGTCCATACTTGCATCATCTCCTGTCGGTAAACTGGGTCTGCATAGAGCAACTCCATCACGTTAGGATGACCAATGATTTCACTGGCACTGTATCCGGTAACCCGCTCACACTCACTATTCCAGGTGATAATCGTGCCATTTTCATCAAACGCATCCATCATCACCGGCATGTTTTGCAAAATGCCTCTGAGAGTATCTTCCTTTTCTCGCAAGGCGGCTTCCGTTCGTTTTTGCTCTGTGATATCAATAGATACGCCTAGTAACCCGGTGATGCGATCTCCATCCCAAATTGGAGCCAAAATCGTAGAGTAGAACCCGACATTATCATCGCGCCGATGGCAATCTTCTTTGCGGATAATTTCGCCAGCCAAAACGCGACGCTGCTCTTCCAGCCAGCAGTCAACAACTTCAGGAGTTAAATCTAGGTCTTGGGGCTGTTTGCCAACCAGATCGCCCCATTGCTCAAGCGCCGTAGGATTTTGAATAATATAGCGAGCATTTGCGTCGGTTGCCCAGACTCCAACCGGCAGGTTCGCCATCAACGTTCTAAGGCGGGCTTCACTTTCTCGCAAAGCAGCGGTACGGACTTCCACACGAGCTTCCAACGCTTCATTCAAATTTTCTAAGGCAAATTCTGCTTGCTTGCGATCGGTAATATCTCGAATGGTGCCCACCAAAAATTGATGATTGTTTTGATCGGTAAAAGAAGATTTTTTGGTGGAAATGGTAGTGGTTTTACCATCGTGATCCGTGAAAAACTCTTCATTCTCATGGGTGTCACCACTGGCAAAAACCCATTCATCTTTTTGCCAAAATACATCGGCTTCTGCTTTTGGAAAAAAATCATAGTCCGATTTGTTGAGTAACTCCGCGCGATCTCGACCCAAAAATCGGCAAAATGAATCATTCACCAATACCCAACGATGATCACGATCTTTGACAAAGATAGGATCATCCACTCCATTTAAAACCTGACTCAAAAAAGCTTTTGAGTCGCTTAGCTGATGTTCGGCCTCTTGGGTTTCAGTAATATTAGGTGCCGCCAAAATAATGGCATTTTCTGACTGTTGCCGTTGTAGTTTGGCTTGTTTAACACAGGTAATATCTTCAATTGTGCAGACCACGCCGATCGCGCTGCCGTGATCATCTTGTAGAGGCAATTTTTGAACACTAACCCAAGTCGGGCGATTATCACTATCTAGCCCTTCTAACGTATGGTGTTCAGCTTGGTTTGCTTCTAGAACAACGCGATCGCGATCGCTCAGTAGCTGCGGCTGAATATTTTCCGGTAATTCTACTGCTGACTTGCCTAAAATTGCGTCTGGATCGGTCAAACCCGCTGCCTGAGCAAAGGCCTGATTGCATCCTAAAAATTGATTGTTCTGATCTTTCCAATAAACTGCTTGAGGAATCGTGTTGATTACTCGGTTTAACCATATCAACGACGCTAGCCCCGGCTCTTGACAGGGTGCATCGTCGGCAAAACCCATCGACTTGGGACGATGACTGGGTAAAGAGTGCATGGGTTCATGTTTTTAGGGAGGGCAACAGGTCGGAAAATGTGCATAATTTTCCACTAGTATTCCCTAACATGAAAACAAGCTAACGATTGTTCAAGTGATCCAACTTTGGTTCAGGTTCCCTTGGGGCAAGCCTTTTGCGGCTAAAAAATTATGTTCTTTCATCAGGTCTAACAGATTCATATCTGCTTCTAACAAGCAAGCATGTCCGCTATAGGGAAGCACAACCAAACGAGAGTTTTGCAAATTTTCCATCAACCATTTAAGCTCTGTCAACGATGGCAAAAGGCTATCGCGCTGGCTGCCCAGCAGCAAAAACGGCTGCGTCAATTGCTGCAATTCTGCCTCAGAGACCTCAAACTGACTTAGTAATGACATGCGCCAAGCTGAGGTGGATTTAGGCACAGTTTTCATTGCCTGTAACAGTGCTTGGCGATCTTCGCGGCTAATTCGTTCTAAGCGCGATAGCCAAGGCAACAGTCCCACAGTTGACATTCGGTAAAGGGGGTCTGGCAGCATTCCCGTAATCTGGGCACCGAGCTTCATCCAAGGATGATGTTTCAGCGATAACGCGGGATTAATGAGTATGACGCGTTGAAATAGTTCGGGCGATCGCAACACCACTTTCATCGCCAAACATCCGCCAAAGGATTCGCCACATAAGTACACCCCGCGATCGGGAGCCTTTTTCAGTTCTTGCTCCACTAACGTTACCACTTGCTCACTTAGCCCTTCCCATGGGGTTAAATCGGTGGGCGGAATTGCTAGACATCGCACATCAAAACACGCTTCCAGACCCTCTGTTTGGGTTCTTAGGAGTTGTCCGGTGCCATCCATTCCAGGCAAAAATATAAACAGTGGATAGTTGGGTTGCAGTAACCGGGGCGTTAAAAAACAAGGACTGCTTTCGAGCATAGCGAATAGCGAATGGCGAACTCAAAACTTAAAACTTAAAACTTAGAACTCAAAACTGGTTAGTAGCATCCCTGGGCTAGAAGTTGATCAATCTCAGCATGGCATTCGTGGGTTATTTCTGCCACCAGCGATCGTGCTTGTTTCCCTTGATAGTCTGCCCGTTGAGATGCCCGAATCCAGTAAGGGCGACCGATCATCACACTCACGTTTTGATAGACAATCATGGGATGCCAGCCCGGTTGATCAAACAGCGGCTCTGAAGGATCAACTAGACTCAGCATTCGGAAAGGAACTGCGGAGTTGGTTGATTCTTGATGAGAGGCGATCGCGACTGGAAGGATGGCTAGATTTGCGATCGGTGCCCGTAGCGCTAGGTGGGCAAATCCTCGCTGAAAATCACCCACGCTCCCCGGTGCGGATGGCTGCACCATTGGTTGTGCGCCTTCAGGAAACACGCCTACCGCTTGTTGCGATTGCAGTAATTGACTGGCTTTTTGAAAAAAGCTTTGTCGGCGTTGCTCAGGAGACCCTAAAGGAAAACAGCCCAATTTAGTAACCACTTCTCGCATAATGGGCACCTCGCCCATGTAATGATGGCAAGCAAACCGAATCGGGCGCTGAACTGCCGTCATCAATAGCGGGGCATCCATAAAACTACGATGGTTCCCAATCACTAAAACTGCTCCATCTTGAGGAACGCGATCGCGGTAGTAAGTGTAGGCTCTAGTACCGAGAAGAGACAAAAATAGCTGAGAAACCTTTAAAGGATCATCTGGAAACATTAGCAACCTTGAATTGAGCAAGCAAAATAAGAATATAAAACGCGATATTCAGCTTTCCTAAAGCAACACCCATACAGCCCTCACCCACCAGAAAAGAAAGAAAGCAATCTCTGAAAGCTCTTTTCCCTAAGAATCGGGGTTTGGGGAAGGACAATTAGTGCATATGAAATTGTCTAAAATTCAACTTATTTAAGATCTAACATATATACGTTGAATAACGCCTTACAGTCTCCTCTGATAGATTCTTGTGTCTTAGCGAGTCATTCTAGGGAAGTAAACTCTCACTCTTAAAAACTAAATTTGCTAACGTTCAAACTAAAACATCTTGCACACTGTTTGCCTTTGCTGACTAACCATCACCACAATCAAAAAATAGACTTGGATTGAAATAAAAATCAACTAATTTCTAAGTGGGGGATAAGTCAATTGCTATAGATTGTAAAAAATACCTAGTTAATTTAAGGTTTGCTTCAGCCGTTCAACTCAGCTTTACGGTTAGAATCGTGTAGCATCAATTTAACCTGGGCATCACACTTTAGTATTACTTATCTATGACATAAAGGTTGCTAATAACTACTAGCAGCTAGTTTCAAAAAAATCATGTGCTTTTAAAAAAGTCGTGGCATTGTTGTTTACTCCTCTTTAGATATTTCTAGTTGAGGAGTGAAGATTTTAATAAATTTATGAGTTCTAAGCATATCAATAACCACCAATTTGTCATTACAACCCCCCTTTATTATGTGAATGCACGACCCCATGTAGGTAGTGCTTACCCCACGATCGCGGCTGATGTGCTTGCTCGGTTCCAGCGATTGCGGGGAAACCCCGTGCTATTTATCACTGGCACCGACGAGCATGGTCAAAAGATTCAGCGCACGGCTGAAGGGTTAGGGCGCGATCCCCAAGCCCATTGCGATCAAATTGTGGCGGAATTTCAGACTTTGTGGAAGCTATTAGATATTCAGTTCGATCGCTTCATTCGCACGACTGATCCCCGTCATGAAGTGATTGTCAAAGAATTCTTTCAGCGGGTTTGGGATCAAGGAGATATCTATTTAAGCCAGCAAACAGGCTGGTACTGTGTCGCTTGTGAAGAGTTTAAGGAAGAACGCGAACTGCTGGATCATCACCGTTGTGCTATTCATCCCACCATTGAAGCAGAATGGCGCGATGAGCAAAACTACTTTTTCCGCTTATCAAAATACCAGGATCAGCTTGAACAGCTTTATCGCGATCGCCCCGATTTTATCCAGCCAGACACCCGCCGGAATGAAGTAACCCGCTTCGTTAGCCAAGGATTGCAAGATTTTTCGATTTCTCGTGTCAACCTGGATTGGGGCATCCCCGTGCCGCCCGATCCCACCCATACCCTTTACGTTTGGTTTGATGCCCTGCTAGGATACGTGACTGCTTTGCTGGAACCAGACGAGCAGCCCAGTTTGGAAAACGCCTTAGCGCGGTGGTGGCCCGTTAACCTGCACCTGATTGGCAAAGATATTTTGCGGTTTCATGCCGTATATTGGCCTGCCATGCTGATGTCGGCTGGAGTTTCCCTACCCGATCGCATCTTTGGGCACGGCTACTTAACCAAAGATGGGCAGAAAATGGGTAAAACGTTGGGCAATGGTTTAGACCCGTTTGCCATCGTAGAGCGCTATGGAGCAGATGCCGTTCGATACTACTTCTTAAAGGAGATTGAGTTTGGACGAGATGGCGACTTTAATGAAACGCGCTTTATTAATATTCTGAATGCTGAACTGGCGAATGATTTGGGCAATTTGCTCAACCGGACGCTCAAAATGGCACAAAAATATTGCCAGGGTTTGGTGCCTAGCCCGTTGGTGGACTCAGACAACGATAATCCTCTCGCCCGTTTGGGAAGTACTTTGGGCGATCGCGTCACTCTTGCTTATGAGGCGCTTGCTTTTAGTGAAGCCTGTGATGCCATCTTGGCGTTAGTGCGATCGGGCAACAAGTTTATTGACGAACAAGCTCCCTGGACTTTATATAAACAGGGAAACCAACCCGCCGTTGAACAGGTCATATACACCGTGTTGGAATCCGTTAGACTGGCGGCTTATCTACTGTCGCCAATCATCCCCAACGTTAGCAACGCCATTTACCAGCAGTTGGGTTTTTCAATCAACTTTACTCATCAACAGACCGAGTCTGCTCCCTTTGCAATTCATTCTACTTGGGGAATACTAACTCCAGGGCAACCTTTAGGCGATCCGCAGCCCGTGTTTCAACGTCTAGAACTTTTAGAACCTGTTTCCTAGCGATTAAACAACCGATGGTCGCCACAAAATTTCATTGTCATAATTAATCTTCATAAAAAAGAGGCAATACGCCATGCTAGATAACACTTCCAATTTTGAAATGAGTGAATCTGTTTTTACGCCCCAGCAAGTATTAGAAAATCGGGGACGAGTTGCCATTTTTATTGATGGCTCCAATCTGTTCTATGCCGCGTTGCAGCTAGGGATCGAAATTGATTACACCAAACTGCTATGTCGGTTAACGGCGGGATCGCGCCTGCTGCGATCGTTCTTTTACACTGGAGTCGATCGCACCAACGAAAAGCAGCAGGGCTTTTTACTATGGATGCGGCGCAATGGCTATCGGGTGATTTCCAAAGATTTGGTGCAGTTGCCAGATGGCTCTAAAAAAGCCAATCTAGACGTGGAAATTGCGGTAGACATGATTTCTTTAGTGGGATCGTATGACACGGCGGTATTGGTCAGCGGAGATGGCGATCTTGCCTATGCGGTGAATGCGGTTAGCTACCGGGGGGTGCGGGTCGAAGTGGTCAGCCTGCGGGCAATGACCAGTGACAGCTTAATCAATGTTGCCGATCGCTACATTGACCTAGATGGGATTAAAGAAGAGATTCAAAAAAATCCTAGAAGCTATACCTATCGCCCTCTTTCGGGTATTGGAGTAGTGGACGGTGCTCTTGAGTAGAGGCAAGTGTGGATCAGCCTAGAGCCTACAATGGGACTGTAGTGCTTGATCCCCATGAACTTTTCTTGGATTTTAGAGTCTTTGCATTTAGAGTCTAATTACTAGATTTGCTCACGCTGGGTCTACTTAGGAGTTTGCCTGTGTCGTCCTCTTTCTTTTCCGCCCAGCGGTGGGTGCGAGTTGCCTTGACCCTTCTGATTGGTGGATTGCCCTTTGTGGCGATCGCCTGTAGTGGGCAAAGCCAAACCGAAAAACAGCTTGCGAAGGAAGCCAAAAACTTTGAGAAGGAAAGTTTTGACACCGATTTGACCTTTGCTTTTGTCACGTTGGAGGAATTTGACCAAAAAGGGCGGTTGTGGTGGAAAGTAAAGGCAAAAGAGGCAACTTATAGCAAAGACAAGAAAAATGCCCGAATTAAAGATCCGAAAGGTGAATTTTTTCAAGATGGCAAAGCCATTCTGAGGGTGTCAGCCCAAAGCGGTGAAGTGCAGCAAGACGGTCAACGAATTTTTCTGCGGGGTAATATTCTGGCAACGGATCTGCGAGATGGATTGGTGATTAAGGGCAATGAACTAGAATGGCGACCGAAAGAAGACCTGATTTTGGTGCGAAATAATGTGACGGGGACTCGCCAAAAAATGGCAGCAACCGCAAAAGGTGGCAAATACTTGACCCGTGCCCGTCGATTAGAACTAGAGGGAAGTGTGGTTGCCCAATCGAAAGATCCAAGCTTTCAGGTGACTACGAATCGCCTTGCTTGGCTGGTGGAAAAGCAAAAACTGGTGGGCGATCGCCCTTTACAGATGCAGCGCTACGACGGCAAAATAGCGACCGATCGCGCCAGTGCTGTAGGCGGTGAAATGGATATTAAAGCGGAAACCTTGACCCTAAAACAATCTGCCCAACTGAATATTGTTGATCCGCCGATCTTGGTCAGCGGCAACCAGATTCTTTGGAAAATCAAAGACCGCAAGATTTCTTCTGATCAACCCATCACGTTTTTCAACAGTAAGGATAATGTAACGCTAGCTGGCAATCAAGGTGACTTAGATTTGACAACCAGAGACTTGAACCTAGTGGGAAATGTGAACGGGGGAGGCGGATCGCGCCAGTCGTCACTCCAGTCCGATCGCCTGAAATGGAATATGACCAGTCAGGCGTTTGAAGCGGTCGGAAATGTGATCTATCGCCAAGCAAAACCGCCATTGAGTCTATCGGGACCTAAAGCGAGTGGCACCCTTAAAGATCAGCAAGTCGTGGTCAGCGGCGGCAGAGTCGTGACCCAATTTGTTCCTTAAGGCTAATTCGGTAGCCGGACTGAAAGAATCTGGGTGGGTGACTGATTAACCGTCGTGCTGATGGTCGTTGATCCAGCAGGGTTAACCAATCCATAGGTTGACGCAACAACACTGAAAACAACCGTTGCGATCGCCGCTTCCATAATCAAAGTCCCTTTCATTGAAAAACCTCCAGCAGCATCTCCATCTAAGGATCTATACAGTTGCCACTAAAGGTTTTATGCAAGCATTTCATCGTTTTGCTGAAAGAATGGGAAAAATCAAATTTATGTTGATTAATCCAAGCAGGTTATTTGCAATCCGTCGTGTCTTTTTCGCCGTCTGTTAAGCGAATCGACCCCAGCAGCGTTTGCACTACCGCACATCGGTAAGTTTGGGCTGAAGCGTTCCTCGGTTTAACTTTGACTACAAATGGGATGGTAGTTTGCGTATCAACCGCACCATTGCCATCAAACACCAATTCCCCAGCCTCAAAGTCTATTCCTCCCCCTTTCACGTCTCCACCGCCTAAAGTTTGCCAGTTTTTGATCGTGGCTATATTAATTGTAGAGTTATCAATTTTGTCTGTAGTAAGATTTAAAGATCGCGCCACAATGGCTGCACGAGGGGCGATCGTCCCATCGTTATTGTTATTATCAAACACTACCGCTTGGGGAACCTTGGTGAGTCGGGCTTTGTTTTGCGCCTCTCGGATCACCTGAACGGCTTGTTCTCGCACCGCTGTAACTCGCTGCCGATTCATCAGCGCCGTCCAACTGGGAGCCGCGATCGCAAACAGCACTCCAATGATAATCAGCACCACCAAAATTTCTATGAGGGTAAACCCAGTTGATGGCTTGCGGCGAGTGTGTCTCATGCTTGCTTTCATCGGAACTCTCCAAAATGGAACTTAATCTTACGGCTTATCAACCACACCCCTAATCAGCACCCGCGTTTGCAAAGGTGAAATACGTTCATTGTTGTCAAATTTTTCGTTGAACCCGTTCTGCCCAGTGACGTTCCCTTTCATCACCAAGAGTACCTCCTGGTTTTCTCCTGTGGTCTTTGCTGTTCTCACGCCTCCCCCTCTCACACAGGCATAGAAACCACGGGGCGGATTAGAAGTGGCAAGCGGAGTTAGGGCATTCGCCTGCCCTACAGTATCCGTAGCATCGGCTCCAAATTCCTCGCAGTTAGGAGTAGGAACTGTCGTACTAGCCCCAGGTCCAGTCGGATCGCCAGCTTTTTTCTCATCTAAAAAGTCTACCAAAACCGCAGGGTTAGCGAGGCTAGCCGTAGGACGACCCGGCTGCAAAGCCTCTGCTGTTTGACGGTTAAGCAACGTCTTAGTGTAGGGCCACTGTTGAAACGTATAGGTTGGATCTTGCAATGGGTTGACATAGCCCATATTTTGATTGGCTGCTGTAGTCGCGCCATCTGTAAACTGGCTGAGTTCATAGCGAATCAAGCGGGCATTACCTGCCCAAGTGTCACCTGGAGTTTTCTTATCAATTGCATACACCACCAGCGAATAAGAGTAACCCGCCAAACAAGGCACCCCTGCTTTCACAAGCGCATTGTCTCCCGCTGTCTTAGAATCACTTAGTTCTTGCGGATTGGGAGCCGTGCCGCAAAGCGTCGAGATTGCGGCGGGTAATTTTTTAGTTCGCCAAAAAGCCAGTACAGGAGTTCTATTTGCGCTGACCATCGCGGTTGGAATATGGTTGATAATTCCAGGACAAGTGGTTGCCAAGGTTGTGGCAGTTGGGGGACCATAGCCCTGCAAACAGTCGCCATTGTAAACAAACACCGCTTCCCGCAACTCTTGGGCGATAAAGTCGGTTGCTGCCTGCATATCCTGCTGCACTTGGCTCCGAGCGGCATCCTTTTGATTCGTTTCCGTGAGTTGCACCACTAACGTAAGTAGCGCAATCACAATCAAGGAGCCAATGATCATCGCCACCAATAGCTCTAGCAGGGTGAAACCGGATGAACGACGACGTTTAGGGAATAAAAGCCGCTTTAACTTGCGAGGATAGAGGATGGTAACCATAGGGCTTGTAAAGTAGTAGACATGGGGAGAGGGAAGAGGCAAGAAGCAGTATTATTGGGCACACTCTAGAGCTTGTTCGTCGCCGACACGGGCAACTTTGGTATAAAGCACTTGGAGGGGTTGGCGTTGTGCGCCAGCGGCTGAGTTATCGCCTCCGCGCCCGGTGGTTAAGCCTAATAAGGCGCGCTCTTTAGAAAGATTAGACATGGGGTTGTTAGGCGGTCCCGCTTCATAGCCATAGACTCGTACTCCTGCGGTAAAAGCGTAGGGCGCTACAGGTGGGACGACGGCTTGCAAAGAGGCAGGAGTACAGTCGTTGCTGCGAAACACCTGCATGGCAAATTCTGGCTTACAATCCCCATCCACATCGACGGGGATCACTTGAGTTGCGATCGCAGCAGTGGCGGGATACTTGTTGCCAGGACATATCCCCGGAGACGCAAGCAAAGCGGTATTTACCCCTGTTGCTGCCGCGATCGCTGTTGCATCTCCAGCACCGCCGCTAGCGGGTAGCTGGGCAGTGGTATAGCTACTGCCGCGCTCCACGATCGCTCTGATGCGATCGATTTCTGCTTGGGCGATCGCGTTTGCTTGCTCGGCTCGGCGCGACTGAATGCGGCTGGCAGTGGCAACGAAAATCGGCGGCGTGATTGCCACCACCGTAATCGAAATGATCACGATCGCGACCAAACACTCGATTAGGGTAAGTCCTTTTTCAGGTGCAGGATTGGCAGGGTGCGATCGCGGTATTGCTGACAGCAGCCGGAGCAGGAAAGTAGGAGGAGACGGGTGACGCAGCATGGGTAGTTTCCTGGGAAAGGGAAGTGGCGATCGGGAAAGAGTAGCGATTTAAGTGGGGCAATTCAACTTGGTGGCATCCAGTCCAGTAGGGGGATTTGTCCTCAACGCATTACACAAATTCTGCATGTAAGGATCGTTGGCGGCGGGTTCGGTGTAGAACTCGTTTTTCTCAGAGCTAGGAGAGGTGAAGCGGGTCGCGGCTGGGCTTGCCTGTGCCAACTGCAACGCCACATCATAGCCCCACAGACGAGCAGGGGGACGGAAGAATGACACATACTCTGTTCCTGCGGAAGTAATGGTTCCGCCTGTGGGTTCCCAGCGATCTTGATCGAAGGGGGCGGTGGCATAGTTACTAAAACCAAGCTGCAAAAAGGAACCCGCAAAGCGGACTTTTGCTTGGCTATCTCTCCAATCTTCGAGAAAACGCAGGAAGTTATTCAGGGCACCATTTTGCTGATTAGCACGAGACGGAATAATGTTGCTGATCAAAATCGCATTCACCGTTGTGGCATCTGTGCCCCGGTCTTGGAGCGCTCTGGCTCTATTGTTGGTATCGACTACATCAAAATACCTCCCTCTAACATCGGTATCATTTGCAGAACTATATTCGATCGGCACACCGGAGTTATTGACGATTAAGCCGTTGCCGTTGCGCGAGATTTTGACAGGAGAGTTGATCGGATCACTGGGGTTTTCTCGCGCCCAGTTCCACGTACCCGTTAAATCCTGGGCGGGGCGGTTTTGGTTGAGAAAGGAGGTCGCGCCATTCGTTGCGTCATTTTCACAGCCCGGTGCAAATAAGGCTTTAGTTTGATCGTCGTAGACTTTGCCTCCTAGCTGAGTGCCATTGGTATAAACAGCTTTAGTATTGGCAGCGCCAGAGAAAGTATTCGTATTATCAATTCCCAGTCGGCTACCAGGAGAGTTGCTGCCAGCAGTCATGAAGGTATCAATAGCGCTGCCGTCGCAGAATTTATCACTCAACACGATGACGCTATCTGCCAAAACTTCCGAAGGTCGCCATAAATCCTGGGCGGGGTCAGCAAATTTGGTTTCGCGCGTTTTGCGATTGTCGTAGAAGGTGGCAGTGGAATAGAGGGTGGGGTCGTCGGGCAGTTGCTCTTTAAACTCCTCTAGTCGAGCGCCGCCAGGGGTTTCTTGGTGCCGGTTAAAGTTGCCCATGATGTAGGCGGGTTGATCGGTGATAAAGGACATTCCCCGGAAGTTATCAGCGGCAGGAACAGAGCCTCCCCGCTTAAGAACGTCACCGTTTCGGAGGCGGAACCCATGAGGACGGCGATCGGGATCAGCAATGAAATCCACAGCCTTCACAGACACCCCAAACTTTTCTTTAGGTGGATCGGTTTCTGTAATAACGCCACCCACATTAGGAGTTTGAGCGTTGGTGTAGCCTAAAGCATTTACAGGTCGGGCAATGCCATCTTCACGGACTGCATCTTCCCGGAAGGCGTAGACAATGCCACTAGCTGGCAACCAGGTATCGTTGCCGACCCCCTTGTCTGAGGTTCGCAGCATATCCAGGTCAACGTCCAAAACGCGAGACGGCAACCACTCTCGCCCATTAAACGCCACTTTATCTTGGAATGGAACGACGGCAACTGTGCCATTAGGCGCGATGACGCGGTTGGGGTTATCTGTGGTTGCATTCGTGGGTAGCACCCAATCTGCGATCGCATCTCTAGGCTGTATGGCAGCAGCGGAGACAGTAGTATCTGCTATCTGAAATGCGGGTAGTGCCCGGTATCTAAAAGCTGACATTCCTGAGCCAGTTAAGCTGCCAGCCGCTATTGCAACGTCGTAGCCTGGATTGGCGGCTGAATCTCCTACTCCAGCAGTGGTACTGATTGGGTCAAAAGTTGCAGCAGGATATGACTGGGCAGTAGTAACATACGGCTCTTTCCAGGGTTGAAATGCTACAGCTAAGCTATCTAGAGCAGTATTACCGGGTTGACGATGATCAAGACTTGCTGGGGCTGCAATAACAGCACCTATATAATTATGTGATACCTCCGGGAAGATATAATAGAGCGATGGAAATTTTGGTAAAACCTGCGCTCTTTTTAGCTCTTCAGTACTATTCGCAGCATTATTTAACAGTGCGAGAGTTGCTGGATTTGTAGAATCAAAGTCCGGATTTGTTGTATCTGGTCGTTGACCTAGAACGGGTCTTTGGCTGTCGTCACCAGCTTCTAAGGTTGGAACATAAAGACTGGTTCCCTTACGGGCTGGATAATTATTATCTCCACGAATATAGGCTGCGGTGTCAGCAGGAGCATCGTCATGCACAGCACCGGGAGGAATAATACTGCCACAAAGTCGAGATAAGGCTAGTCGTCTTTGGGCTTCTACTCCAGCAGAGGCAAGGGAGAGAGTAGATGTACCTCCAGCACCGGTGGCAGTAGCTGGTACAGTAGCTCCCACTCTAAAAGAATTTGGATCACAAGCGGAAGACCATAGTGTGACCTTAAAGGTACTTGTTCCGGTGACGGGATTGTTGAATCCCATCTGTAGGGCGTAGGGATTGTAGTTCCATGTGTTGACGGCGGGAGAAGAGCGGAAGCCGTAAGTGCGATCTCGCCGAATCTGAAAATGTTCGTGAATTAGTGTAGCAAGCTGATATCTGGCATCTTCCTCAGGTTCAGCTATCCCTATACTAACCAGGTGAGATCTAAGCGCTACCAAAACCATTTCAGGAGTGACGCGATCATAATCACGAGCATTGTACTTTGTGCCGTCATAAGTACCGCTTGGATTGTAATCGTAGGTTGCCAAGCTTGCTTTAGAAAGTACTTCGCCCTGAGTATCATCCACATTGCCATTTAGCATCGGGAATAGCAATCTTCCCAAAGTGTTTAACTTGGCTTGATTTACAGCGCTAGTCGGATCAAAATTTTGTATCCGATCAATGTTGTAAGCTAGCATCCCCATGGTGCAGCCTGCGGTTTGCAGATAGCTTTCGTCTGCGGGGCTACCGTTTCCTGTTAAAGCACGACGTAAATTAGAAAAGTTACCCCACATAGTCAAGATTGGGTCAGGGTGAATCTTTCCAGCTTCCTGTCTCGGCGGAAATGCGCCATCAGGATCACCAGCAAAATTAGCCAAATTAGCCAATGCTTTATTTAAAGCTCCTCCAGAAGCCAACTGAGCTACGGTTGGAGGTATAAATTCCCAGCCATTTGTACCTTTGCCATTAAAGAAATCAACTAAAGGTGCAGCACTGCCAGTAACTTTAGAAGATGAAAAGTTAACTGACTGACGCAGGGTATAAGGAGAACCTGGATGAGCCGTTAGTGCAAGGCAAGCCGCTGGAGTACGTCCATCGCCTATCTGGTAGTGATAAACGGCTGCTGCTTGGACTGCTCCCAAATTGTCTCGTAATGCTCGTCGTTGCTTGGCTTCGTGTGCTCGATTAGTATCAGGGTACTTATAGGGTGGATATAGTGGATCTCCTTCTACATCACTTTGGCGTGAATTAACATCTGTGATCGTTGTGGTGGCAGTATAATCATTCTTTCTCAGTTGGGAAACATCCCCAGTTTCCCCACCTGTGCCTACAGGATAAGCGGTAGTATTCGCTAAGTATCCTATAGCTGGTTTTGGATCTGGGCGATTTTGCGGAGCGACCCAGCCGTAAGGGTTGCCCAGTTCCAGGCGTTCGCCCACCAAGATTCTCATGCCGCCCGTATAGACCTTGGAGCCGGAGAGGTCTGAATCCTTAAAGGTGCGGCGCTCCCAATATCCATCTAACCCAACCTCTTTGCTAGCGGTAGCAACATCATTGACCAACGCATCATTGCCGACAGGAATATCAGTGCCTACGAGAGTGCCTGAAGGGATAACTTCGTTTTTATAGCGAACTTTAGGACCATAGCGGTTGTCTGCCCGGTAGGTGTCATCCACATAGGGCTGGGTGTTGGTTTTGGTGACAAAAAAGCGCTCTTCTTGGGCAAAAACATTGTTGTCGATATTTGCCTCTGAAAGGCGATCGGGTTCATTAGTGATGTCTGGAGCGATCGCCTGCTGAATATCTCGCGTTAATAATGCCTTTGGGTCAGTGGCGATCGCGCTTAAGGTTCCCTTGCCTCCAGTATTCCAGTCATTCGCTGAGGTAAAGTTTCCTGGAACCTTGTAGGTAGAACCATCGTAGGTATGAATCTCAGAACTGCCCGAAAAATCATTGGATCTAATGTCGCCAGCCCCAATAATGCCAAAAAACTTCCCAGCTAGCGTTTTATCCGGTTCCTTCTGCTCATCAAACTGACGGGCAGAAATCTCGGAGTTACTGGCAGGACGAAATAGGCACGAGTTCTGAGAACTGATCAAATATCCTGAAAAACCAGAGGTGGAGCTAACATTCCGCCCAATCAAGATGCTGCCTTCGCTGTGCATCGCCCCATTCCAGTTGAGCTTGGCTCCAGGCGTGACCTCCAAATCATACTTAAACCAAGCGCCCCACTTGTTGCCTCGGTCTAGCTTACGATCTTGGGCAAACTCTAAAGTCGTAAAGTTGGTGGGTCTGCCCTTATTCACGGTGTCGTTGCTGACCACAAACGCATCCACCTGAAACCGCTTCCGCAAAATAGAGGTGTTGGTTTGGTCTTGATACCAACCGCCTTCCACTGTGGAACCGCCACCCGCCGCCCGACAACTAACCGCCTCACTATTACTGAGAGGACCATTTCTAGCATAGGGTCCAGCTTGGTCGCCTTGTGCTTTCGTGGTGTCTGGCATTCCTAGCAGATCCAGCGGACCAAACTTGCCTGCCACCAAATCGGGGGTAGAAAGCGTGATCGAGTAAATAACACTGCTATTAGTATTTTTATCTCTGTAAACCCAAGCGTTATCTAGCAGATTATCCCCATTAATATCAATCCGGGTTTCTGGCGAAGTGTCAGCGGTATCGTTTACAAAGGTATAGGGATTAGGAACAGCAGGAAGTTTTGAAACAGCCCCCGCACCAGTGCCCACACTTCTCCCGTCATTCAACAGCATGGAAATAATGACTTCTTCCGCAGGAATCCCACTGGGCAAACGGTTATCTTTGCCAAACAGGTAGTCGAGCTTAGAACGGGCGCGATCAATCGCTGGGGTCGCCGCATTATAAATCTGGCGACTTTGGACATTACCAATCGTGCGAGTGGTGCTGTTAAACGACCGAAAGGTGAGTGCCCCCACAGTCAGGGATACCACCAAAATCAAAAAGACTGTGGTGGGCAGCACAAACCCCGCAACACGAGGGCGGCGGTTGAGCAAAAAGACAGTTCGCAGCAGCCAGTTGACCATGGCTTTGGTCAGGCGGCGGGAGAGCTTCCAAACCTGTTTCAAGAGGGGTTGAAGTTTTTGGGCTAACTTGCGATCTGACATGGCTGCGTCCTGAGGGTAATAGTGTGACGAGAAGGAGAGCGCGGAGAGGGAACAGGGAAGGACTATAAAACTAAATAAGTGATGGAATCCAAAAAAGATTCCAAATCCAGTAAATTATGAACGAGTTTTTGAAAAAGCCGCCGATTTCCTGGGCTACTTGAGACGAATAATTCAACTAATCAATTCGGGTTGTTTCCTCAAAGAGCAGGATGAAAGTTGAATCTAAGGCAACAGGGAAGGGGGACTTGGGGAACACAAATGTCAAGGGCTGCAAAAGGCTGTAACTGGTTAGACCCTAATGCAGCCATGTTACCCATTCTGTGTGAAAGAACTATCAACCCAATATAACAATTATATGAATTGCCTCTATGTGACCTAGTTCACAGGCAAAAAATGAAAAAGGACGTACCAGTGAATGTACGCCCTTTCGGAAAAACCGCGATCGCGTTTTTCCTTTTGCCTTAACTATTGTCCAGTTATTAATACTTGTTCAGGTCTATTCCGGCTTCTTTTGCAAAGGCAGCAATAGTTTTCTTTTCTAGGGTTTTAATTGCTTTAGTCGAAAGGTGCAGCCGCACCCAGCGATTTCCTTCTGCCCACCAGACGCGCTTCCACTGCAAGTTTACGCCTTGCAGCTTCTTGGTACGACGGTGAGAGTGTGAGACAGCATAGGCGTTATTTGCTTTTTTTCCCGTTAATTCACATCTACGACCCATACTAGCCTCCAGCTTTTCATATCTTCGGTTTATTCCAGTCCTCCATTATATAGAGGGAAGGGAAAATAACGCAATCTGTGATGGTCTTAAAATGATTATCCTAGGATGCTTGCTGTTGTAACCACTGCTGCTGAAGTTCTGCCATCCAACGGCGGGTGCCAAACACCCCAGCCAGCAACCCCGCCACCCATTCCCTGAACCAGCAATAAACTAGGATTTTTCTTCTATGGCTTCATCTATCCTGCTTAGATTTTGCAAGTTCAGGCGATCGCCCCAATAATCCCGTCATCAGCTTTAACGCAAATACCTTAATGGGCGGCACCGATTGCAAAATCCACAGTCCCGCACGACGAAGGGTTACCAGGGGAAATAGGCTGTTGGAAAACAGGCGATCGAGGACATCGGTGAAGCCCAAAATCATCAGGTTTTCCAAAAACCGCCAGCGATCGTATTGGCGCAACACGGTTAATAATCCTAAATCTTGTCCTGCTGCCGCTGCCCCTTTTAGCACCTGCGCCAGAGCCGCCGCATCCCGAATCCCCAGGTTTACACCCTGCCCACCCACCGGATGACAACAGTGAGCTGCATCCCCAATCAGCGCCAAGCGAGGCATCGTGTAGACTCGGCTGTGCATGAGGTGAACCGGAAATAAGTGGCGCTGTCCAATTAGGGAAAGTTCGCCCATCTGGTCGCCATAGCGCTGTTTAAGTTGGGTTAAAAATTCTTGATCATCCAACGCTAAAATCGCCTTGGCTTCTGCTTTGGGAGCCGTCCAAACAATGCGACAAATATTATTAGGCAAGGGCAAGATCGCAAAGGGTCCACTTTCCCAAAAGCGCTCGTAGGCGATGTTCTGGTGAGGTTTTTCGGGTTGGATGAAGGCAACTACACAGGACTGCCAATATTGCCAGCCGTCGGCGCGAATGCCTGCCTGCTGACGAATCGGCGATCGCGTCCCATCTGCCGCCACCAAAAGCTGAGCCGAAATGTGTTTGGTTTCTGCCTTTTGCCCCAATTCCAGTTCTACGCGATCGGGGTGGTAGTCCACCTGCACCACTTCAACCGGACACAGGTAAGCCACATGAGGACATTGGCGCAAACACTCTCGCAACGCTTCCAGCACAACCCCATGGTCTGCTACATACCCCAATACGGTCGCGTTTAAATCTTCTGGCAAAAACTGCACGATGCCGGGATGGTGGGCATCTGAAAGACGAATCTGCTGGATGGGGTTTACCTGATGCTGCATCTGCTCCCAAGCGCCAATGCCCTCAAAGATGCGGCTAGACATGAGATTGATGTGATATGCCTGCCCTCGACTGACGGCGGCGGAGTCGGTTTTTGCTTCAATCACGGCGACACGCAAACCAGAGTCTTTCAGCGCACAAGCAAACGTTAGCCCGACAATGCCACCCCCCACGATCGCCACATCATAATCCAGCTTTTGAGATGACTCCGTAGGCGTTTGCTGAACGGGTTGCCCAGAATAATTTTGCTCTAAAGCCGGGAGAGTTGAGTAGGAATCAAACGTCATATCTAAACGAACGTATCGTTATTTGAAGATCTGTTTACATCCATTGTTACCTCTACTCCACAGCGGATGCAAGCGATCGCGGCGCAAAATTAAATCTATCAAATTGCCACATTGCTTTGATCAATCTGCGATCGCCCAATTTCTATCTATAGAACGATTTAAGCACCTCGCTAAATGGAGTAGAAAGAGAAGGCTAAAGCTTACGGAGATTACATTTTATGAAATCGAATCTATTGACAAAGTTGTCCTCTATGGGACGTTGGATGACTACAGCTCTCCTTTGTGTTGCCGCGATCGCCTTCATCTGGCAGGGTGCTTTCTTCTCGAATACAACGGCTTTGGCTAATCCTGCAACAAACTTGATTGCGTCAAAAGATGCAGGCGATAAAGTTCAGCAGAAAGCTAGCAAAGACGCTAGGCAAGCGAAAGGCTTTATTGAAGACACCAAAAATAAAGTTGAGGAAGCCGCTAATAGCAACGCTGCCAAGGTTGATAGATCAACCGACAACGGTAGTTTTATGGAGCGCAAAGCTAAGAAAGATGCGGGTCGCATTGAGAAAAGAGCCGAGGAAGATGCTGATCGGACTCAAAAAGCAGTAGACAACACCAAGAACGCGGTAGAGCGCACGGTTGACAGCATTAAGGATGCTTTTAACTAAACGAGCTAGCTTGTTTAGAATCTTTTCAGCGGTCTTAAGCAACTAAAATGCCCTGATAGATAGCGATCGCTATCTATCAGGGCATTCGTCAATGCCTCATTGAGCCGATCGCAACTCTAACTCCTAACCCCTAACTCCATTCTTTCGGTTAATGCCACTTTTGCCTGTTCGCGATCATCAAAGTGAATTTTTTCAGTGCCAAGAATTTGATAATCTTCATGTCCTTTACCCGCAATCAGCACCCCATCTCCCGGTTGAGCATGGAGGATAGCAGCGCGAATAGCCGCAGCGCGATCGCCCATGACAATCGGCACCGCTCCAGAAATGCCAGCGACCACATCCTCTAAAATGCGCTGGGGGTCTTCGGTGCGAGGATTGTCGGAGGTGACATAGACGGCATCGGCAAGGTCAGCGGCAATCCGTCCCATTTGCGGGCGCTTGGTGCGATCGCGATCGCCGCCGCAGCCAAAGACACAAATCATCTGCCCAGAAATAAAGGGACGGGCAGCTTTCAGCATACTTTCCAGGCTGTCGGGCGTGTGGGCGTAATCCACAATCACGCTGATGTCTTGCTCCGGTGAAAGCTGCACTTGCTCCATGCGACCGGGCACACCGCTGAAGTGAGGTAACGCGGCGGCGATCGCGTCCAAATCCAACCCTAAATGCAGCACTGCACCAATCGCTGCCAGCAAATTTTCTAGGTTGAATTGACCCACTAAGGGCGACACAAACTGGGTATTTCCCTTCGGTGTGTGCAGCACTCCGCTGACGCTGGCGGCTCCATAGATCAGGTCACTCGTCCACAAATCGGCGCTACTATCTTGAGTGCTGTAGCTCCAAGTTTTTGCTTGAGGGACTGCTTGAATCAAGCGCTTGCCGTAGGCATCATCCAGGTTAATCACCGCCAGTCCTGTCAAATAATCCGGGTTAAACAGCAGCGCTTTAGCCGCAAAATACTCCTCCATATTCGCGTGATAATCCAGATGATCCTGGGTCAGATTGGTAAACACACTAACCTCAAAGGTGCAGCCCTGCACTCGACTCTGCGCCAGTGCGTGAGAGCTTACCTCCATCACGCCATAGTCGCATCCAGCCTCGACCGCATCGGCAAGCTGCTTCTGGAGTTCCACGGCAAAAGGAGTTGTGTGGGCAGCAGTGTGTTGATAGCCTTTCCAGCGAGTGTACAGTGTGCCCAAGAGAGCAGGAGATTTCTGCGCGTGGTTAAGAAAAAACTCAACCAGGTGGGTCGTGGTGGTTTTGCCATTGGTTCCGGTTACGCCCACCAGCTTTAGGGTTTGGGCAGGATGTTGATAAAAAGCCGCAGCAAGCTGGGCGCACGCTTGAGAAATGTTTTCGGCGGGAATGATATAGGTATTGGAAGCAGCTTCAGAATTGTTTAAGGCTTTGCTAGCGGCAGATGGAGACACGATCGCCGCAATGGCACCCGCCGCGATCGCCCCTGACCAAAACTCGCCTCCATCGACTCGCGTTCCCGGCATCCCGATAAACAAATCTCCTGGCTGACACGCTAACGAATTGGTAGATAAGCCTTTCACCTCGCTATCTAGCACTCGATCATTCGCCGTTGAAGCAATTCCAGATGCAGCCAGCAATTCTCGCAGCTTCATGTCAGCACCTTCTCACAAAATGAACTTCTATTGTGCCGGATCAACGAGCAATTTCTGTAGCATCTGTTCCAACTGGGCGATCGAGGCACGGGGAGAAGGGCGGGGAATCAGAAAAAATGTCGTTCGCGTAGCGTCTCCGACGGAGTTATGTGAAGTGCCGAATGTCGATTCTTTGCTCTCTGTTTCTTCTGCTTGGCTGACCCAGAACAATACTGGGATTTCGTATTGGTATTGTTGAAACCAATCGTCTTGCGTGGTGATGTCTCGAATTTCTAGCTCTAACGGGATGCTATGAATTTGCTCTAGTTTTTCTTGCAGTCCTTCACAAAGATGACAACCCGGTTTGCTATACAAAATCAACTGCATGACTGAAAACTCCTTGGGCGATCGCTCATCTTATATGCTCCTATTCTTCCAGGTGTGTATAAGGCAACGGGGATTGGGGCGGTCGCCATGCAAGGACAGTCAGATTTGGCTATCTTAGTTACAACGCGGATTAGAGCAGGCAACTAAATCTAAATGAACCAGTCTATTGAACCTTTGACTAACCCCGCTAGCCTTGACCTCAACTGGCTTAACCAAAAGTTTGAGCAGGCTCACCCCAAAGATATTCTTGCCTGGTGCGTTGGGAACGTCCCGACTGGATTGGTTCAAACTAGCGCTTTTAACGTGGATGATTTGTTGATTACGGACTTACTTTACCGCGATTTGCAGCCAGTCAATCCCATCCCCGTTCTATTTATAGATACCCTACATCACTTTCCCCAAACACTCGATTTGGTCACAAAAACGAAGCATATTTACAATCTTAATCTCAAGAGTTATAAAACTCCTGGGGTGACGATGCGGCAAGATTTTGCAGCAAAATATGGCGAAGCTCTATGGCAAAAGAATCGTGCCCAATTTCATCAGTTGACTAAAAGTGAGCCATTGCAGCGGGGCTTAGCAGAATTAGGCGCGATCGCATGGCTGACGGGCGATCGCCGCGACCAAGCTGATACTTTCATCAATCTGCCTATTTTTGAACTAGAGTCACCCCAGCGGTTAAAGGTTAATCCTCTAGCAAACTGGACTCGTCAGGAAACGTGGGCATACGTGTTTGAACACGATGTCACCTACAATCCTTTACACGATCAAGGATATTCCAACATTGGAGATGAACCCTTAACTTTGCCAACCACCGAAGACTGACCGATAGGTTCAGCACTGGTAGGTTCAGCATTGGTAGGTTCAGCATTGGCAAAACTACAATGCTGAATTCTTCTGTAAAAAATGATAAACATACTAATCCTTTATTTCTATGCCTAAAACTGTTTTCATTACGGGCGCTTCCACGGGAATTGGCTATGCGACGGCTCAGCTTTTTCACCGAAACGGATGGAATGTAGTAGCCACGATGCGATCGCCCGAAAAAGCGACCGACCTTGCCCAGTTGGATAATGTGCTGTGTTTGCCGCTGGATGTGACCGATTTCAGTTCGATTCAGCCGGCTGTGGATGAGGCATTAGCACGATTTGCCGCCATTGATGTGTTGGTCAATAATGCAGGGTATGGCTTGATTGGCGCGTTTGAAGCCTGCACCGCCGAGCAAATTCAGCGGCAGTTTGCAACCAACGTGTTTGGGCTGATGGAAGTGACTCGCGCATTATTGCCTCATTTTCGCGCTCGCCGCTCTGGTGTGATTGTCAACATTGCTTCCATTGGTGGACGCACAGCGTTTCCACTCTATAGCCTCTATCACTCTACCAAGTGGGCAGTGGAAGGCTTTACCGATTCGTTGCAGTATGAATTGGAACCGTTTAATATTCGCGTCAAACTGATTGAACCGGGTCCGATTAAGACAGACTTTTATACGCGATCGCCCGACATCGCCCAACAGCCCGGTCTCACTGCCTACGATAGCTTTATCGCAAAAGTGATGCCCAATATGACCAAAGCTGGAGAAACCGGATCGCCTCCCGAAGTGACCGCCGCCGTTATTTTCCAAGCCGCAACCGATGGTAGCGATCGTCTGCGCTATCCCGCTGGCGGCAATGCTGGACTATTACTGCTGTTACGCAAGCTGCTGCCCGATTCGTTGTTTTCAGCGATCGTTCGGGCTGCCACGATTAAAAAGTAGTGCTACAACAACTTATTAGACCTCTTGCGTGAATAGAGAAAAGCGGCTACAAGTGGGTTAAGGAGGAGTAATTATGACCTACAAACAACTGAACCATCTCAAACCGAGTGCCTTCAAACGCCGCTGTGGAATTCATCGTGAAACCTTTGCTCAGATGGTGGAGGTGCTGCGTCCTGATCTTGATCGAACTGGCAAACGGGGCGGACAATGCAAACTAAGGAGATTTCCGAGAAAAAAGATACCAATTAAGTAGGTCGAATGAGAATGTCCCAT
>QBMH01000329.1 GCA_003249025.1 Leptolyngbya sp. | reverse complement strand
CCTGACCCCTGACCCCTGACTCCTGACCTCTGCTCCCTGCTCCTCCCCTACCAACATCACCGATTTAATCCGTCCTTTTTTCCCTTTGACTTGCCATGCTCGTTTTTTCAGGTAATTCCAGGAATTTTGTTTGCCGACGATGACTTGATCTGGAGAAAGACGGAAAAGGGAACGAGGCGAGATCGCCTGCACAACAAACATTCCACTGGCATTTTTCGCGCCGTAGATGTACCATCCCGTCTCATTCAGCGGTGTTTTTTCAATGTCGTGAGTGGTGGAAGGATAGCTGCCATATTTGGATAAAACGACTTGGGGAAAAGAAACGATTTCTTCAACGCCGTCAAATTGTTGAGTGGCGCGATCGTAGTGTGCTACTCGAAACAGCCGCGAGGTTTGGATGGGAGGAGCGGCAAGGGTCAGGGTTGAAGGCGAGTCGGTAGTGTTTAAGGTGTTTGCGGCTGCCTGGGCTTGAAGCTCAGCAACTTGAAGAATTTTAACTAACGCATAGTAGCGTCCGGTAATTTGCACTGGTTCCTGGCGAATACAAAGCCGATAGGTAGAGCATTCCTCTGGACTGGTAAATTCTGCCTCTTGGATTTCTACAAAGTCAGACAGCGCTACGATCACATCATCGTTGGGTCTTGCGCCTGCCAAAGATTCCAGAGGATCAACCTGCTGCCAATGATTGAGGCGATCGGGATGAATCACGCCCCGTTTCTGACTATCTTCCGCTTCTTGGCTAAAATACACTGCTTTGGTTGTCGTTTTCACAAACCGCTGAGTCGCGGCATCATTGCTCCAGCCTAAGGGAATAACTCGTCCGATCAATTGCTGATAGTCAGTTGGGGCGTGATGCACTTCAAACCAGACTCCTCGCAGGCTGTAACGCTCTTGTGGACTGGGGAGAATGAGCCGTCCAATCCAGGGCGCGATCGCCTGACATAGCTCAGGATCAACCGTTTGATCCAGCGGATAAAACTCAGGTCGATTAAAAGCGGCTTGCTGATACAAATCGTAGTGACTGGGAGTGATTGCTTTAGCAGCCGACACCACTGCCGAAGTGCCCTGAAGAATGCCTGAAATCACTTCTACCGTTTGCTGCAAGTGAGTCCGCCCATCAGGTAATCGCGCTTCTGCCCCATAGGGACCTTTGGCAGCATTATGTCCTACCGGACCGAGTGAAATGAAACTAATTTTGCCCCGTGCTTTTGCCCGATTCCAGTAAGACAAAAACAGCAACTTCCAACGGCGCGGAAAGATAACCGGACCTTGTTTCTCGACTAAATCGTTATCGCCGACGATGTGATAAAGATGCTCTATTGCCAGCAGATTATGATTGCCGCTGATCACCCCTGCCAAAGAGACCAACTCGATCGGGGCTTCTAGTGCCCGCTTTAAATAGGGAGCCGCACCCGCCGCCATTTGTCCGCCGCCGCTGTAGCCCAAAATCGTGATGGGGATACCACATCCTCGCCAATAGCCATGATGAATCAGGCTATCGTAAATCATTTGGGCTGTTGCCTGGTTGTAGATCGGTCCATAGCGCTGATCGGCTGCCACACCCACAATCAGCGTGTTGCGAATGTTGATTGTGACTCCAATTAAGAGACCAAAAATGCCACCGGAAGCGGTCATTTGATAATGATCCGCTTTGCG
The DNA here is from genome assembly GCA_003249025.1 of Leptolyngbya sp. Classification (GTDB taxonomy): domain Bacteria; phylum Cyanobacteriota; class Cyanobacteriia; order Leptolyngbyales; family Leptolyngbyaceae; genus ULC077BIN1. The sequence goes on along the minus strand of QBMH01000329.1, from coordinate 2,804 downwards.
CCAGAGGAATGATAGCCAGCGGTCTTCAGTCAGCGGCTTATTCAGGACACTGTACGGCATCAGACCGCGAATCAGGGCAATGTCATCGGGTAGAGCGACGGCTAACTCATTCAAAAAAATCTCCACTTCGGGTAAATATTGTGAATGAGATTGACAGATCCCATCCAGATAGATCACATAGTTGCGAATGGTAGTATTTTCGGGAATTGGCTCTTCTAAGGTGCCGGGATAGCTTGCGGTATCTAAGTCATCGTCATACCAGCCAGCCCACCAGCCCAACGCTTCCAGTGGAATCAGCAATCCAGCAAACAACAAGGTTGTAATCAGAATGAAAATAATTTGCAAGGAAAAGTTCCAGGTTGCGACTAAGCCAGCTAATGCAACGGTGATCGCTAGCCAAATGCCCTGAATCACAGTGCTAAATCCGATAACCAAGGTAAGGATTAGGGCAAATAAACCTAGCCCGATCCAGCGAGACATTTTACGGTTGCTCACGATCGCCGCCCCTGTGCAATGATACGTTCTAGATCTTTCAAATCAGTCACAAGGGGCACTCCAGCCGCTGAATTGCGAATCCATTTTCCAATGGTGGCAATGGGTCGCCCTACGGTTCGTTCCAGCAGTTGCAGCACTGCCCAGCCCAACACGCCGCACCAAAATCCTTGCCACAAATCTAAACCGAGGGTTGCTTGAATGCCAACTAGGAATGCGAGAAAGCCCCAAATTGAAAGGGCAATGGAGATGGGAACTCCTAAATAGGGCAAGGCAATGAAGATGCTTAAAATTTTGGGTGCAAAAGAGATTGCCAGAGTGATCAGGAGTTGGGCAAAGGGAGCAGAGGTTCTAAAAAAGATTTTGAGCACAATCCAAGTGCTACCCGCCCAAAATAAAAAGCCGAAGATGAACAAAATTGCCGCGATCGCCAAACTCAACACAAATCGCAGGGGCTTGACCCGATTGACAAATAGCACAATCCCTTGGGCGATCGCTTCAGATAAGCCAGCTAATAGCAGCACTCCTAGAGATATGAGTCCACCAGAAGGCGATCGTACCAATTGCCGATACGTTTCTGGATTTAACGAAATCGCCCCAACCCCAATATCCCAGAGGTTCATGACACTACGCTCCTGAGTCAATGGCTATGCTGGATCAATGATTACCCGAAATGACCCGGAAAACCAGCCTTTTGAGTTTTGCACCCTTTCCTCAATTGTTCCGTCTCCCGACCCCAGGGGTCTACGCACCTAAAAATCGCTGTAAGATATATCCTCTTCCTTTTCCCTTTTCCCTGAAACCCGACCCCGTGAGCTACTACCGTCAACAGTCGAATATGTTTTCTGCCGCTGATCTGAACGATTTGACGGGCGAGATTCTGGCGTGCCCTTACTTTGCAGTCAATAATCTCAACCGCGATTTTGTAGGTACTAAGGGCTTTTCGATCGCGTTTCAGCGATCGCAGATTGCCGAAGTGGAACGACAGTTTCCATTTTTCAGTGCTTACCTGGATCTAGCGCTGGAGCCAAGCTGCAATGCGTTTTACCTAAATCCGCTCCTGCTGAAAGAGGGTTCCCGCGTTGATCCGCATATTGATCGCTCTTTGCGTTCCTATTGCAAAACTATCGATCCACCTGCGATCGTCAGTGTATTGTATGTGCAGGTGCCGGACATGCTTCAGGGCGGCGAACTGGTTTTGCGAAACCATCGGCAGCAAGTGGGGCAGATTAAGCCGCAAGTCGGTAAATTACTATGGTTTCAAGGTGATCTGACTCATTCGGTGAATGCGGTGAAAACGCCTGGAAGCCGTCTCAGCTTGGTGTGTGAGCAGTACAACTTAGTGGATGCAGAACTAGAAGAGATTCCACCGTTTGCGATCGAGTCTAGAGTGCTAAAACCGAAACATCGCAGCATGTAGATAAGTGCTGAGTGCGATGAAGTGGGGATGAAAGATTTGTGTCTCTGCAATGTGATAGGTTGCATCATGGAAGGGTAGTACTGTTGCTGAAGATGCTGAAAGCCATTCTGTTTGACTTCAATGGTGTGATCATCAACGATGAGGCAATTCACAACAAGCTGATCGATCAGTTATTGATTGAAGAAAACCTGCGACCTAAACGCGGCGAACTGCGCCAAATTTGCTTGGGACGCAGCGATCGCGCTTGCCTCACAGACCTATTTGCCAGCCGCAGCAGAATTTTGTCTGATGCAAACCTAGATAGACTCATCAGTCGCAAATCCACTGCCTATCAACAAGAACTCATCAATTTAGAAAAACTGCCGATCTATGCAGGCTTATCTGACATTTTGTTTAATATCCATGCCGCACAACTCAAAATTGCGATGGTCACTGGAGCGCTGCGATCGGAAGTGACAACAGTTTTGGCACGGGCTGAATTAACTGACACGTTTCCAATCATTATTTCGGGTGAGGAGCGAGTTCCCAGTAAGCCAGAACCCGATAGTTATCTTTTGGCGGTAAAGCGACTGAATGAATTTTATCCAGCGCTCAATCTACTGCCTGCGAATTGCTTAGCGATCGAAGATACGTTTGCTGGAATCACAGCCGCCAAAAAAGCAGGTATTCCGGTCGTCGGGGTTGCCAACACTTACCCGTTTCATATGCTACAACGCTGCGCCACTTGGACCGTTGATTACCTATCCGATTTGGAATTAGACCGGGTTCGCCAAACCTACGATCGCGTCGCGGCTTAAATCTGTTCCGACTTTTAGCTCTAAAGCCCCTTCCATGCGGCAGGGCTGTTCTATTGAAAGAAGGAAAATAGGAGTGGGATGTCATGGGCTAAATG
>QBMH01000328.1 GCA_003249025.1 Leptolyngbya sp. | reverse complement strand
TTAGCAGAGCATCAGGATGAGGCATTTATTCGACTCAAAGCGTTACTCGAACCTTTGGCATTATGCAGTTTTACACAGATGGTTGGGGAGCTTATGAAAGACATCTCGACCCAAGTCTGCACACGGTGGGTAAACGCAATACTCAGAAGATTGAACGCAAGCATTTAACCTTACGGACTCGGATTAAACGACTGGCTCGCAAAACCATTTGCTTTTCCAAGTCAGTGCTGATGCATGATGTGGTCATTGGGTTGTTTATTAATCGCTATGAGTTCGGCTTATCTATTTAGGGCAAAACAACAAGTTTATAACATTACCACCGCAGTTTACTATTAGGCTCACAGTTACTCTACTATCCCGTAAAAGAGGCAGCCATGAATCAGGCAATTGAACTTACTTTGGAGCAGGAATTTAGCCTCAGACGTTTTGCAGATCAAGTACAGGTAATGTCTCGTGAGCAGGCTCAAGAGTTCTTGATTGAACAATATCGACTGATGATGATTCAGGAAAAAATGTATCAAGATCTCCTGAAGCAGGAATGGCAACTAGATATAGCTTCCTTGCAAACAGGGAACTAAGCTTTACTTATCCTAGTTGACCCAATTTTGTAGCCATGAGGTGTTGTAACCATTATTTGGATGCACTAACCTAAAGGCGAAGTAAAGCTAACTCAAATTACTGGGTTTTGGCTCCGCGTCCGGCTGAGCGCTCATGCCGAAGTCTCAACCTTCTTTTTACAGGAATATTGAGCTTCGAGCGGCATGGAAATGCGTCTTAGGAAGAATTGCATCTGCCTGCTTAGTGCACCAATATTGATTCTGGCTCCGACACTACATCATATTCAAGTGGATCATAGCCAATCTGTTGAGTAATTCGCTCTCTCGCTAATGCGCGATATTCCCAAAAATGCTCGCCAGCAGCACATAGACCGAGATACATATTAAGCACCTGCGGCTTGGTTGATAAGATGATCCAGAGTTGGTGCCAGAATTGTCCTCGAATTTCGGATCGGCGAATCCCCTGATGCCAAATGAGTTGGATAATCAACTTTAACCCCTTACGTAAAGGGAACTGCATCGTTTGCTTTCGATGATTTAAAGGCTTAATTCTAAGACATTGTTCCAAACAGCGTCTAAGATAATTCTGAGGTTCATACAGCGTCCAAAATCCTTCGACGTACTCCTTAGCAATTTCTGTAATGGGGCGCGTTGGAACGAAGTTCATCAGAGTATTCTGGTCGCCCGTTGGATGACCGCGACCTTCAAGCAAGCGCTGTTCTTTTAGAAGCCGATCCCAGAGCGCTGTGTTGGGGGGAGCCTGAAGAATTCCTAACATGGGTTGAGGAATACTGGTTTGTTCGACAAATGCCTGAATGCGATCGCCTGCACCCGATCGCTCTCCATCAAAACCAAGGATAAACCCTGCATAGATCAATAGCCCCGCATCATTGATTTTGCGGCAGGCTTCCACGAGAGGATTACGAGTATTTTGCAGCTTGCGGGTGACTTGTAAGCTATCTTGATCAGGGGTTTCAATGCCGAGGAAGACTGCATAAAAGCCTGCTTCACTCATCAATTGCAGCATTTCATCATCTTCTGCCAGATTAACAGAGGCTTCTGTAATGAAAGTGAATGGATAATTATGCTGCTGCATCCAAGGAATCAATTCCTTGAGAAAGCGTTTAACGTTTCGCTGATTGCCAATAAAGTTGTCATCCACGATGAAAAGTGAGCCGCGCCACCCCAAATCATAGAGCGTTTGCAACTCTGCTAAAGCTTGCTCAGGTTCTTTGGTGCGCGGTTTGCGACCGTAGAGCGAAATGATGTCACAAAATTCACAGTTAAAGGGGCACCCCCGTGAGAACTGCATTGCCATCATCAAGTAAGCATCTTGCTGAAGCAAGTCAAAGCGTGGCATTGGGCTTTGACTAACATCGGGTTTGTCAATGGAGCGAAAGATCCCCTCAGTTTCACCTTGACGCAGCGCTTCCAGAAATTGGGGAACTGTCATTTCACCTTCATCTAAAATCAAGAACTGCGCTCCAGCATCCAGAGCGTCTTGAGGAACCGAAGTGGGGTAGGGGCCACCCACTGCAACGGGTTTGCCCAGTCGGACAGCTTTTTGAATCAGTGCTTGGAAGTCTGGCTTTTGCACAATCATGGCTGAGACAATCACTAAATCGCACCATTCCCAATCCGCTTCTGTTTCACAGGTGACGTTGCGATCGCGAAATCGAATCTCCCACTCGTGCGGCAAAAGTGCAGCAACGGTAATAATTCCTAGAGGTGGAATCACTGCCTTGAGTCCAGCCATTTCCATGAAGCGATCATAAGACCAGAATGACTGGGGAAAACGAGGATAGAGCAGCAGTGCTTTCATATAAGCCTTCGGATAGGAAATTGGTTTGATGGGCAATAGGAGATCGATCAGGAGAGAGTTGGAGATCTAAAATTTTTCTCTGCAACTTGTATCTTTGCGATTAGTTAAGCAGCAGTTTAGGGTATGACTGCAACGCTAAAACCTTTTTGATTAAATGTTTGTTATGTGTAATTTGTTATATGTAAAATCCATAGCAGTGAGTCGCTATGTTGGCTGATTGCGCCTTGTCCAATGCTGCGAAGCTAGGCTACCGTTTGAATGCGAGGAGTTAACTGAGCTAAAACAGAGTTTTAACCACAAGATGGTTAATGAAGAAAGAATGTTTGAAACTATAGCTTGCACTACTTCAAACTATAACCATCCAAAGGATGATCCCAAAAATGCGGCGTTATGGTTCAAAAAGAGAGTAAGTATATACTTACTCTCTAAGTTTCACTGAATTATTGCACATCAATCCGGCAATCTCCTGACGAACAAGAATCTTTGCATAAGTAACCCTCTGATCACTTCAAAAATCCACTTCAAAAATCAGGTGTCCTGCCTGGAAAAGTTTACTGGATCTTGATCACGGCGATGGTTGGTGAGAAGGGGAGTGCCTTGGCGATCGCCCACCAGTGCAGCCGTTTTTTCCAGAGATTCTCTTAAATGTTTAGCAGCATAGATCGACATATCACGGGGAACACTAATGCGATCGCGCAGATATCGCAAAGCACTATCTGATCCGGCTGGAGGCATACAAGGTTCGCCCATCATCATCAAGGTCAGGGCACAGCGCAACGCTTCATCAAACAAGCGATCGTCCGCTGGGTTGACCCGAATAATATTAGTGCGGTGCTTAACCACGCGATGCAGCGCCTCAATACGAGAGGTTTCGGGTTCTGGATAGGTGGCATCTGGTAAGCCAAACCAAGGTCCGTTATCCACTCGTTGCTTGTTGATTTGCATCTGCGGTTCGCCGTTCTCAAAACATCCACCCATTTGCGGTGGTAAATCATGCACATGAGTATGAAAATCGCTTTGAGTGCCGCGATAGGTAGAGCGGCTTTCCATGGCATCAAACCAGGCAGACAAGCGCGGATTTTCTTCTCGCAAAGAGTAGCCTTTATAGTAGTAGAGACTGGCGTTCATCCGTTCGACATAGGGCGTGAAGATCACATCAGCCGTACCGAACTCATCCAGGAAATAGGGTCCAGGAGTGCGACCCAGAGCCGCTTCAACCCGTGCCACGATCGCACTGAATTGGGCGCGGTTATCTTGCTCTTGCCGAGATGATCCTGATGGATAACACAGCCAAGCGCACCAGGCTCGAAATAACAGACGCTCTAACTGTCTAAGTGGCATCACTTTTGGGTCTGTCATGCCTAAGCCGAGGGCACCAAACACCCGTTCCAATGCAATCAAAATATCATCGCTTTCGGTAATGATGCGATCGTCTAACTCAATTGCCGGAAGCATTCCCGATGGCACTTTGCGTTTATACCAGCTTTCTTTCTGCCCATAGCAAAACATGGTGACTTTTTCGATGCGGTAGGGGATTTGCTTTTCTTCTAGCCACAACCAGATTTTCTGACAGTACGGGCACCAAGCATGGTTATCGCGATATAGGGTTACTCGAATATCGGATTCGGGATGTCCAAACAGGCGCAACTGAGCTTGAGCATTAGTCAGGCCATTAACAGGATCGACTTGATACTTTGCGAGAGCTTCTAGTTCTGTCCAGCTTAGAGGCGCAGTGATCATGGGAGTGGAGTAAGAATTCAGTTGCATGATGTACTTCTTTATGGGCAAAACTCAGGGGGTACAAATAGTGGCGGTTCTGGAGTGATGGCAAGACTCACTAACGGTACTTTAATTAGAATTCCCTAATTTGGGGCATAGGGTATTGGGTTTTTTGCACTGTGCCAGGGATGTGGGAGCAGCTTTTGTGAATAATCCCGCTCGTCTCCGCCCAATGCAGAGTGCCGGGAGTCATTGAAGCTCCAGTTTGTGCTGCCAACCACATCCTTGAAGTAAGCAGAAATTCGATCTGCCGACTGTCTATCTACCTAGTATAGCGGTTTTCACTTAATTGAGGTGCAGTAGCAATCGTGAGCGAACCAGTGATTGA
>QBMH01000327.1:375-4491 GCA_003249025.1 Leptolyngbya sp. | reverse complement strand
TTAGCAGAGCATCAGGATGAGGCATTTATTCGACTCAAAGCGTTACTCGAACCTTTGGCATTATGCAGTTTTACACAGATGGTTGGGGAGCTTATGAAAGACATCTCGACCCAAGTCTGCACACGGTGGGTAAACGCAATACTCAGAAGATTGAACGCAAGCATTTAACCTTACGGACTCGCATTAAACGACTGGCTCGCAAAACCATTTGCTTTTCCAAGTCAGTGCTGATGCATGATGTGGTCATTGGGTTGTTTATTAATCGCTATGAGTTCGGCTTATCTATTTAGGGCAAAACAACAAGTTTATAACATTACCGGTTGCGATCTCGCTAGTCATGGCTGATTCCTCCCTTTGACTCCTCCCAAGATTCCAGAAACTCGCACCACGGTATTCGATTGCCGCAAGCCAGCCCGATCAGTATTCGTGCCTTCTTATCAGAGTCAGTGATCGCATCAATAGAGTGGATATTAGGTGGGAGCGCGGTCTTCTTTTTATTCTCGATTTGAGTCTTAGTTCTCTCAGGTTGAGATACGCTTTGACCATTTCGGCAATTGTGGGCTAATATTTGAAAGTGCACGGGCTTCATCCTTGCATAAGGAGTCCGCCTATCTCCGGATGCCTGTTGTAGCAGGTGATCAGGAGTATATAGGTCGGGTGGATAGATTAAATAGGTCGGGATAACCTAATTTTTTTCTTTCAAAGCGATCGCAATGGTGCGATCGCTTTCGCTTTTAACAATATCTGATCTTTAAGAAAATCGCACACCTTTTTAAAGACTATAAATTCTCGAAATTGGCATCAGGTGCGGTTCGGGGGCATTTAGCTCTAGCGTGTATGGTAAATTCATCAGTACTTTTGTTTCGGTTCTGGGACGTTTTGATTTAGCGTACATGGCAAAATCTTCGGATTGTTTGAACCAGTTTTCGGGTGCTTGCGGGTCGCGATCGCTGAAGAACTTACAATGTTGCCATTGCAAAAATTTGGTCAGCCGTTAGTTGCAGCGTTGGAAAAACAAGCGATTCAATCAAAGTGTTGCCCCTAAACTGCTTAAGTTGATATTCTTGCTCCTCGGTCAGGGTGTAGATGGTGATAGTTGGCTGCTTAGGCTTCCCAATAAACCGAATACCGCCAAAACCTGCATAATCTATAACCCAATACTCGGAGATGCCAACCTCCTCGTATTCTCCGACCTTGCCTTCGTAGTCATCTTTCCAGTTGGAGCTAACAACCTCAATCACTAAAGGGGGAGGGAGGTAAGCCGCCGCCGAGCTTGAGCTATTTCTCATCTTTTCCCATTCGTCTTTAGCAAACACGACAATATCAGCCTTTCGGCTTTCCTGCCGCCCTGTCATGGCGTTGGGCTTCAACAAAACTTGCTTACTTTGGCGAGGGACATAAGGCAAGTCCTTCTCGACGCAATGGCTATCAAGAGAGATACAAAGGTGATGTACCACATCTTCATGCTTCGCGTTTGGATCGGTAATTGGCATTGGATATCCATCACGTAATTCAAAGTCTCGCCCTGAGCCGTCATCCCAGGCTAGAAACTCCTCAAAAGTTAGTGGTCGTTCAGCAGTTGCGTACATCGCGATCGCTCTCCTTACTTGCTAAGTACCTGATCAACCGTCCATTTCAGGTGAGTGAATAAGGTTGATTCAATCACCTCATCCCCTTTGAAAACCACATCGTCATACCGTCCTTCATTTAGCTTGCACACCGTTACTTGCTCTAGAAGGGGGTCAACAATCCAGTATTCAAGGATCTCTAGCACACTGTACTCACTGTGTTTTTTTCGGTAGTCCTCCGTTTGTGTGGATGGGCTAACCACTTCAGCAACCAAGAAAGGACGAGGATCGTAGAGTTCGATCACCGCTTCTTTATCTGCCAGATCTGCCCATTGGTCACTCCGAAGAATAACCACATCGGGAATTCTGCAAGTATCCCAGCGTCCCGCACGGGGAGAACGGATTGAGACCGCCATCTTTTGGGCAGTCCATTCCTGCCCTAGTCGGGCAATTTCAGCATCAAATCCACGCTCTAAGAATTTGGCAATTTTGCCATGCTGACCTGTGCCGATGCTCATTGGAATGAGTTCCCCATTGACCAACTCATAGCGAGTATCGGTGCCATCGTCATAGGCTAGATACTCTTCAAATGTGAATCGCTGTAGTGCAACTGTCATTGAGATCGCTCTCCTTACTTGTCCTTGCTAGTGGCTAACTTTTCCTTTTCCATCTGTTCCAACCGTTCTCTAATTAGCACACGGATTTTTGCCGCTAAGGGCAGTTCAGCCCATGCTGCATCATTTCTACACGATTCGATTGAATCCCGTAAATCGCTAACATCCACGGGTATACGTCCTTTTTGCGCCACTACGTCACTGACTAGAGGTATGTGACTCATATTTTACGCTCCATATTCAGAATAATAGCAAAAGACTCACATAGGATCTACTTGACTCATTTAGTCTCTAGCATGTTAGCATCATTTCAGAAAACGGAACACTCCCGAAACAGCACTAGAACGCCCTGAGACGAACACTCCTTAGTTCGCCTTGTTCCGTGCGTGTTCCAACCGTTCCAGCCCAGTGCCCACACCGTTCAGAGGCAACCATGAAGACTTCACTGACCAAATTTTGCAAAGACTACTCTCTTGCCAAAACGACTGTTTTCAACCGCTGTAAAGAATTGGGCATTGACACTTCAGAAGGGGTCAGCCCCACTGATTGCGATCGCCTGCTACATGAATTTGACATCGCCCCATCCGAACCAGAAACCGCACCTATCCAAACCACCGTAGAAGTGGGCAACCATCAGGTCGTGCTTTCGACTCCACAGCTACCCGCCCAATTCAGCCTGGAATCATTGCGGTTTGGCGAATCCATCACCTTTGAAGATCCCCTAGTTATCGCCTCCCAGTTCATCGCGGTAGCCGATCAAATCAGTGATGCGATGGAAACCGATTTAGATCATCGCAAGGCAAAGCTGAACCAGACAAGACAAGCAAAGGACGCGATCGCCGCAAAGGCAACCGCATTGAAACTGCAACAGCAGCGCTATCAGGAGAAAGCCTATCGGATTGACTCTGAGCAGTCTGACCAGACCGACTCATTGAAGGAAGCCTTGGAACTATTGCAAGCGTTGGGGAAGTAACCGCTTTTCTCTGCTTAGCACTGCTGCTGTTCATCCTTGCCAGTCAAAGGAATCCGAATGAAACGCCCCAAAATCAAACCACCCAAACCCGCGCCGCCTTGCCTTGGTCAATTGCCCCTATTTGATCGCCTGACCACTTTGATTATCGAAACCGACGCAGACCCCGACTACAAAAGTTTTTTCGCCCAAATACTGAAGGAAGAATATGGAAGGAATTGATCTTGTCATTGTCGGGGCGATCGCTGGGATGATAGCGATCGCCAACCCCACCCTCAAACCGCTCAAACCGGACTCCAGTAATCAAAACCGCGCTACTGTCCCATCCACCATACAGCCATCCAGCGGATACAACACCCCTGAACACGCCAAATATCGGGGCATCCGATGGGGCGGCGCGATTCAAAGCTCAGGGCAGGCAACCGGATCGCCACCCAATCAAAGCCCAGAACATAGGGGCAATGGTGAAAAGCCATCTTTAACCCAAGCTCAATTGGATAGCGAACTAGCATCCTTACCCCGTGCGTTGAGAAACGTAGTCAGAAAAGTAAACATCAACCAAGGTTGCAGCCCCTATACAGGCTGCGACACTTCGGCAGAAACGATTGGCGGTACAGGGGTGATTGATGTTTGGGGTGGCGGTAAAGAATATGTCCCTTCTATGGCGCATGAAGCGGCTCACTTGCTTGTCTATGAAAAATATCGCGGTCTTCCCCCTGGATATGAAGAGGTCTGGAGAGCCGAAGGCGGGGTATCAGAGTATGGCAAAACACAGGCTTCAGAAGATTTTGCAGAAGCCATGCAGCAGTACGTTGAGGGGCGTTTGCAATCAGAGCGTAAACGAGAATTTATCGAGAAAGCATTGAATGAGTGAGCGATCGCAGCCCTGAGAAAGTAGCGATCGCCCCTCTAGTCCACTTACGGAGAACTGTTATGAGATTAAACCGAATCTTCCGGTTTTACA
>QBMH01000327.1:0-300 GCA_003249025.1 Leptolyngbya sp. | reverse complement strand
GCAAGCCGCCCCACGCGATCTGCTTGAGGCATCCAAAGACGATATGAAAGCCCGTGCTGCAATTGCAGACGAGCGCTTGAAAACGGGCTGTAGCACCTTCTTAGTCGCGTCAAACGACCCCGGCAAGTTTGGGAATGTCCATGAAGGCGGACAAGTCATCAACCCCGTTACAAACTTAAGCCTGCCTGAGTATTCAAAAATTTGTGATAACCAGGGTGGCACCGCGATTCTGGCAAACAACGGCAGCAAAATCGTCATGACTGATATTGCCGTCACGCAAAACTTCGACCTCGTCAGAAA
>QBMH01000326.1 GCA_003249025.1 Leptolyngbya sp. | reverse complement strand
ATATCAACATAGGATTTAATCTAACTCTTACTGACTTTTCGGATAGGCTCTTAGTGTTGCGTGTGGTTTGCCAACAGGTTTCTAAGCAAGATTCATCCTTAGAATTTTTGCTATCCCGCTGCGATGAAGTCTCTGATAGATTGCTGGAGTAATCTTGACTAAAGGTGAAAAAACCTTTGAAGTTGGTGAGCCGCTTGACCTTCCTCCGCCAGTTTTTTGTTATTGCTGGTACTGAGATACGAACCGTTTGATAAAGCTACTTGAGCTTTGGAAAGATGCATAGGCTTTGGAGGGAAATGAGATCGCTCAAACAGCGTTCAAGCTGACTCCACACTAAAGCCGTGGATATACGCACACTTCCATCGACTCAAGGCCTCATTCAGATCGGTAAAAATCATCACCTTAGAGCTACCAGATCATCCATAGCATTAACCAGAGCATCCATAGCATTAATTAGATAGAACAACAGAGTAATAAAAAACCCCCGCTGAACAGCGGAGGTTTTTTTGTTAGAAGTCTACAGTTAGAATTCGCTAAACCGTAGATGTGAGGAAAATCAAACCCGCTTAGAACGTGAAGGTTGTTCTCACCGTTCCAATCAACGTATCGGTGCCAACTTTGTTTTGACCTGGATCAATCACCCAGATTACACCAGGTGTAACCGAGATATTATCGGTCAACCGAACGCGATAAAAGCCTTCAACGTGAATGGGGATGTTACCAATGCCACCTGCATAGGGAGGTGTACCCGCCAATACGCCTAGCAAATTACCTTTCTTGCCAAAGTCAGGGAAGGAAAGACCTAGTGCATAGCTCCAAACATCGCGGGGACGACCTCCGCGTACGTTTGCATCTGCCAACGCATCAATTTTGAAGTAAGAACCCCAAGCGTTGATGGCAATCTTATCGCTCAGCTTGTAGACCCCTGAAATACCGCCACCATTGACGACGCTTCCACGTTGCTTATTCAAGGCAACATTCACATCCTGAAAGTTTGCAAAGCTACTACCGTTTGCAGCCGCTCCACCGCCACCATCAAAGATGTCACCTTTGCGGAAAGCATTGACATAAGCTAAACCAACCGAGAGTTTTTCATTGGGGGTGAAGTTAAGTTGCGCCATGGCACTGTAGCTGCCATTAAACAACCCATTGCCTTGGGCTGGGTTGTTAGCACCCAGTGTATTACCGCCGATCCCATTGTCCGCTAAGTAGCCAGCACTGAGAGATAGCTTCTTGCCAGCGCCAAAGGTTACACCGATCCCCGAACCGCCGCCGATATCATAGATGGGGTTGCGAGACGCAAAGTAGGAAAGACCGCCGTTACCGCCGTCATAATCCTCAAAATAGCCTGCATGGGTGGGCATGTAGTCGTAGTGAAGACCTGCATAGGCAGGAACATAAACCTGAATATTTTCGCCAATCGGGAAGTAGTAGGCAATCCAGTCAGCAACAACCCTGTTACCGCCGGTGCTGCCAAAGTTAAACTGCTGAAACCCTTCATTAATAGTGCTAGCAGCACTGCCAATAGGTCCACCTGAAAGACCACCAGCCTTGTTAAATGTGCTGAATGGGTTAGCATTTCCTGCGGAAAGACGAACAACCAATTTGTCTTGACCCGTAAAGCTGCTAGAAAGCAATAAGCGAACCCGATCTTGGAAGACGGTTTCATTTCTGCCGGGTTGAGCAAATTCGTCGGTGACTGCAAAAATGACTTCGCCGGAGAGCTTGGTAGTGGTGGAGAACTGTTGTTTCTCTAAGGTTGCGGTGCGAACTTCCAAGGATTCAACGCGACCCCGTAGAGCAGCAAGTTCAACTGCAAATTCTTCTTGGAGACGCTTAACGACTTCCAAATCTTCTTTTTTAACAAAGTCTGCTGTTGCAGCGGCGATCAACTCTTGAATTTTGTCCAAGCATGCGTTCAAACCAGCCGCAAATTCAAACCGAGTGGTGGCGCGGTTACCCCGGAAGGTTTTGTCAGGATAGCCTACGATGCATCCGTAGCGCTCAACGAGGGACTGCAAGGCTTGAAATGCCCAATCAGTGGGTCGAACGTCGGTCAGTTGAGACACTGAAGTCACCTGACCCAGTTGGTTAGAACGACCTTCCCGCACATAGCGGTTGATTTGGTCGAGAGACGCTGAGTCGGAAGTTGCGTCGCTTGCCGCAGGCAGAGCCTGAGCGATTTTTGCAGCAGGCATTTGAACGGCTGTTGCCGCAGGCGTTTGAGCGACATTTTGCTCAATTAAACCCAACGCTGCACTAGGTAATGTAGCTTCCTCAAAAGAAGCCGTTGTTTCGGCAGCAACGCTGGGCGAGGCAACTGCCATGAAGGCACCCAAAAGCGCTGGAAAGATTAACAAGGTTCTCAACAAATTTTTTGACATTTTTTCTCCTCACACCGACATAGGGTGGCTAATGACTGACCTATGACTAATTAGATTAGCAGATGAAAACTTAAATTGCATTCCGTATTCGTTAGCTTAGTTTAGATTATGCTCTGATTTTCCGATTTTTTGTAATCTAGAATACTTTTTTGTTGGAAGTTTCAAAATTATAAGTTTTCGTTAAACAGATGGGTAATGGGCTTGCAGCCGGGTTAAGGCGTGAATTGATGCCCTAGGACAGAAAATACGCGACGGTGTTCAAATAATAAAACCAGTTCAGTATTGAGCTTGTGATGTTCGGCTTCTTGTTTCAAAATTTGGATGGCAGACGGAATGGCTAAGCTGCGTTTATACGGACGATCGCCTGCCGTCAGTGCATCATAAATGTCAGCGATCGCCATAATTTGAGATTGAACCGGAATTTCAACTTCATTCAAGCCTCTGGGATAGCCTGATCCATCCAGTTTTTCATGATGTCCATAGGCAATTAGGGGCACTCCTTGTAGTTCCTTAGTCCACGGGATGCGCTTGAGGAATTCGTAGGTATGGGTCACATGAGATTGAATTGCTTCCCGCTCCAGTTCCGTGAGATTGCCTCGCCGGACTAAAAGCTGTTCCATTTCCTCTGGGGTGAGCAGCGGCTTTTCTAGCCCATCCACATCGCGATAGGTAAACTGAGCTAATTCTTTCAGTTGTAGCAGCGGTTCTTCTGCCAAAATGCGGGGTTCGTTGGCTTCTAAAAGAATGTCCCAATACTGGTTCAGTTGAGCGATCGCGCTAGCTGATTGAGTATTTAACTGCTCCAACTCTTGGCAATGCAAACAATCCGATGGATCGGAATGCCGGACTAAATGGCTAGGGTGTTCAATCAAATGGCGATATTTAGCTTGGGCACACTCTAGTTCCAGGGTTCGTTGAGCCAGTGCAAATCGGTATTTCACGACTTCTAGCTGCAAGGGATAAAGCTTTTTTGCTTTGATCAAAACGGCTTCCGGCACACCCACTTTGCCAAAATCATGCAGCAGGGCAGCATAGCGAACTTCTTGAATTTGGTGGCGATCAAACATAATCGGTGCCAACAACCCAGCAGATACGGCGCTGACCTCCTGACTGAGGCGCACGGTCAAATCTGCAACCCGTTCAGAGTGACCTGACGTGCAGGGATCACGAGCCTCAATGACTTGAACTGAGGCTTTAACAAACCCTTCAAATAAGTTTTCGATACTTTGATGTAACTGATTGCGCTCGATCGAAATAGCCGCTTGACTCGCCAAGGATTTCAAAACGCGCTCCTCCCACTTTGAGTAGGGCTGCGTTACGGTTAGCGCATTCTCAGGAGTGACTACGGTATCAGCGGAAGCTTTGCGATTAATCAGTTGCAAGACTCCAATGGTGTCGCCTCGTTGATTTTGCATGGGTAAAACCAACACTGATCGCGTCCGATAGCGAATGCTTTGATCAAAACTGCGATCGAGTTGATAAGGCGCGTCGGGTGGAGTTTCGTAAGCATCGGGCAAATTTAAGGTATGTCCAGTCATGCCCACATAGCCAGCCAAACTTTTTTGAGTCATTGGCATGGCGAATTCTTGAAAAGATGTAGTGGGACTGGAAAAGTTTTGGGCAACCTTAAAGAGCAGGCTTGGAAAATCAACTGAATGGTCGATCAGATAGACACTGCCTGCATCGCTGCAAGTAATTTCCCGACATTTCGTCAAGATTAAGCTGAGTACTTCTCCTAAATCATCAGTACTGGAGAGAGCCGTTCCAATTGCCAGTAGTTTTTCAATTAACTCGGCGCGATCAGTTGCCTCTTGAAAAAAAATTTGACTGTCCAATATCCTCAACCTCAAACTGGCAAGCGGTAGTTTCCCTGACATCTTGTGAAACGTAACAATCAATGGTTCGGACAATTTTTGACAAAAAAGCTATCCATCGGATAGGGTGCGGTTACAAACAAAAAGCAGTGGATAGATAGCTATGGAAGCCATTGTACAGACCGTACTGGTCAAAGTGGGCATTTTCGCAAACCGCAAGTAACCTTTTTCGTGACGTTGTTTTCGACGATTCTGGTGGTGTGTGGTCGAGTCAATTTCACGAACTTGAGCCGCTATAGTGAGTTGAACGAGAAGACATATCGACGGCACTTTGAGGCGGAATTTGAATTTACCCCATTGAAT
>QBMH01000325.1 GCA_003249025.1 Leptolyngbya sp. | reverse complement strand
AATTTCTCTGACTATTGTGCAGCGGGTCTCTCTTCTTGCTTTGTTCAATTTATGGGGTACATCATATAGCTTTTTCTGCCGCTTGAGCAACGCTCCCCAAAGATGGTTTTATCTTCACTGCGATCGCTGACTCACTCAGCTTGCCAAGGCAGATATTCTTGTTATACTACAGATGTAGTATGATGCCGAGCGGTTTCTAGATTCACTCGTTATCATGGGTGAATGTTTGTGTTCTGGCGATCGCTTCTGCCGCTGCATTTCCCCAGGCTTCACCCCCATTCCTATGACCTATTTCGATCAATTTGATCCTTACAACTCCAGACAGCCACAAGCGCAGGGGCTTTTGAGCGCGGGATGGCGACCTTACTACCGACAGATCGATCCTAAATTTTTGACAGACTTGGTGCTACGTGACACGCCTGAACTTGCCCATAAATGGTTTAGCCTCAACAGCAACTTGGCAAACATCGCAGGGCGCAATGAGTTTGCTTGGTGGGCAAATATTATGAATTTGTTTTCCACCGAGGCGCGGTATCACGTCGATGATTTTTGGAACTATATCACTCCCGACCCTCCCTACCCTGATCACCGTTTTGCCGATGTATTGAGCGTGGAAACGCCGATCAAACCGATGGTTAGACGGGATGCGATCGCGATCGATTATGTCTTCAGTCGGCTGCGAGAAATCATCATTCTCAAAATCCTCAAGTTTTTAGGACGACCCACGCTAATTACTCAGCACTATCTTGATCGCTTCTTCTACTTTCCGATTGAACACTTCGTCAACTGGGAACGGCTGGATGTGATCAACACCGCCTATAGCTATTGGGAAGACCCAGAAATGTGGCTGCAAATTGATAATGTGGGGAAGGAGCGCCGTCTAACCCTGCTAGCACGCGATCTGAGACCTTTAGTTCGCAAAGTGACTCATGGGCTAGCAGTCATGCTCAGTGGATATCAGAGCCGCGTAGGACAGATCCAATCTCAGTTTTCCATTCGCAGCTTTCCCCCAGACATTCAAGCCTTTACCGACATCGTACAGCAGGCGATTTTAGATCAAGATCAACTGGCTGTGTTGGTGAGCGGTGAACCGGGTACGGGTAAAACGGTTTGGACTCAGGCGATCGCCAAAGAAATTTTGGTTTCACTGGGTTACGTCACCTTCATTTTGGATCACGATGCTGTGCAAAATTTCGCCCCACCTCCTTATCTAGAGCGCATTTGCCTAATCATCAACGAAGCTGATAACCTTGCCCAAGATCGCTCTATGGAAGTAGCGCAATATAGCAATAAAACCGAACACATCCTCAGCCTGCTCGATGGCACTCTTTACCGCAGCGTCATCGACGAAATGGGAATGCAATCCGATCAAAAACTTGTAATTCTCATGACCTGCAATACTGCCGAGCGCCTCGATCCTGCCATGCTACGTAAAGGGCGCATCGATTTGACCTGTGAATTCACTCACCGCTTTGTTTAGAAGTTTAGAAATGTATTTTAGACCCAGCCTGCTAGAGCGATCCTCAAAACTTTCCTATTCTTCAAATAAAAAGGTAGACATCAAACCCAAGGCACCCTTCCTGAAAAGGTTTCACCCTAGCCAACGCAACCAATCTCTTGATCTCGAAATGGTGGTTGATGTCTACCGCAGTTCATTCACCTGTGGTCTTATACTCGCAAGACGATATGTCGATGTCGTGTTTCAGAGATGAACTTAAAATGACAGATAGGAAACCTTGAATTAAAACCGGGTGAGGAGCAAAAAAAGCACATCTACGTCTAGATAATCGAGCCTAATCATCACCTTTCTGTGACGAGAACGTTATCCAAACGTCATCTTCCTTCGCTACAGTTTGAATTAACAGATACTCAATTCAATCCGAAATAGGACTCCGATGAACACTTCACCGAACCAACCTGAATCTCGAAGATTTTCGTGGAAAAAACCCGCTATTTACCTAACACTGCCGCTATTTGGTGCAGGAGTAGCACTACTGGGCGATCATTGGGTTTCTGCTAGTGCTGTAGCCCAGCAAGCAGCCGCTCCTGCCCCTACTGCGGCAATTCGTGAAGCCAAGCCGCTGAACATCGCCCAGGTGCCCAGCCGTAGTAGTGGCATGCTTTCAGGCAATGATCCCAACTTTGTGGTAAATGCGGTAGAGCGCGTTGGTTCTGCGGTTGTACGGATTGATTCATCGCGAACGGTGAAGGGGCAGGCGCAGATGCCTGCCATGTTTAATGATCCATTTTTCCGCCAATTTTTTGGTTCGCAAGTTCCTTCAGCCCCCTCAAATCGAGTAGAACGGGGTCAGGGGTCAGGTTTTATTATTCGGTCTAATGGGCTGATTGTGACCAATGCCCATGTAGTCAGTGGTGCCGACACGGTGACCGTGACGATGAAAGATGGGCGGGAGTTGAAAGGGCGAGTTCTCGGTGCAGATTCTTTGACTGATGTGGCAGTGATCAAAGTGGAAGCGACCAATCTTCCAACCGTATCCATGGGCGATTCGGAACGGTTGAAACCGGGTGAGTGGGCGATCGCGATCGGTAATCCGCTTGGGCTAGACAATACCGTTACCGTGGGCATCATCAGCGCCACTGGACGCAGCAGTTCTGAGGTGCGGGTGCCCGATAAGCGCGTCAACTTTATTCAGACCGATGCAGCGATTAATCCAGGGAATTCTGGCGGTCCACTGCTCAACCAGCGCGGCGAAGTGATTGGGGTGAATACCGCAATCATCGGCGGTGCCCAAGGCTTAGGCTTTGCCATTCCGATCAATACGGCTCAAAAAATTGCCGAGCAACTGATCGCCAAAGGCAAAGTCGATCACGCTTACCTGGGAATTCGTATGGCAACTCTCACTCCTGCCCTACGACAACAGATCAACAGCGACCCCGAAATGAACCTGAAAATCTCCGACGATCGCGGCGTGGTTGTGGTCGGCATTATGCGGAACTCTCCAGCGGCTGAGGGTGGGCTGAAACTGGGAGATATCATCCAAAAAATTAATGGTGCCGCGATCGCGACTTCTGATCAGGTGCAACAGGCGGTAGAAAAAAATGCCGTCGGTGGAACTCTTCAGGTGGAAGTGAAACGCAGTGGGCGATCGATGAATCTGGCAGTGCGTTTAGGCATCTTTCCAACTCAAACCGCGCAGGTGGGAGAGTAGGAACAGGGGGCAGAGATCAGGGGTCAGGGGTCAGGGAATGAGAAGTGGGGAGTTAAAGGGATGAAAAATACTGAACCGTTGGCGGTGATTGAACTGGGGAATCCAAGGTTGCGACGGGTGGCGGAGGTGATTCCTGTAAAAAGTGATTCGCCACTGGCACCTTTGCCACAACAGATACAAACACTGATTGATCAGTTGCTCTTGACGGTGAAGCAATCTAATGGTGTGGGAATTGCTGCCCCCCAAGTGGGCGAATCAGTGAGACTATTCATCGTGGCATCCCGCCCCAATCCCCGCTATCCCAATGCGCCAGAAATGACTCCCACGGCAATGATTAACCCGCGCATTGTTGCCCACTCACCAGAAACCGAAAAAGGCTGGGAAGGATGTCTGAGTGTTCCTGGTATTCGTGGCTTGGTGCCCCGGCACACCACCATTCAGGTGGAATATACCGGGCAAGATGGCACCCTTTATCAACAAACCCTCACGGATTTTGTCGCCCGCATTTTTCAACATGAACTCGATCATTTGGATGGCGTTGTCTTCCTCGATCGCGTCGAAACAACCCACGACTTAATCAGCGAACGAGAATATCAAACCCAAATTATCGGGGACGACTTATCTAAAAACTTATCTAAAAAATAGATAGCGTCCGCCAATCACAAATAGAAAAGCACCATACAGCTTTTTCATCAGTTCGCTGCTGACATAGGGCTGATTGGCAAACAATGCCCCAAATAAGTTGCCAATTAACAGCCCGATCGCAATATACAACGCGTGCCACGGGTTTAAATTGCCATTGCGCTGATAGACGATCGCGGCAAACAAGCCAATCGGCAAAATTTGCGCTGCTACGGAAGTGCCTGTTGCAAACTTTTGATCCATACCCAACAGCAACACCATGGCTGGAACCATAATCGCCCCGCCGCCAATGCCAAACATGCCACCTGCAATCCCGGCAATTAGACCAATCACCAAAAGCTGAACAATCACGTTAGACACAGGTTCTTCCCCCAATATTTAGTCCAAGCATCATAGCCCTGATAGATGCGAGTGGGAGTGTTCAATTATAACTGACACGCGATGTGCAACTAAGGTTGCACAAGAAAAGTCCCGCTGGGCGATGCTAGAAGTAGAACCTATCTAGCTGGAGTGGGACTTATGTTTACTATGGACGAGTTTATCATTGCTGTTTTTTGCTGTGTAGACGACTTGCTAGAGGAGATTACTCAGGGGAAGCCGATTCGACAGAAAGGATTTGCGCCTGCCTTAGCAGACAGTGAGGTAATCACGATGGAAATTGTGGCAGAGTACCAAGGCATCGATACAGACCAAGCGATTTGGCGATATTTCCGTCGTCATTGGTTGGCGTGGTTTCCTGGATTGGGCAGTCGTTGCGCCTTTG
>QBMH01000324.1 GCA_003249025.1 Leptolyngbya sp. | reverse complement strand
ATGCCATTTATTTCTAATTCTACCCCCTTATCCAAGATCCCAAATAGGTTCTATAGGACAGGTGCTTCTGTTCTGTACGAAGCATAAGTCGTCCAGGCGTTTTGGTAGGCAATACCTGTCCAATTGGTCAACTTATGAGTCAAGGCACATTCAGGGTAGGAACTTCAAAATCTCCCCTCCATTATATTCCTGATAATGACCATTATCTGGAATATGCAAATGTCAGACGAAGAACGGGTGGTCAAGAATCTCAAGAAAAAGGCTCTAGCTCTTGGCTTTGACCTCATTAGACATTATTGGAAATAGTGAAGCACTCTAAAACAGTACAAGAGAGAACTTCTAGCAATTTTAAGGTTAGGCGGTTTTGAGTTGACGATGGGTCAGACGCAAATTGTGCAGTCTGCAGGCGGTTTCCATCACATCATCCGCATAATAGGCGGTTCGGTTGCGAAATGTATGCACCACAATGTTGCAACGTTTGATGCCACTGATTTGATGTTCTACTTCGACTCATTCGCTAGATATTTGCCGGTTGTGTTGTTTCTCGGCATAACTTACAGCGATTCTTGATTGAGTAAGCTACATTTTGATACATTGAGAAGCATTGAGTGAAAGAGGAAATTGTCCTGATGCCAGCCCCCCTTTCTGTTGATTTACGAAAACGGGTGATTGCAGCAGCCTATCAAGCCAAAGAAGGGTGGTAGTGCTACACAAGTAATGATGCATTGTAGTGATGGATGAAATACCAGATGGCACCAATATGATTTTCCAACGATTTGGAAAAGGACAAGGTTTTTCGCACTAGCCGCGATACCCGCTGCCTCAGCGTATTGTTGAAGCGCTCAATGTAGCTAGTCTTGCCCGTTTCTTTGCCCACTGCTCGATGTCGTTTGCTTGGCAAGACTGCCCCATATGCTGCCCAAAAATCGGTATAGGAAATCGCGCATTGACGGTAGACCGGCGGCAAGGATTGCCACAATTTGCGGGCAGCGGCTTCATCGCGTGCACCAATGTGAACACCTACAATCTCGCGCGTGTTTACATCAAGTGCCAACCAAACCCATTGCTTGTTTCGCTTATTGTCCACAAACGACCATAATTCGTCGCATTGAATCGTTAGCTTCCCTTTTTTTTAGGTGTCACCTGCACGCTGCGGGGCACCTTCGCATATTTCTGATTCACGTAGGTTTGCAGCCATTGCTCAGAAACCTCAACTGCGCGGGCAATTCCAGCTAGAGAGAGGCGTTCTAGGAGCAAGCGGTCAATTAGGTTCCGTGTGGCTTGGTCGACCACTTTTTTAGTGGGTTGTTCAACGAATTGTCGTCCACAATCGTGGCATTTAAACCGTTGTTTACCGTTATGGATATGACCATTCTTAACCGTTTGGAAAGACGCACAAAGGGGACAGGCAGGTATGGAAGTTGAAAACCAAAAAACTCTACTTCTCTATCATTACATCTTGAGCACTACCGTGAAAGATTTTTATCATCGGATTCGTAGGCAGTATGAACTGAGTAGAGATCGCTATTTAACCCTAAATCACGTGATCCTCTGCCAGCAGATAGGGTATGGAAAAGCCGTTTTTGGAGCAGATTTACTCTCAAAGGGTTGGGGAAGCGACCTAACGAGATTGAAACTTTTACGCATAATCATTGGAGTGCCGTTACACAAATCGCTTTTATGACGACTCAACAATAGCTCAACTGACTTGACCTTTTGAGGAAAAATCCTCAGAAGAATTAGCAAGACGCTATACTCACGAAGCAAAACTGGTATACCCTAATAATTAGAAAAATGTATTCATACCGTGAGTGAGACGAACTCAAGAGCACATTGTAATCATATTTTTCTTGAGTTTATCTCAAGAAAAAACTGTACCGGGGTTTCCCAGTACAGTTTTTATAAGTTTTAGATAGGCATGTACCGGGGAACTCCGGTACATTGAAAAACTCCTCAGTAGGAAACGACTATGATTGTCGTCTGTGGCGGAATCAAAGGTGGTGGTGGAAAGACCACATTAGCAACAAATCTGGCAGTAATGAGAGCGCTAGCTGGTTACGATATTTTGTTAGTTGACGCTGATGAACAAGATAGTGCAAGTGACTTTACAGTGCTTCGCAATCAGATATTTGAACCAAACGGGGGGGCTGGTTACACAGCTATCAAGCTTAGAGGGCAGGCAGTAAGGTCAGAAGTGGCTCGTATGGCTTCAAAATATGATGATGTAGTAATTGATGCCGGAGGGCGAGACAACACGGGACATAGAGCAGCGCTACTGGTTGCTAACCTCTACCTAGTGCCGCTCTTTCCAGGTAGCTTTGACGCATGGACGTTAGACAGTGTTGCAAAGTTAATTGATGAAGCAAGCGCTTTTAATGACCAACTGAAGTCGATTTGTTTCATTAATCGGGCGGATGCTCAGGGTGGAGACAATGAAGAGGCAGCACAGGTTGCGAGAGAAACAGAGGGGCTGATTTTTCTAGCGCAGCCAATTGGTACTCGAAAGGCATTTCGACGCTCGGCATCTGAAGGTAAAGCGGTGGTTGAGTATCGACCAAAAGACACCAAAGCAATTGATGAAATTACACGGCTTTACCGTTCAGTATTTGACGAAAAATGGATCTTGGCTCAGGAGAATAAATAGAAATGCCAATTCAACGTAGACCAAAACCTGCCTCTCCAGATGAGTTTATTAAGGGGGCAAATCTAACCGAAAGTGTACTGCAACACCAGATTGAGGTTCTTGAGCAGCAACTTCAACAAAAGGATGGGCATGAGCAAGCACTAGTTGGCGAGATCGAACAGCTACGATCAAATGATTTGGATGAGACCGAACGCCAACTTTTGAAAAAGCAGATTGACGAGCTACGAGAACATCTGAAGCAAAATCAAGGGTCAGTTGAGTATCCAGTTGCCGACATTCATCCCAATCCAAAGCAGACTCGACAGACCTTTAAGGAAGAGGTTGAAGCAATGGAGCAATCGCTTCAAAAAGAAGGCCAGCTCGATGATGTCATGTTGTTCGATGATGGCACCTTGTTTGATGGAGAGTGTCGCTGGAGAGCGGCTACTAACTTGAACTGGAAAACTATTAAGGCAGTCTTTGTCTCCCGTCCTGAAAACGATCAAACTCTGCGGCGTAGAACTTACCTAGCGAATCGTCATCGTCGAGATTTAAATGCACTGGACAAAGCAGCGAGTTTAGTCGCGATCGTTTGCGATGAAATTTCTGAACTAAAGCCTGACGAGATTTCTAGAATTGTGAATCGTGTGCTAACACGATTGAAGCGAAGAAAACAGAAACTAGGTGACAGGTTGCATCTACAACCTCAGGAGCAACAACGTGCAATTTTGACTCAGTTCGAGCTTGAACCAGTAGAAATCCAAGTTTTTCTAATTTTACTAGGACTACAGGAACATCCTGCTACGTTGAATCGCAACGTTTTCCCTACTCTCAGTCTCACTGCTGACTTAAAAGTAGCCGTCCGAGAAAAAGCATTAGGCTGTGCTCAAGCTCTTGTACTCAATCGACTTACAGCTGAAAATCTTGGTCTTTCTGAACAGAAAGCATTACAGCTACGGAGTGAGGGAATCGAAATAACCTTGGCAAACAATTTGTCAGAGATTAAAGCTCAGCAGTGGGTCGCTGAGCAGAAGAAACAACTTGTAGAAGATGATCCAGCAACGCAATCGAACGGAGCCAGAGATGAGCAAGTCGATCACATTCTTGTGGCTGTTCAACGCTTAAATATTAATAGAACCGCGATTTCAATGAAACAACGTCAGGAGTTGAAACAAGCCTTAGAAAGAGTTTTGCAGATGTTGTAAAAGGTAATAGATTCTAAATCCATGTCTGATTTGTTTAATCTCAAAGACTACGAAACCTTTCTGACTGACCTGAAAGTTCGCATCCGCAGTGCTCAAGTTCGCGCAGCTCTCGCCGTCAACCGAGAACTAGTGCTGCTTTATTGGCAGATTGGTCGAGACATTTTAACTCGTCAGCAGCAGCAAGGTTGGGGCGCAAAAGTCATTCAAACCCTTTCAAAAGACTTAAAGCAGGAATTTCCAGAAATGAAGGGTTTTTCCCGCTCTAATCTGCTTTATATGCGAGCGTTTGCTCAAGCATTCCCTGATGAGGCAATTGTCCAAGCGACGCTTGGACAAATTACTTGGTATCACAACATAGCATTGCTAGACAAACTCAAATCCAATGAGGAGCGGCTATGGTACGCGAGACAAACAGTTGAGCATGGTTGGAGCCGCAATGTGTTGGTGTATCAAGTTGAAAGCGATCTATATCGCCGAATGGGAGGAGCGATTACTAATTTCGATCGCGCCCTACCTCCGCCTCAATCTGATCTGGCAAACCAACTGCTCAAAGATCCCTACCATCTGGATTTTCTTGATGGGTAATGTTATAAACTTGTTGTTTTGCCCTAAATAGATAAGCCGAACTCATAGCGATTAATAAACAACCCAATGACCACATCATGCATCAGCACTGACTTGGAAAAGCAAATGGTTTTGCGAGCCAGTCGTTTAATGCGAGTCCGTAAGGTTAAATGCTTGCGTTCAATCTT
>QBMH01000323.1 GCA_003249025.1 Leptolyngbya sp. | reverse complement strand
GAAACTTGACTGAGGAGATGGTAGCGGAGTACTTGGAGCATCATCGGCAACCATCGAATCAGGATCAGGATAACTTCTTGCTGGAGTGAGTCAACTTGGACTTTCAGTCCCGCCCAACCTCTGCACTTTCAGTGCAGAGTGGTTGAGTGGTAGTCAATATCCGATCGTGGTAGATGGGCAAGAATACCGCATCGATTTGCTTTTCTACCATTTAAGCTGCGATGTTTTATCGTCATTGACCTCAAGATGGTTGAGTTTCAACCTGAGTTCTCAGGCAAAATGAATTTTTATGTGTCGGCGGTGAATGCGCTTTTGCGTCACGCCGATGATCAACCTACGATTGGCATTTTTCTTTGCAAGTCTAAGAACAAAACGGTTGCTGAACTGGCGCTTCAAGGCATGACTCAACCAATTGGTGTCGCAACGCACAAAATTGGCTCTGATCTACCCGACCAGCTTAAGAGCATCCTTTCTACCGTCGAGCAACTTGAAATCGAATTGGAAACAATTGAGATTGAACGTACCGATGGAACATGATTTTTAACAGCTTTACCTTTTTGTGCGACATTTCAAGGTGTCGCCAGTAAAATCAGAACCATGATTATTACGATCGCAAGCTTTAAAGGTGGTGTGGGGAAGACTATGACGGCGCTGCATTTGGCTCAGTATTTGGGCAAGCGGCGTGGGAGCGGCAACATTGTTTTATTGGACGGCGACCCCAATAGAAGCGCTTTAAGCTGGTATGAGCGTGGACAGCAGAAAGCCGCATTTGCTGTTATGGATGGCGATGAAGCGCCCTCAGAGTTTGACCATTTAATTGTTGATACGCCTGCCCGCACTGAGCCAGATGAGCTTTTACCGCTGGCATCTGCTAGCGATTTGCTGATTATTCCCTCTGATATTTCAATCTTCTCGCTAGAAGCTACAATCTCAACGATCAGCACTTTACAGTCATTGCCAAACGATAAATACCGAATTCTGCTGACCATGCTGCCCACTCGTGGACAAAAGAGAGAGTTAAATGCTAGAGAGGCACTCGCGGCAGCAAGACTAGTGGTATTCAATGCAGGAATCAAAGACAGAACAATTTATCAAGATGCTGCTTTAGAAGGTTTGCCCGTTGGAGATCTGCGAGGTGATGCCGCAGGTGCGGCGTGGAATGATTATCAGCTATTGGGCAAGGAAGTTTGGAAACATTGGGGCACAAAATGAGCGTTAGTAAATTGACTGGAGCACTGGCAATCGCCAAGAGTAGAGGAGCAGATGTCGCCGCCTCAACCTCCACCATGCCCTTGGAGAGCATCACTGATCGCGTTGATGGGGATAGCCGCCCACTAAACCCGGCTCATGTGGAGGAACTAGCAGATAGCATTGCTGCGGTAGGGCTGATCGCTCCGATCGCAGTTGATAGCCGGGGACGATTACTGGCGGGGGGCCATCGACGGGCTGCAATCTTGCAACTTCAGGAGCAAAATTCAGAGGCGTTTACGAAACAATTCCCCAGCGGGCAAATTCCTATTCGTCGTTACGATTTTGATAGTCAAGTCGAATCCGATAAGGCATTAGCGATCGAAGCCTCAGAAAATGAGAAACGCAAGGACTATACGCCAGCAGAGGTGAGGGCGATCGCAGACAGACTCAGAGCCGTTGGCTACCGTGATTCTCCGGGCAAGCCAAAGAAGGGTGAGAAAGCTTTACGTCCTGCCCTAGAGTTAATCATCGGCAAGTCTATCAGGCAGGTCAGGCGATACCTGAACAATGCCGATAACTCAGTTGAGGATGACCTGCAAAACCGGGACAAGCAAACCCGGACAGATGTCCTAGTTTTAAATCGAGCCTTGACAAGCTTGCAGAAATGGACTGACTCGGTAAGAGATGACGCGAAAGTCGGAGTTGCTGTCAGCAAATTGCGAAGTCGTGTAAAGCAGATGGCTCAGGATATTGAGGCAGCGATCGCGGAATTAGAAAACGAGCGTAAGTAGTAAGAACCATCAGTCTGAGAATCGTCAATTGTGGAAAGACTCAATTATGATCGCCACTGCCAGCATACAGGTTAGAGTGATTGCTGATTTTATGAGCCAAGGGGCAACCAGCGAAAGAACGATGGCTCCAATATGACCAATGCCAAACGTATCAAACAGAATAAGGACGATCGTTAGCCCCATTAAGCTGTAGCCAAAATATTTAAGCAACCGACAAGTAAATCGAAAAAAACTGCTGTATCGCACGATCATTTCCAATCTCCCTCTGAAATTTTCACTTCACTAGAAGCCTAGTTAGTCGCGTAAGCCATTTAGCGATTTCGCTTGTGCTTACATTTCAGAGTGATTGGTTTAGCTGCAACGTGACAGTTATATCAAAAGGTTTTTGTGGTAACTGCTGTGACCAATTTTGCTCAAAGAAATTTGATTGTCACCATCCAGAAAAAATGATCACTCAGTAGTGAAATGCCTCTTGGTAAAGATAATGCTGGTGGCTCTTACCCTTACCCTTACCAATGGGCATTAGACCTCTGGAGGTGCAAAATGTTAAAGCTATTCAAGCTATTTTTAGAGCAACTTGGCAGCCCTAAAGATCAAAAGGATGAAAGCGTTGCTCTAACGGTGATTTACTGTATGTACCTATCGTTTACAACGGTGCTGCTAATTTTGCTGCTGTTGGTCTTGTGATGGGTTAGAAAAACAACCGGGGTATAGGCTTGTGTCTACACTCCGGTTTACCTGCGATTGGGTTCAAAAGGAGAGTGAGACTGTTGACATGACCTCCCTGTAGTTCGCCGTTCAACGCGGTCATCAATATCCTGCGGCTTTAGCACAGCACCCTTGCGGCGAATTGGTTCACCTGCATGTTCACTCAATAGTGCTTGCTGATCTTGATAAGATTCGCGATCTGTTTCATTTAGTAATCCCTGATCTTCAGCAATCCAGTGATCCAGTTTCTCCAGTTTCTGATTCAAGTCTTCGTTTGCAATTGCCAATTCCAGAATTGCCTCTAACCGATCAGCTTGTTCATCAGTCAGACCTGGTAAAGCAGTCAGATGCTGATATTCTTCAACCACCTGGTCAAAGTTCATCACCTTAATCGACATTTCAGACAGTTTGCTAATCACAAAGATTCTCCCTTTATTGATGGCAACGCTCCCTCAGCAACAAACAGTCATGCGACTTACACAGCCGTTTTCCCAACTCAGGATTAATCCGAGTTCCGAGTCTATGCAGTATCGGTTTAGAGGCAGACTCTCAACGCTTAGCAGCTCTCAGATCTAGGAAAGCTAGGCAAGACATTGAAGCATGAGTGCTGAGATTGAGCGAATAGTGATGGGGTGAAACACCCATTCAATCAGTCACGGGCATCAGTTCAGACACGATCGCAATACCTTAATCGCCATAGGCGTGGTTGTAGTAAATGGGATTGACATAATACTGCCACTTGAATGTCATTTTGCAACCCTAAAGTTGAATCAAATATTAGGTCAAGGAGTTGGATCAAGGGAATTGTTGCTGGAGCAATGGTTCGACGTATCCATCTCATTGCTTGAGTTACCCAAGTCCAAGTCCAGATTGGTTTAGTGATTCTTAAGGCAAATTGCCCCAAAGTAATGTTGGGTTCCGATGACTTGATTAGCTGCCACCCAGCACGATGCCAGGTTTGCCTTCGATCGTCCACATTTATTAAGTGTAGAGTACGCATAAATAGTGACCTTTTTCGCGTTCGCAAAGGGTTGTGCAGTTTCCGCATTGTTTGTGACAACTCAATTGTTGAGGTTTCTACACTATTCCTGGTTTGCTTAAGGCGCAAAACGCTTGATATGGTGAAAAATTGCCCCATTAAGCTCGATTTAGGGCAGTTGACCAGGTTCATAGACTCTTTGTGTAAGTAAAGCTTTGGTAAGAGTTGAGTTATCAGCGTAAGCCAGAGCAAGATCCTATTCATTAACGGTGTGCAGCAGGTAACGCGGGAGCAATCGCAGAGTTTTCTATCACGAGTAAATCTGGAGCGATTGCTGGCAGCGTATTCTAATCCGCAAGACCATCCTGACCTAGCTCAACTAACAGACTTAGCAGAAATTCGAGTAAATCATTACAATTTAAGCATTCCGCTGTACGTATTAGGAGCAACTGGACAAGCGCGTAGCTATAACATCAGCAATGCGGTGCAGGCATGGCAGGACAGTCAAATCATGCTGCACGACCAAACAGCCGCTTTGTTTGAAGCGCTAAAACAAATTGAACTCAATGTACCTGAACAGCTTCTTTTTCAAATAGAAGCATATCTTGAGTGGTTCCAGTACTGATGAACTAAAGTTTTACTAACAACTGTCACACCTCTAGGAAAATGTCACATTCATTCAGAGGAGGCATTTTCTTCTTTCAGTAATATGGGTTCAGAAAAGACCAGCTCGGGCAAAAGAAACTATCTCCCTACGAGGAGTTTGTGAAATTGGGGCTGAGGCTCTTGATCGAATTCATGCATACCCAGAAGCATGGTGTCATGCACCCTAGAAATTCAATGATTTTTGAGGTTATAACTCACGGTTCGCCCATTTTTGAGTGAGGTAGTGACATTGGGCTAGAGTTCGTTAA
>QBMH01000322.1 GCA_003249025.1 Leptolyngbya sp. | reverse complement strand
TATGAGTTCGGCTTATCTATTTAGGGCAAAACAACAAGTTTATAACATTACCAGGCAGCGCATGGGTACCCCAGAGCAGACTGACCATAAACACATTGCGCCCTTTCCATTGCGTCCGGTCAATCGCAATGATCCAATAGCCATATTTCTGATGATTGCCTTTCTTCAGATGACGGCGTT
This sequence comes from Leptolyngbya sp., assembly GCA_003249025.1. Classification (GTDB taxonomy): domain Bacteria; phylum Cyanobacteriota; class Cyanobacteriia; order Leptolyngbyales; family Leptolyngbyaceae; genus ULC077BIN1. The sequence continues at coordinate 4,411 of QBMH01000322.1, read as the reverse complement.
GGTCTCGATTGAGTCCCCGTCCGGTTTGCGCTTGGCCAATCCAGTATTTAATCAGGGGAAACCATAAGAGTTTGACGTTCAGTTGAGGCAACATCAAAAAGCGTTGCAGGTTCCGTTTGCGGCTTTGATATTGAATCGGTTGCGGAAACACACTGGCTAAAACGGAGAGCTTGACCTGGCGATGAGCTTGTAGCAATAACAACAGAAGTTGTAAGGTGAGATACTGGCTTTCATTCAGATGAGCACGCAGGGTTGTTTGGTAAAATGGTGGGAACATAATTTTGGGGGAGCCGCTCTCAGGCTCCCTATTTTTTGTCCTTTCCATTTTCTCAAAGCTTTGTCCCCTATAGCTTTGAGTTGCCTTGTCACCCGTTAAGCCGTTGAGCGCGATTGAAGCGATGAATAGGATCACAAAAGGATAAGTAAAAGGAATCAGTCAAGGGGACAGTGTGTCTCAAGTGAAGGTCATCGAAGAACGCTTCGGAGTGAGCGCTTAGGGCAATACAATTGGCACAGATCGTTTGTCACCTTAAAAAGTTTGCGACAGAACCATGCTAACCACAGTTGGGCAGAAATTTGAAAAATTGAAAGATGCTGACAACGCCTATCGAGACCGTTAAATTTCTGCTTTATTGGACGCTCAGTTTCAGGCATCAAAATAATCATCGATCGCGGTGAATGCATCATAGATATTGTCGATCTTCGACCCTAACATTGACACAATTCGAGGCTCATTGGCATCCACTTCAAACAAAATCGGTCGTCCATCATCCCCTTCATTTCGCACAAGTACTGTTTTCACTTCAAACAGAGAATCGTGATAGATCGCTGTTTCTAAGCAAGGCATATAGCGCTGAGCATCCCGAATCATGTAACCAAAATTTGTAATGCGATCGCGGTTTTCTAGCATTTCATAAGGGTTCAACCCGTCATTGGTTGCTTCTACCCAGGCAGCATGGGGAGTATAGCGGACGTGGGTAAAGGTAGACAAGCCGCGATCGGGAAAGGGCATAAAGGAGAAAAAGGGACCGTCCATCACTGTCACCGCAATATTTTCTAGTTCTGGCGGCAGTTGAATCAGGCTCAGTTCAGTAATTTCGTGTTTCAGCTTCAGTTGGGTGGACGTGATGCCTGCAACTCCATTCAGCCCAGAATAGGTGCAGTTAAACACATACTCGACTAGAGTGCTGTTTCCCCGACGATCGATGACCTGTATAGGCGCAGGGCTACCGCTGGAAATAATTTGTTCAATGGGTGTATCAAGTCGAATTTTGACTCCCGCGTTTGCCAGCCGTTCCGTCAACAGGCGGCGCAACACTGCGGCATCAAAAGCATATTCTTGAGTTTCATACACCGCCGCAATCAGGCGTGGCGAAAATAGATCGGCAAAACTCGTGCGGGCAGGCGTGAAGGGCGCTTCGATGTTCTGGCAAAAATATTCAAACTGACGCGAACTGACTTTAGAGGATAGCCGCGCGATCGCGTAGAGCTTGACAAAATTAGTGGCGATCGCCGGACGATAATCGTGCAAAAAGCGCGAAAAATTAAGCCGGCTGCGGTAGGCAGTACTGAAGCTGCGGGGGTAGTGATAGCCATTGTGCAAGCGCGCTTGATTGTTATAAGAGGCACGAGTCATTAAGTCAGAGGCTTGCTCAAACAGAATCACCTCGGCTCCCTGTTGCGCCAAATACTCGGCAACACTGCATCCATAAAAGCCGCCGCCAATAACTGCGATCGCGTGATTAAGCTGCACCACGGGTTGTTTTAAGCCTCCAAAATTTAGTGAGAAGATGGACGGTAGAACCCCAGCGCAGTCTTAAACAGTTGGGTCAGCACATGCCATTCTCCCTTAAACCCTTTGATCTTGCTAGGCGTGGGACCCGCCGCCGGATAGACTCGCGACACGGGCAGTTCCTTCACCCGATAGCCCAGCCTGGGAGCCATCACCGATAGGTAATAGTGCAGATTATAGGTGTTGAAGACGTTGCGGAAGGGTTGCAGTTGGCGATCGAGCAAAAAGCGACGGCTGACGGCTCGAAACCCATTGGTCGTGTCAGTGTAGCGATGACGGGCTGCCAGACTAATCACCGGTGCATGAATGAGTGTGACCGCCAGTTTGCGAGACAGGGGTGTGTTTTTCTCTTCGCCACCAGGGATGTAGCGTGACCCTTGCACGTAATCCCAGCCCTGCTCTAAGGCGGTCAGGAACCTGGGAATAGCTTCCACGCCATCCTTATTATTGCCATCGATAATCACCATGCCCTCATAGCCCTGAGTGATGGCATAGGCAAAAAACATTCGCAGTTGGGCGCTGAGCTTGCCCTTTCCGGTCTTGGTGAGCAGTGTCCGAACGCCCATTGGGGTAAGCCGATCGCGCTCCGTTGATCCATCAGTGCTGCCACCATCGGCAATCACAATATCAGCAAATTCGTGCAGTCCCAAATCATGCATCTGCTGTAGCTGTGCTTTGATTCGCTCACCTTCATTAATGATGGGAATGCCAATGCAATAAGTATGGCGACGGGGTGCAAACTCCGCGATGGTGAAGGCTGGCACTTCCCAGTCAGTCGGCATGGCTGAGGAGGGTGGAAATAGATTGCTCATGCGACCTCGTAGATGTCTTTCACCAGCGCGATCGCTTGTTTGATGTTGGCAATTGCAGTATCCGACGATCGCATTTCAATCGAAATCCATTGGTTCCAACCGAGCGATCTCAGCGTTGCCGCCACCTGTGCATGGGCAACCTGGGGCGCACTGAAATTCCCTAAATTCGGCTCACTAATGTGGATATGTTCCAGCACGTCGATGGTGGATGATAGCGCCTGGGGAATATTTTCGCCAGCCAAGTGCATTCCGGCGGCATCCAAATGTAGCCGAAAACCGGGCGAATTTACCGATCGCACCAGTTGCGCCCCACTTTGGCTATCGGTGACAAAGTTACAGCCATACTCCATAGGATTCGGTTCAATGCAGAGACAAACCCCTATTTGATGGCAGTATTCGCCCACTTCTGCAAACAAATCGGCTGCTTGAGCAAAGGCAGTTTTATCATCTAGGTCTGCGCGATCGCGATTTTTCGGTGCCCCAAACACTAGCGGTTTCGCCCCCAGCAGCACCGCCAGATCTGCCACCCGCTTCAGGTGTGCCACTAATCCCGCCCGTTCTGCTGCCGTTCCAAACACCTTCAAATCGGGCTTTTGATAGACAATTGCCTGCAACGAAGAACACACTAGCCCCTTCGTTTGCAAAAACTCCCGATAGGCAGAAACTTCTGACTCAGAAAATTCCCACTCTGACCAAATGCGGGTGGGTGCCAATTCCACTGCGTTCACGCCCAAACTAGGCAACAGCGCCAATACCGCTTCATCGTCTGCATCCGTCCAGGCAATGTTAGAAATTGTTAGCTTCATCCGGCTTGCCTCGGTTCTGTTGCAACAAATCGTCCAATATCTTGCAGCACTTGTTCTTTTGTGAGTATATAGTTGCCTCTGCCGCCCAATGCCTCCCCATGGCAAGTATGCACATCATAAAAAGCAGTGCCACCCGCCTCAGCCCCGATCGCCACGGTTGGGAAAAACCGAGCCTGAATCTCTTTCGTGGCAACGGGTTCAGTCGCCCACATCACCAAGCGCAAATCAGCTTGCACCACCGCTTGCAGATCCGCCCACAGCCGCATCACGTCATACCACTGAAACGCGCTCTCTGGATTGATTTTCTCCGGTTGATTGTCGTTCAACATATCAAAAATCACGTTTTTCCGCAGCCCAGGACCAAACAATCCCGGCAAACGCACGATATGGGCAAGGGGAAAATGTGCCGCCACAAACTGCTCCAGCATCAGTCGATTGCGCCCGTAGGCATGATTCTCTTGACTGGCACAATCAAAGGTTTCATCCACGCCCACCACCGTGGGAAACACATCAATTGAAGAAATCAAAATAAACCGCTCGACCTGAGTACGCTCCAAATGGTTGATTAACTGCTTCACTAGGGCGCAATCTTCCTCTGGATGCTGATTTGCCCACCACTTTTTTGCCTGCGGTGCCGCACATACCAACGTTTCAAACGCTTGCTCTGCAATCTCAGCAATATTTTGAGTGTTGTAAGACGCATCAAAGGGTGCCAACCGATTCAAGTTGCTGCCCACAAAACCGGTATACCCAATCAAGCCTGTTTGAAACATAAAGTGAAGAGTTGCTGGCGGATGCAAAAATCCTTTGCTCAGGAGAGATTACCACAGATTGGGAACGGTTATGGAAGGGCGGCAGGGTGTGGTTCAAATGAGTACAGGCAAGAGTTTTAGAAGCAAAGCCTGTCTGAATATAAAAGCCTGTCTGAATATAGTAGACCTCTTGCGAAAGTGATTTGAGTTAGAGTAAAAAGTTTTGAGAACCCAATCCACTTTTACAAT
>QBMH01000321.1 GCA_003249025.1 Leptolyngbya sp. | reverse complement strand
TAAGTTTCCTGACACATCGAAACCGTAACTTTCTGCATGGATGCGCTCGCTGGTCCAATTTGTTAGGCTGCATTGAGGCAGATTGTTGACTGAATGTCCTTTGAAGTGATCGCCTGCACCGGAATTGAAATTAGAAACTCTGTCCCTCGACCGAGGGTTGAATTCACTTCTACCCTTCCAGAGTGCTTCTCAACGACGATTTGATGGACGATCGCTAATCCTAGCCCTGTCCCTTGCCCCACACCTTTGGTGGTAAACAGGTGCTCAAAGATTTTTTGCTTCACTGCCTTGGTCATGCCAATGCCATTATCCTGAATACGGATTGTGGACTGTTGCCGATCATCAGATAATTCTGTCTTAATAATAATTTGGTTGGGGTTGGCTTGAATGGCTGCAAAGCTGCGTCCTTGATTGGAGTCTTCTAACGCATCGATCGCATTTGCCAAAAGATTCATAAAGACCTGATTTAACTGCCCGGCAAAGCATTCTACTTGTGGCAGATCACCATAGTCGGTAATGACTTCAATCTCTGGGCGGGTTTCGTTAGCCTTGAGGCGATGCTTGAGAATCATGATCGTGCTGTCAATGCCATCGTGGATGTTGCAAAGAATCGGGCGATCGCAATCAGACCGCGAGAAGGTTCTTAAACTGGTACTGATGGTGCGAATGCGATCCACTCCTTCTTGCATCGAACCGATCAACTTGGGTAAATCCTCTTGCAAGTATTCTAAGTCCATTGCTTTCACGATTGCCTGTAGTGTGGCACTCGGTTGAGAAAGTTCTTTTCGGTAGAGATCAATCAGCCGAAATAGGTCTTCAATCTCATCCTGAGCGGGTTTCAGATTGCCAGCAATAAAGCCAAGCGGGTTATTAATTTCGTGCGCGACACCCGCCACTAAGTTGCCCAAAGTAGACATCTTTTCGCTGTGGACTAACTGAAGCTGAGACTGTTGCAGTTGTCTCAGTGTTGCTTCTAAATCAGCCGTTTGCTCTGCTACACGCTGTTCTAGATTTTTAGTTAACTGCCGCAACTGCAAATGAGTTTTTACCCGTCGCAGCATCTCCTTCTCTTGAAAGGGTTTGGTGATGTAGTCGACAGCGCCCAGAACAAATCCTTTCTCCTTACTATCAGCATCAGAGAGCGCGGTCATAAAGATGATCGGAATGCTGGCGGTTGTTGAATCGGCCTTCAGACGTTGGCAGGTTTCAAAGCCGTCCATTCCTGGCATTTGCACATCCAACAAGATCAGGTCGGGAGGATAAGCTTGGACTCGCTTTAGAGCGCGATCGCCGTTGATCGCCGTTGCAACTTCATACCCTGCATCACCCAAGGTTTCACAAACCACTTCTAAATTCGCAGGAGTATCATCGACCACCAGAATTAATTCAGGACTAGACATCGGTTTTCTCCTCTCTGAGGTGTTGTTTCAGTAAGTCCTCGATCTCTTCAGCTTTAAATTGCTTGGCAAGCTGAAGAATTTCTGAGGCAAAATCAGCGTGGCGAGGATTGGAGTGAACCATCTGCTCTAGGTGTTCTCGTAGCCGTTTTAAGTTGCCTTTCTGTGCCAAGTCTAGTAGCGCTTTCAACTCTACTGTAGTGGGAAGCATAGTCTCTTCTGAGTTCTGCGATGCAGTCGTTGGCGATGACTGAGCATCTCTTTCAGCCATCATTTCATAGGTCCACTCCAGGTTTAAGTGAGTGGCTAAGAGTTTAAATAATTCACTGACTTCGACTGGCTTTGCTAAGAAATCATCTCCCCCTACATCTAAACTCATCTGCTGGTCAGCTTGGGCGACTGAGGCAGAAGAAACAATGATCTTCTGATGTTGCAAATCATCGGCACCGCGAACCTGTTTGAGCAGCTCAAAGCCGTTCATGACTGGCATTGCCAAATCTGTAATCACCAAGTCTGGTTGAGACTGGCGGATTTTTTCTAAGCCTACTTGACCATTTTCAGCCTCAGTCAGTTGGAATCCGAGTGGCTCTAACAAGTTGACGAGAACGGCTCGGTTTTCCCACCGATCGTCTACCACCAGAATGCTGCGTCGTTGTCCTTCATAACCAATAATTTGTTTGCCAGTGGTGAGAGAGTTTTGCTGTGCCCAATCCGTGGCGATCGCCAGTTCCACCTCAAACCAGAAATCACTGCCGACTCCGGGTTGGCTTTTAACTTGGATTTGTCCATTCATCAGTTGAACAATTCTTTGGCTGATCGCTAGTCCTAAACCTGTACCCTCGGCTTGGCGCTGGCGATCGCCGACTTGTTCAAAAGCCTGGAAGATTTTATCCACCTGGTCAGGCGCAATGCCAACGCCCGTATCTTCAACTTGAAATTTGACCCGGCGAGTGGACAGAGCAGCATGATGCTCCATCTCGGCATTTTCCATCACGGTTACCTTGAGCGTGACAGACCCTGTATCAGTGAATTTAATCGCATTCCCCAGCAAGTTGAGTAACACCTGACGCAGCCGTTTTTCATCGACAAAAAGCCCTTCCGGTAACTGCGGGTCAGGATCGTAAAGGAAATTAATCGCTTTTTGGTCGGCACGAATGCGGCAGATTTCGGCGACACCTTGAAGGAATGAGGGAAAGTGAATCGCTTTTGGTGCGAGGTCTAATTTACGGGCTTCAATTTTCGACAAGTCTAAGACATCGTTAATGAGCGTCAGCAAATGAGAACTGCACTGGTGAATGATTTCTACCCCATGACGCTCTTTCATAGGCAGCACTTTGGAGCGGTTGAGAATTTGAGCGTAGCCCAGAATGCCGTTAAGGGGCGTGCGGAGTTCATGGCTCATATTGGCAAGAAATTCGCTCTTGGCTTGGTTCGCGCCATCAGCTACCAGTTTTGCTGCTTTCAGTTCTGCGGTGCGTTCCTCAACGCGGGTTTCCAGTTCGATGAAAGAGCCTTTCAGTTGACCCGCCATCTGATTGAAGGAGTCTGCCAGCGATTCTAATTCATGGATACCTTGCACCTGAACCGTTTGATCCAATTGTCCGGAGCTAATCGCCTGACTCGCTTTCTGTAGCTGTAAAATCGGTTTGGTAATCCAGCGCGAAGTCAAAAGACCCAGTGCGGTTGTCACCGCCAACGCCCCCAAACACAGCAAAATTGTGGTGCGAGTATTGGCATTGATTTGTGCCATGAAGTCGGATTCAGGCACGATAACAACGCTGAGCCAATCGATGCCGCGTTTGTCTCGAATAGCGGAAACCTGCACGAACTGCCGCTGGTTTGCCAGCATAAAATCAAGCTGTTGATTCTGGACAATCGCGTTGAAGTTGCCAAATCGATCGAGAATAGCTTGCGCTGTCGCCCGAATCACAGCACTTTCTGACTTTGCGGCAGGAATTTGTTGCAACTCCTCATTTTTCAGATCCAGAATGTAAGGCTCTCTGATTGTTGAACTGGCAATCAGACTGCCGGAGCGATCGATGATAAACGTCTGTCCGGTTTGACCTACCTTCAATTGGCTCAGAAAATCATGAATCTTGGCAATCCGAAAGTTATTATTTTCTACCCCTAATAATGTTCCATTACTGTTGTAGATCGGTTGGGATAGAGCGATTGCAGCCGCCTTATGCAATTTGTGGAAGTATGGATGAGGTGTCCAGGTTGGTTTTCCGGCTTGCTGTACAGCTTTATACCAAGGTCGGGGTCGGGGGTCAAACTTTGCCTGGATTTTGAGCAGGGCGATCCGGCGACCTTGATCATCCAGACTGTAGATTTTGCGCTGAGGGAGATACGTTTTATGACCAACGTGAGAAACAATACCGTCATTGAATGCATCCTCTACGGTAATACTCGTGCCATCAGCCATGCCAATTTGCATATGTTCGACTGTGTTTTGGCTGACTAACCGCCACAACGTTCGTTCCAGTTTGGTGATATCTGATAGATCAAGCTGCCCCTCTTGAGCCGCAGCTACAATCACTTGTCCGGCAATATAAGGCTCTTTCAAATAGTTCAGAACTTGCAAGTTGAGGCGATCGCTCATCTCGTGACGTAACTGACTGGCAACATCATTGACTGCCTTCTGACCATTCTTTAGGGAAATATAGCCAGTTAATCCAACGGCGGCGAAGATTTGGAGCACAAACGGGACAATCAGGAGCGATCGCAGGGAAAGTTTGCTCTTTGGTTTGGCTAGCGCGATCGATTTGGCTGAAAGAGGCATGGCGGTAGCTTCTAGTGTGAAAAAGAAAGGTTTTTAAAGCAGATTGTCCTGCCTAATGTGCCCATCGCTTTCAGAGTGATCAGTCGGTGCTTATAATTGTTTACACATTAGACTTAATCGGAAATAGTGAAGGAAATGCATTCTTGCCAAGAAAGCGTCGATTCCCAGCAGGTTATCGTCAAAATGAGAGTCGCCTAGATTATTACCGATAATGTCTATTGGACTAGCGGGCGCATCCATGCAGAAAGTTACAGTTTCAATATGTCAGGAAACTTAGAGCTGTCCATGTAACCTGATTTTGATTTCTTGATGAGTTTTCTTGTGCTAATCAAGACCTCATAGCGGCAAAAAGCTCGGCACAAAGAAAACGGTCGTTTTTCTTGTTGTTGACTTCACGGGAAATGAAAGCCTTGTCGGATAAAGATTCCAGCCTAAA
>QBMH01000320.1 GCA_003249025.1 Leptolyngbya sp. | reverse complement strand
CGTAGAAATCGCCCATATAGTACCGGGCGATCGCGAGTCGTTCATCGGGTGTTTGGGCTTCCTTGGTTTCCAGTTGCAAGACTTCAGAGCGGGTTAGCACCGTGGCCTTTGAAACTGCATCCGCTTCAATTTGGCGAATTTCTTCTTTCGCTTGTTGGGTCAGCAGCTTCATCGCTTGGTTCGTACCCGCATCAATCACCGTGACCTGATTCCCTTCAAACCGCAGCCGCACCAGCAAAGCATCTCTGAGGCTATGCATTGCCCTGTTTTGGTCAGCCGTGATCCGTGCCCATAAGTTCAGGTGGGGGTCAGACTTCCAATCATACCCAGAGATCGCTCCGGCAATATCTTCTCTAAGCCCAGAGCGGATCAACATTGCTGTAGCGTCGGTTCGCTGTTTCAGTTGGCTTTTGAGTTCAAGCGGATTCGTTGAACGGCTGACCTTAGAGAAATTGCGCCCATACGGGGCACACCAAACCACGCGCTCCACAAGTGCCCTCACTCGTGCCAGCGATTGCGCCATGTCGCCATCAGTACTGCTAGCACCATAGAAAATGCCATAGACTTTGCTGATAATGCCTTGAGCCTCAATGCTGACCCCGGTCGCCAAACTGGGAGAGCAAATAATTACGTCATAGTCGCCACGGGCTAAGACTTCATCGGGGTGATTGATAAATTCTTGCTCAGATTCACCGCCGCTGGTTTCAGAGTTGATCACCAGCACTCTTAGCCCTAGCCCCTCAACTTGGCGGACTAACCGGGCTAACGTCTTACTGCCCATCTTGCTGTCCGTGACAACAAACAAGACTTGACCGGGCAGCCGGTGACGGCAATCGTTCAGCAATCGTGCGGTGATGACGGTTGCATCGGGGGACTGAAGGAACTCAACCGGGTAGCCTTGGGGTTGGTAATCATTGCGAACCAGAAAAACAGGGGCATTATCCCCCCGCAGCGATTGCAGATAGTCTAGTGCGGCATTATTCAGGTCAGCATCCGCCACAATTACCCGCTTTGCCACCTGAATCAGTTGGTGCAACTTTGCCAGCAACGCGGGTAACCTGCCATCTTTTCGGCAGGTGCTAGAGGTAATTAGATGCCTCAAGACTTGGGTGACTTCATCAATGATCAGATCGCAGCCCCTAAACTTCTCAGGGTCAATCGCTAACAGCGAATCGACACACAAGCCGACTTTCAGGGTGTAGCCTGATCCGGTGATGAATTGCCCATTGGCTTTATCTAAATCGCCTCGGTAGTTAATCCCCCAACGCTGACAAAGATTTCGCATCAAACAAATGCGGTGCCCTGCTGCCAAAACGATCTGAGATTCAGCCGTCAGCCGTCCGATGAACTTTGTTTTTTCAGTTCCTTTGGCACTGGCGATCGCAATGATGCCAGTATCAGGCAAGCTTTCAGGGTTCAACTCGGTTAAGTGGGCGGTATTAAGCCGAATGGATGCTTTATAGGTAAGTTGCCCTGAGAGCCGCTGCCAGATTTGCCACTGGGCTAAGGGCATGGCTTCAGAGTGGGAGACTTCCCAAGCTGCAACGCCACTTTGAACGATTAAATCGTCTACGCCTTTGCCCTGCTCTGGCTTCCAAGATACGATCGCCACGGTTCCGCCTGATTGTTCAAGCAAGCTTCCAAACCGCCATAGTGCCCGGTTCACCTTGGCAATAGTTGAGGGTTTAGCATCCTGGTCAAAAGCAAGGATATGGTTTCGCCCTGGTTGAGCAAACTGGGTAACGTCAGCAATCAGGATAGGGTTAATGGGATTTCCCATCTCGTCCTTGGCTCGGTAGCCACCATGAACGCCATACAGCGAGATCGCTACATAACCTTGACTTAGCAGAGACAACGCTTTTTTGCCGCCCTCAGTCCAGATAATCGGGATTTCGGGATGTTGCTCTAGCCAATTCCAAAAACTCTCGCCCGGTAGGGGCACGTTGCACTGATAGCGCTGTGCGATCGCTCGTCTGGTTTCTCGGTTAATAGTGGGTAGAAAAGCCCGTGAGCCTTTGCCTACGGGAGTATCGTACTTAACCAGTTTTCCTTTATGGATTCTTGGCTTCTCTGATTTAAGCTGCCAGCATGAGCCGTCCTCATTGCGTAGAATTGCCGCTTGCTGAGTGATTCGTGCCTGGTGCCCAAATCGGGTAAGGTGCCAGTTCAGTGCTTCATGGATGGGATAGCAAACGTCACCACCGGGCAACACTTCAGTGTCGCTAACAACTTCAACAGTTGCTCTAAATAGGTCAGGGGCGATCTCGCTGCCGTGGATGAATTCTTGCTCGATTCGTTGCTTAAAGGTCTTTTTGATGGGGGCGCTCACGCTAGGCATTCCGCACCCCCGCGATCGCGCAGAACTGTAATCTCCGATCAAATGTAGTGCTAGAATTGATGAAATTAGCTGTTTTTGGAGAACTTCCAGACCTACTTAAACAGTCTGATACAATTGGAAAGGATGGCACATTTTTCAATCCTGCGAATATAACAGGGATTGATGGGGTGTGTTCACACCTACTAATTATTAGGTCCATTTAGACAGACGAAGCCCTGAAAGGCTCCATTAGTCCTGAGGCAAGTTCTTTATCTTCTTAATTCTTCAGGTCGCCAAACTAGAGAGAATTTTTGAAGTACCAGGAACAAGGATCAGGCTTTACAAAAGACCAAAACCCTCAGAAATCTACATGACTTCTGAGGGTTCTTTGTTTGGTTGCTTCTCTAGAAGCAGTTTCACTGCTTCATTTATTAAAGCGTTGCGATTCCAGCCGCTCAGTTCGATGTAATTGCGAAATTCTTCGTCAAGATTAGGCTTGAGCTGGACACTAAAGTTTTTTTGGCGCGAATAAAGTTTCATAGCAGAAATTAGAATTGAGCAGTATTACATTTCATATTATGCTCTATCTTGCGAACGATCGGTAATCAAAAGATAGAAAAAATCCGATGAATCAAAAATTTAAAGTTAGATGAGTATATCAATCGACTCGTTAAGAGTTTTCTTAATAGCAAAGTTTTCCGCATCGTACATATGAAATTGTTATGACTTCTCTACATTTATTTTTGATTTAATTCAAACATATATAGGACATATATAGAAACAGCCTTGAATAGGCTAAAACCCCCATTGTGTCTGGGTTTTCAGAGAAATTTAACCGTAATTAATATAATCGAATTATTCAACTGTATTATTTACTAATCCTTATAAATTGAATGAATTCATTGCCTTTTAATATGAGCTATATGAACATTTTATAGCTTCTCTACATCTATTTTTGATTGAATTCAAACGTATATCAACCCCTTAAATCGACTATACAACCCTTTGTATGTGAGCTTTTTAGAGACACTATAGAATTGAATTATTCAACTGCAATATATATTAAGCCTCATAGAATTGAATTCATTCAATTGACTTCTAACGATTCAATTTATGTCGTCAATCCCCTGCTCTCAAGATCTGTTCTGCTGTTAGTTGTAGCAATCCAAAGCTAGATGAGTTGATGCGCGCTTCCCCTTGAAAAACCCCATGCTCAATGTATGCTTCGGTAGCTAGCCTCAACACTGTGATGCGCTGCTGCTCAGGATCGATCAGCCAATACTCAGGAATACCGCGCTCTGCATACTGTTTGCGCTTATCAACCAAGTCGCGATCTCGATTCTTCTTCCCAGAGCTAATGACCTCCACTACTAAGCGTGGTGCAGGCATCTCGTGAGTAATGGTCAGCCGTCGCTTAGTCAGATTAGGGTGTGCCTCATCCAGAATCACCAGATCGGGAAAGCGAGTCCGAGGCTTGCCAAAGACTGCAACTTCACAACGACCAGGGCGGATCAGTCTAGGTTGAGTGATGTTTGCCAGCAGTAGGAGATGAAACAGGTAGTTGGCAATCCAATCGTTTTCTTCTCCTTCAGGCATCAGTTCAATCAAACTCCCATCCACATACTCGTGTCGCCCTTCAGGTAAGTCCTCAGAGCCGAGCGCTAAATAATCTTCAAAGTTTTTGAAACGTGGCTTGGTCTGTACCATAGAAATAGCTCCTGTTACTGCCTGCCAATAATTTTGCCCACTGCAATTGACAAGGCAGGGAATGTCAAGGGTGAAATTGTGCCTCCTGACAAAGTTTGCTCAGAACGATACTCGCCATTCACAGGCGAACGGAAGACGATCAAAACGCCTTCCTGAATGTTGACCACCCAATATTCTTGAATCCCTGCCGTCGCATAGATTTTGGCTTTGGTTTCCAAATCTTTTGCCAAGCTGGAATCTGAATATTCAATGAGCCAAAAGACATTCTCAGCATAAGGATGATGTTGCAGGTAGATAGAACCAAGCGGCTCGACTACGGCAATGTCTGGTTCTGGTTCCGAGTTGTCACCTAGCGTTATCGGCTTGGCTTCTCTAATTTTTGCCCTGCCGCCTAACAAATCAGATAAATAATCACCCGATTCATCGCTGTAATAAGCGTGTGGTGTTCCCTGTGGAGCCATTTCAGTGATCACCCCTTCCAACAATTCAACCTTGCGACCATCCAAAATTCCCGCATGAATCATGCGGTGATAATCATCAACCTTGAATTTTGCAATCGTGGCTTGCGTCATCGAGATTGCTCTCCTTACTTGCTAAGTACCTGATCAACCG
>QBMH01000031.1 GCA_003249025.1 Leptolyngbya sp. | reverse complement strand
ACTTGCGGCTCACCCATCGTCAACTCAAAACCGCTTGAGATTGAAATTGCTAGAATTTCTCTCTTGTATTTCTTTAGAGTGCTTCACTATTTCCAATAATGTCTAATCGCTTGCATTACCTTTTGCCGGAAATCATAACTGTAGGGTTTAGCCATTGCTAGTACACCGAACTGAAAGTTCTGCAACGTTTTATTCAAAAAGCTGATTGACTAACATGCTTTTGCTGGTATCAGATGTTGCAAAACTAAGTTTTTACTCTACTAGTCGAAGTAAAACGATTAGGATGCTTCTAGTCTATGTCCTATCTTGACTGGCGACAGCTATAAAACCATGCTTGAGCTTCCATCATGATCAACCTCTCCATCAAACCAGTTTCTCTGATGGAAAACAACAAACCTAGAACATTACCGGATTAAACGACTGGCTCGCAAAACCATTTGCTTTTCCAAGTCAGTGCTGATGCATGATGTGGTCATTGGGTTGTTTATTAATCGCTATGAGTTCGGCTTATCTATTAGACTTCTTGCATAAGTCGATTTTTGGCACGAGTTTCTAATAGTTTGAACCTCCTAATTTGCCACTTTTGCAAGAGATCTACTGGTTACTCCACCATGCCCCAAGCTCAAGGCTTCCACTGCTGCCCATATCCGCTTACTCGTTTCGTTTAGATAAGGGGCCAGTTGTTCGTATTTGACTTGCACTCTTTCTTCAATTTCACGCTCAACCATTTAAGCAACTAGGAGTGAGGATTCTTTTAGCAACAGTCCGGACAATTTTAAATCGCTAACGGTAGAATGCGGGTTTTAGCCTCCTCAGGGAGGTCAAATGCCAACGGCAGAATGGGGGTTTCAGCCTCTGTCTCAAAAACTGTCCGGAGTATTGTTACTGTTAGTGGATTAACTGCAAATTTTCTAGTTTGGAGTTCTTCTTTGAAAGTTTTAGATTGGGCATACTAGAAATAGCTGAAGATTTGTAAGCATTTCGACCAATCTTGACCCATCTTGGGTGCTCCCCTTTAGCGGCTATTCAGATGATCTGCACCTGATACCTTGTTTATCTTGTAGGCACGTAGAGATCAGGATCTTACTTGAACTGGCATAACGAGGTAGGTCATCTTCAAGCCACCGAGGGGAGTCAGGATGGCGGGGCTGGTGGGCGTGTTGAACTGAAGCTGAATTTCGCTGGTGTTGAGAGCTTTTAAGCCATCGAGCAGGTATTTGACGTTGAAGGCGATCGCCATGTCTTCGCCCGAAATTTGAGCCGGAATCGTTTCTTCGCCACTGCCCACATCCGGTGCATCCACCGATAGCGACATTGCCTGATTCGTCGTGTCCACAGTCAGCTTCACGATGTTGTTCTTCTGGTCTGCCAGAACTGCAATCCGTTCCAGAGAACTGAGAAATAGGCGGCGATCGATGGTGGTTTGGTGGGTAAACTGGCGGGGAATCAGTTGGCGATAGTTGGGATATTGCCCTTCCAGCAAACGGCTCGTGAGGCGCTGATCGACCCATTCAAAAATCACCTGGTTGCGATCGAGCTTCACCGCAACCGAACTGCCCGTTTGCCGCTCCAGCATCTTGGCAAGCTCTTGCAGCGCCTTTGCCGGAATCGTCACATCTAACACTTCGGCATCCTCAGCCGTGCTATTTTTGGCTCGGTTGCCTTCAGCATCCACATTGGTCGTTTGCACGACCGACAAGCGATGTCCATCCGTTGCGGCAAACTCCAATTCTTCCGCCGCTAGGGTCAGGTGAACTCCCGTAAGGACTTGCTTTGTTTCATCGGCGCTAGCAGCGAATAGTGCGCCTCTTAACCCGTCTAGCATTGCCTCAGAGGGGAGATGCAAGCTCTCGCCATCGGTGACGGTAGGGAGTTCGGGAAACTCTTCAGCGCTCATACCGCGCACTTGGTAACGCCCAGAGGAGCAGGTGAGGGTGGTAAGAAAGCTAGCATCGTCATCAGAGCCGCTTTCTAGGGTAATGTCGCCTTCTGGCAGACGAGACACGATGTCGGTGAGCAGTTTGGCTGGCAGCGTCAGCTTCCCTTCGGCTTCAACCGTGGCGGCAAAACTGGTTTGAATGCCGAGGCTCAGGTCAAAGGCGCTGAGGCTAACTTGCTGGGTTTCTGCGTTGGCAACAAGCAACACGTTGGCTAAAACTGGATGCGTGGGGCGGGTTGCAACAGCACGGCTGACTAGGGAAAGGCTTGTGCTAAGGCTGTTTTGGGTGCAGACCAGTTTCATGTGAGGGCGCTCTGAAGTCTTTGTCTGGAGATCCTACCACTGTTGCTCGAAACGATCCACCTGAGCCTGTTTTGAGATTTTTACCGTTGCTAAGATCAATCCGGACTTAAGAAAAACTTATTTAAACAGTAGTAGTAGAGGCTGTGGAAACTGTGGAAAAGATCGTCAGATCAAAGTGTATTAGGGATCACCCCCGTTTTCGCCTGTGGATAACTTGTGGAAAAAATAGGGGTATTTCCACAGAGTATTTATACCTAGTGAGTCTTTCCACGATCGCTAGATCGTTATAAACCGATTTTCCCCATAGTTATCCACAGAAATAGAGGGGTTTTTCCACAGGCGATCGCCCACTTTACAGATGTTTACATTCTTTAAACGCAAAAATTTACTGAGCTAATTTGATTTGATTTAAGAGGCTCTAAATTATTTAAACACATAAATTTGATTTTCTGTGGAAAACTCCAATTCTTTGCTGATAAGTCAACCTGATCAATCAGCAAACTAATCTACAGCAAAAAATAGTCTGAATCAGGAAGATTTCAGACTACTTAAATGGGCGGCAATTTTTTAGGGTTTATTGCGGGATTGGCTGGCTTGGTTGATGCGATCGCTTAACTGCCGCAGCGTTTGCGCCATGGAATCATCGTTTTCTTTGAGTTGAGCAATCTTATCGCAGCTATACATGACCGTCGTGTGGTCTTTGCCGCCAAACACTTCCCCAATTTTGGGCAGGCTTAGCCCGGTGTGGTGCCGCATCAAATACATGCCAATCTGTCGAGCTGTACTCACCTCGCGCCGCCGAGAAGCGCCTTTCAACTCTTCAATGGGAACATTAAAATTCTCTGCAATGATGGTCATTACTTCAGCGGGAGATGCTTCCACTTGCTCTACAGGTGGATTTAGCACGGGTGAAATATTAGCGACCGTCATCGGTAGCCCAGAGATAGAAATGTAGGCGACTGCCCGAATCAGCGCGCCTTCTAACTCTCGAATGTTGGAGGTGTAGCTGGAGGCAATATATTCAATCACGTCTCGTGGCAGGCGCATGTTTTCATACTCAGCCTTCTTTTGCAGAATTGCCATGCGGGTTTCCAGGTCGGGCGACTGAATGTCGGCAATCAATCCCATGGAAAACCGGGAGCAAAGCCGCTCTTGGAGCCGAGGAATCTGATTGGGGGGGCGATCGGATGCCAACACAACCTGTTTTCCTGCCTCATGCAAGGTGTTAAATGTGTGAAAAAACTCTTCTTGGGTGTACTCTTTGCCTTCAATGAACTGGATATCATCCACTAGCAGCACATCAGCCGCGCGATAGTGTTCTCGAAAGCTCTGCATACTGTCACGCCTGATCGCAGTAATCAGATCGTTGGTAAATTGCTCCGTAGACACGTAAAAAACCCGTGAACTGCGGCAAATTTCCAAGCGGCAGTGCCCGATCGCTTGCATCAAGTGGGTTTTGCCCAATCCAACGCCGCCGCACAAAAACAGCGGATTAAATTCTCGACCCGGCGATTCTGCCACTGCCAGGGATGCTGCATGAGCCATGCGGTTGTTTGAGCCAACAACCAATCGAGAGAAAACATATTTTGAATTGAGATCGCTAGAGCGGGGGCGATCGGTTGGCTCAGGCGAAACAGTCACAGCAGGAGCCTCCATCGGGCTGGTCAAGTCGGCAAGATTGGGTTCCATCGGTAATGCCCAAAAGAAATCAGAATCGACTGGATTGCCCTCATCATCACAGGCAACCGTCATTTGGATTTCGATCGGGCGCTGCAAAATTTCCTGAACCACCTCGGTCAGCGTTTTGATGTAATACTTCTGCAACCACTTACGGGCAAACGGATTGGGCGTTCGCAGAATCAGTCGCTCTTCGGTCAACTCTTCTACGATCGCCGTTTTAATCCATGCCTCAAACGTAGGGCGACTCAACAAAAGCTGAAGGCGGTCTAGGGCTTCTGTCCAAAAAGTTTCAATTGCCGTTGCTTCCACAACTGACCTCATGTTTTAGCGGACGGTAGCGAGAATCGAAAGCTGCATTTAAGGGGAACTGTCGTCGTTCCCTAAACCTGTCTTGCTGGCTCGAAAATGTGGCAACCAGCGCTTGTGAATAGCTACTCTAACATAGGATAAAACTCCAGCAGTAGCGTTTAAATATCTTGATAGCCCCACAGATAGAGTAGCAATCCTGAAGCTATGACAAAGTGGAGGCGGATACCAAATGCCAAAAAGCTCCTTTCACTGGACAACAGCTACCGCAGTTTACAGTACCCGCTCCTTTAAAGGGAGGTAACCCTGAAGATCTTTAAAGATGACAGGAAGGGAGTTTGGAGTTGTTTATTGCTTCACTCTATGTCCTTGGTTTTTTTGCGATCGCCTCTTTGTACGCCGCACCTTTATCCTTCTTTACCTGTGAAAGTCGGTGCCGCTTCAGACTTCTCCACCGTTGTGGGTTTGGCTTCGGGAATGCTTGCTTGTAACTTCAAACAGTTCTTGCCATTGACCTGCAATCGATATTCCACTCGATCCATCAGCCGATTCAAAATCAGCCAGCCATAGCCGCTCTCCTGCTTGGCTTCTGGAGTAGGAGGGAGATAGGTAGATAGGTCAAAACCTTGCCCGTGATCCCAAATTTCTAGGGCAATATCGCGATCGTGCAGTTCCAAACGAATTAAGACTGGCAGGTTTGGTTGATCTTTGTGAGCATGGCGCACCACGTTGGAATAGGCTTCTACCAGTACTAAGCGGAGACGGTTAGATTGTCGGGGCCAGTCTACATGGTCGCCTAGCTCAACCTCTAAACTGCCTAATAGCCAGTTTTCGACAATGCTCAAAAACTGTAGATCGCTGGGGATGTGAAGTTCAGTTCTCATTCGCTACAGAACCTCCAAAGAGAGAATAGTTTGGTCGTCTTCTTGTATGTCATTGTGCGATCGAATCCGAGCAAGCAAGTCATTGAGATCCAAGGACGATTGTTCTTGGATCAACAGTTGCCATAGCCCAGTTTGTTGCAGCATCGCATTGGCTTGATTGCTGCCATTAGCAGGTTCCGCGTTATGGATGGTTGCCTCAGTAATGCCATCACTGGTGAGCAACAGGATCTCACCAGAGTTGAGATTCGTGCTACCAGACGCAGCCTTCCAATGAGGTAATATGCCGAGGGGCACCCCCCGCACTTTCAGGTAATTCGGTTCAATCGTCACGGGTCGTCCTTGAGCGAGATGGGCTGAAACTGTTTCCCTAGACCAGACCATGGGGTAAATGTGTCCGGCATTGGCATAAATCAGCGTGTGGGTGGATGGGGTATAGCAGGCTAAAACCATGGTGATGAAACAGTTGGTGCTGACTAAATCTTCAGATAGGCTGCGATTTAAGTTTCGCATCACCATATGAGGTTCTGGCGGCATTTCTTGAGAAAGTTCTCGCCGCAGAACGGAAATTGCGCTTGCCATAAACAGGGCAGCGGGAACGCCTTTTCCAGAAACATCTCCCACGGCTAGCCAAACATCGCCTTGGGGATGGGCATAGACTTCAAAAAAGTCGCCGCCCACTTCCCGTGCCGGATAGCAACATGCTTGAACTTTCATTCCCTCCAGTTTGGGTAAGGTTTGCCTTAGTAGATTGCCCTGAATTTGGCGGGCAACTTCCAACTCTGCCCGCATTTGCTCGGCTTGTGTTTGCGTTTGTAGGTAAAGCTTTGCTTGAGAGATGGCAAGAGCAGCCTGTTCAGCAACTTCTTGAATCAGGGTGATGTCTTCGCTAGACCAAGGTGCGGCATCCAATGCCCGATGCATGGCAAAAACAGCGAGAAAATCTTGCTGATAGGTGATGGGAACAATTAATCGGTATGGACTGCCTGTGATGGGGTCAGTCTGAAGTTGGCGGGTACTTAGAACCTTTTGAATGAGGGGATCATCGGTAGACAGGGATTGTTGTGTCGGGCTGCTATTGTCTCCGATCGCGATCGCGGAGTGATAAAAAACATCAGTCGTCAGGCGATCGCCTTCTACGGGCTGCAATATACATTCACTCGCATTAAACGTTTGCCCCAAGGTATCTGCGATCGTTTGCAGCATACTATCGTAATCGAGGGATTCACGAATGGCAGTAGTCACAGCGTTGAACAACGACTCTCGACGCAGGGCGCGCCTGAGTTCGTTAGTGCGCTGTTTGACGATGCGGTAGGTTTCCCCTGCCTGCTGGATCACAACTTTAAGCTGGTCGGGCACCCATGGCTTGGTAATGTATTTAAACACCTTCCCGGCATTAATCGCTTCCACCAAGTCTTCCACATCGGTGTAGCCGGTTAGCACAATCCGAATGGTATCAGGATAGTGATCAACGGTTTTGCTGAGAAACTCAGTCCCTAGCATTTCGGGCATTCGTTGATCGGAAATGATGATTGCCATTTCGCCCTGTTCATCTAGGATCTTCAGCGCCGCGATCGCGCTCTCTGCCCGAACCACTTCAAAATCTCGCCGAAAAGTCCGATACAACAACGCCAAGTTATCTGGCTCGTCATCCACAACCATCAATTTCAGCTTGCCATCGATTTCCTCAGCCATGCAATACCCCAACCGTGTACACCATGGCAAATTGCAGACTCATCGTTATCGTGCCTTGTGTTGTCTACCTCAAAATACCCTAGATAACAGTCAACCTAACAGGCAAGACAATTATATGAATGACGAATTACGAATGGCGAGTGGCGAATTCAAAACTCAAAACTCAAAGCTCAAAACTTGCCCCTATCCTCTCACCTCTTCCCACCCACCTCTTTTCGACGAAACTGGTAGGATTCGGTTTTTGCACCCCACACTTGTTTTCCTTGGGTATCGAAGCCGCGATCCCAAGTGTTCATGCTGGCGATAGTCAGTTCGATGTGATTGGTAATGCGAACGGCTCCTCGCACGTTGGCGGGGCAGCCATCAATGGGAGTGTTGCCCATATAGCCCGTGTCCACCCGTTTGAGGAAGACGTTACAAACAGGAGTGCCTAAATCGCTAAGGTTGACAGTTCGCTCTATGCTGTCTGCTGCGCGATCGCATAATCCAGACCAGCGAGTTGGATCGGTTGGCTTATAGGAGCGCGATCTCACACTTTGGCTGAGAGGACTGGGAGAAATTTGCAAAAATCGCTGACGGTAGGGTTTATCAAGAGAGGTGGACATTGCCTGTTCTTGATATAGAAAAATGGACTGGGGATCGGCTGGGGTCGTCAGTTCAATCCTGCAAGTCGTCATTTGCACGTTGGGTGCTTTGGAATTGGCGATCGCTTGGGCTGAGGTATCCATTTTGCCAGTCAGCAACGCCGCAACTTCTTCTGCCTGCTGTTGTAAGGTCGTGAAAGGTTTGGTAACTGGCTCTGCGATTGCAACTGTGCAATGAAGGAGATACGTTATTGCGATCGCCCAACTCGCTTTCATTGGGAGCGTATTCATAAAATTTTGACGAGAAAACGCATTGAGGGGATCTTAGCGCGTTTTCACCGACTTGCGATCGCTCCATCGGCTTTCGTCAAGATGGATTGCCAAGTGGCGTATCCTTTGGCGTTGAGATGTAAACCGTCGGTAGTGAAATCTTGCCGCAGATTGCCAGCCGCGTCTGCCATTTGAGTGGAAAGATCGAGAAAATAAGCACCATTGCGGATAGAAAGTGCCCTAAGTTGGTGATTCAGTTGGGTAATGCGATCGCTGGATGCAATTACAGAGCGGGTCGGCAACACGGATTGCACAATCACAGTTGCTTGTGGCTGGGTTTGTCGCAGTTGGGTAATAATCTGGCGCATATTCCACAAAATTTCGTTGTCGGTAGCTCCCTGCTTTAGGTCATTGATGCCTGCCATTAGATAAATGACATGGGGACGGGTTGCCGCAAAATCGGATAGACGGCTGAGAATGCCGTGGGTGGTGTCGCCTGAAATGGCTTGGTTGAGCCAGGTTTGCGACTGCGGCAAGCGATCGCTGGGAAACCACAGGCTCAATGAGTCACCCAGCAATACGTTTAGGCGCTGAGTCGGTTGTTTGGCGGCGATCGCGGCTTCCCGTGCCATTAATTCCCGCCACTGCTCATAGGTCGGTTGCCGGGTGGCATGACTCCAAATCGATTGAAAGCTATTGCTGGGTAAGCGAGTGGAGAGATGACCCGTGCGTAAGGCGGCGACTCGCTGTGAATATAATTGGCTTCCCGACTTGGGTACGGTTGGCGCTGGAGAAAATTCTGTGGCAGCGATCGTTTCGGGGCGACTTTGCGATCTGAGCTTGAGCAAAAGTTGATTCAACCGCTGCTTTTCAGCTTGCACTGCTTGATTGTGCAGACTAAGTTCGTCTTTTGAAGCGATCGGCTGAGCGAGAGGAATTTGCGTGGAGGCAAGTATGAGCGAATCAAGCATGGTGAATTGATAGCAAACTCTGCTTATTATTCACACTCCAAAAGTCTTTACTTCAGGAATTTCAGGAAAATTGGTGAGCTAGCTTCAATCTTCGGCAAAAGTCGGAAATGAGGGCGGTAAAATGACATCTGAACACTAAATACTTTAACAAGCTGAGTTTGAGATGGAGAATACTGCAATTAACTGTGCCGAAGCCTGTATTAATGGCTGTGTATTGGGCGACAAGTGCCCCAACCTGGAATACAAAGCGAAAGCGGTGAATTTTGTGAATGAAACGTCGCTCGATAAAATGCTGGAAATTGCTGAGTCAGCCCGGATGAAGAAAATGACAGAGCCACCCAAATGGATTTTGCCAGAAGAGTAAGGGAATTATCTAATGACCAATCCAGATTCAGCGATCGCTGTTGCCGCGATTTCCCGGTTCAATCACTTCGCGCACTCGATAGATCGGTCGTCCTTGCGATTCGTGATAGGTTCGCATCAGCAGTTCTGCCAATAGCCCAAAGCAAAATAACTGCACCCCGGTCAAAATCAAGACCACAACTAAAATCAGCAGGGGACGGTTAATGCTTTCCCCAAAGCTGAGCTTGAGGGTTGTGAGATATAAACCTATGACCGTTCCCAGAAAAATGGATAACACGCCCATGGAACCGAACACATGCATGGGGCGAGTCAAAAATTTACGCATGAAGAAGACGGTGATCAAATCCATAATGACGCGAATGGTGCGATCGAGTCCATATTTGCTTTTGCCAAACTGCCTGGGATGATGGCGTACCGGGATTTCGGCAATGCGCGCCCCTTCAATAAACGCCAAGGCAGGCAAAAAGCGGTGCAACTCCCCATAGAGGTTCATATCGGCGATTAGTTCGGCACGGTAGGCTTTGAGCGAGCAGCCGTAGTCATGAACTTTGACCCCGGTGACTTGGGCGATTAGCCAATTGGCGATTTGAGACGGAATTAGGCGAGTGATCGTGGCATCCTGCCGATTTTTACGCCAGCCGCTCACTAGGTCATAGCCTTCATTCAATTTGTCTAGCAGGATGGGAATGTCGGCTGGATCGTTTTGCAGATCGCCATCCATCGTCACGATGACTTGCCCTTTGGCATGGCTAAACCCGGCTGCCATTGCGGCAGTTTGCCCATAGTTCCGTCGCAAAATCACACTGCGGAGATCGGCGCGATCGCTGGCAATTTGCTTGAGCAGATCACCAGACCCATCCGTCGAGCCATCGTCGATACACAAGATTTCGTAGCTGATGTTGGCAGAAATCAGCGTGGCAGAAATCGCCTCCAATAAATGGGGCAGATTTTCATATTCGTTATGAATGGGAACCACGATGGAGACTTGAGGCTGGTGGGATGATGCCCACAATTTGCTGCTTTCAACCGTTAAAGATGTCATGCGGAAGTGAAAAGGTAGAGGGCAACGATAGTGAGAAGGCGCGATCTGATTCTACAAGGTTCGGTTGGGTTGATAACTGGCAACAATGCGTCTGGCTCCCCGCAACTGAGCATAGTAGGTTTGACTGATAGAGCTTCCTTGATCCGACAAGACATCGATCTCGATGCCATTGTGCCCCTGATCTTTGCCGGAACTGTGAATGTAGTAGTTGTCGCCCAGATAAAGCCCAACGTGAGTGGCTTTTTGGGGCGTTCCAAAAAAGATCAGATCGCCGGGTTGCAACTGTGTAATGGGAACGGATTGAGTAAATGCTTCTTGCTGATAGGCATCTCTCGGCAGCCACACACCGACCGAGGCAAAAGCGGCTTGGATTAAACCAGAGCAGTCATAGTTGGGTGCCACCGTGCCGCCCCAGAGATAATAGTTGGGCTGATTTTTGGCTGCATGGGTAAAGGCGATCGCGTCGGGAATTCTGGCTTGAATCTCTGTGGCAGCGAGTGAGATTGGCTGATAGGGCTGAGTGGCTTCTTCTAAATAGGCAAGATCTGTGATTGAGATCCAGCCGGGATAGTCATCTTCACACAAACAAACGGCGATGCGGGCTTTGCCCAGATGAATCAACTCGTTTGTATTTTGGTCACCTTCCAATTGTTCCAGCACTGTGGAAGTTCGTAGATGTCTGCCTATTGCTGCTTGAGTTGCCAACCGCTCCAGCGTTGGCGAATCGAATAAATCTAAAGCTTGGCTGCAAACGTATTCTGTCTGAATTCTGTTCTTTTGAACTTGAGCCTGAAGTGTCTGCAAAGAAATCACGGCTAAAATCTCCCAACCATCACACCGCGCATACTATAGCAGCAATGCCACTATCCATTTACTGCAACGAGTTTTTAGAAATTTCTCAGAGTTTTCCGGATTGTAGAGGGGAACTCGGAATAGTTAAGTGGTAGATGCACCCTGATTGTCGCCCTCAGCCTCAAGCTGGGGGCTTTTTGTTGGGATATTATTTATCCTCAAAATTGGGCGATCGCGCCCTTGTGATCAATCTGCAACACTTTGACGATCGCTTCAATGGTTTGATCTTTCCAGGCAGTGGCGATCGCGGCTTGCACCTGTTCTGCTTGAGTCACTTCCGCCAGCGCCAATAAGGTTGGTCCCGCGCCGCTAATCACCAACCCGTAGGCACCGGCAGCGATCGCCGCTTGATGCACCACTGCATAACCTGGAATCAGCGCTTGGCGATAGGGTTGATGGATGCGATCGTGTAAAGCAGCTTGTAGCCAGTCGGCGTTTCCGGTTTCTAAGCCGCGCAGCAGTAAGCCTAAATGGGCAGTGTTGAAGATGGCATCCGCCCGACTATAGCTATCCGGTAGCACTCTGCGGGCTTCGGCAGTAGATAGCTCAAAGTTGGGAATGGCAGCGATCGCGGCAATGCTGGAATGCCAGGGAATCTCACAAATTTGCCACTCGCTATTCACTCCTGTGGCTGCCAAGCGACAGCCTCCCATCAGCGCAGGCACCACATTATCGGGATGTCCTTCAATGTCTACCGCGAGTTTCACCACGGCTTCCAGACTTAGCGGTGACCCTGCCAAACTGTTTGCGCCCATCACCCCCGCCGCGATCGCGGTTGCCGAACTTCCTAAACCCCGCGCTAATGGCACTCCCAGTTGAATGTCAATGTTGACTGAAGGCACCGATCGCCCAATCTGATGATAGAGCTTAGCAAACGCTTGGTATGCCAAATTTGACGCATCGGTTGAAACTCGTGCCGCCTCCGTTCCCGTTGCCGTAATCACAACACCCTCTGAGCCAGATAACAGCGAAAATGTGAAGGAGTTGTAGAGCGTTAGAGCCGCCCCCAGACAATCAAAGCCGGGTCCAATATTAGCAGTGGTGGCGGGAACCGCGATCGCAACAGACGTAGGATAGGACATCAAAAAAGCCAAATTTGGCAGATGGTGAAGCATTGCTAATGATATAGCAGGTGAATGGCGAGTTCAAATCGTTGCACTCCGCACCTGAAACCTGAACCTGAAACCTCACTAATATCTTTATATTTATGTGAAGCCTCAATAAGGTTAAAGCATTTGTTATACGAAAATATACGGAGTTTACGTAAGATAGTAAGGCGCTTGCTTCAGTTTTTTCTTCACTGTGTGCAACCTGTACTGCATCTTGTAACTGAATGAGGTTGGAGACTAGATTGCTGCGGTGGCTTGAAGTGTCACAGCGTTTCTATTTTTGAACTCATGAACCCCTTAAGCTTAGAATCCTTGTTGATCTACGCTGGCGGCGATCGAATCGGTTAGAACAAACTTCTTTTATGCCTCTTGCTTCGTCTAAATTTTCTCAAACCAAAGACTCTATGCAATCACAAGACTCTCCGCAGTCATTAGAGTTTCAGCTTTGGAATGAACGCTGTGTCACTTTGCTGGGGCAGCAAATAGCTGAGTCGGTGACTACTTATTTGCAGAATGAAAAGGCAGTGACTCAGGAAAGTGTCGCTCAAGCTGAATTGGCTCTATTTCAACGGGTTGCTTCTGAGTTGAGCCGCCTGTTAGACAATATCCCCGTTGCGATCGCGCTGCCAATAACCCATCGCTCTGAAGCCGAATTTTTGCTGACCTATATCACTGGAGGTGCGCGATCGCCCTTGCTGTGGAAGTTACCCAAAGGCAAACCGATTACCCTAAAGCAAGGACAGCCGATTAGCCGCTCTGATCTCGCCAAGTTGCAGCAGCGCGTTGATTCATCGGGGCATCCCTATCGTCTCTGTGAAATTCGCGGAGAGCAGTGTGAAGCATGGCTGCTCATTGGTGATTCAAACACTCTCACTCTAGCTGCTGATTCATCTCAGCTTTCAACCTGTTCCCATCAAACTCTTGAGCGAATTGCTCAACAATGTGCGACTGCACTCCACCAGATTCGACTGATTGCCAGTCAGCGTCAGCACACCCAAGCGCTACTGACAAAAAAACAAGAACTTGAGCAAACCAATCAGCTAAAAAGCGAGTTTCTTGCCAACACCAGTCACGAAATTCGCACCCCCCTCAGTTCCATTCTTGGATTTACCCATCTTTTGCAGCAACAGGGGTTTGACCCGTTGAATCTGCGCCACCAGGAATATCTCAAAATCATTTTGAGTAGTGGTCGGCACCTATTGGCATTGATTAATGACATTTTGGATTTGTCTAAAATTGAAGCGAATCAAATGACCTTGCAATGGGAAACAGTCGATATTGAGGAACTCTGTAACGTGTGCTTGACCTTGGTACGCGAAAAAGCCAGCGACAAAGGACTGAGTGTGCAGTTAGAGGTGCAGCCAAATCTGAAAACAGTTGAAGCAGATGGCTTACGACTAAAGCAAATGCTGTTTAACCTGTTGTCGAATGCGGTTAAGTTTACGTTGCGGGGCACAGTGGGGCTGCAAGTACTGTCTACGGGGGGGCAAGTTCACTTTACCGTGTGGGATAGCGGTACTGGAATTTCACCCGAACAGCAGGCGCTTCTGTTTAAACCTTACTCGCAGATTGCCAACGTTGCCGTAGAGCGCAGTGAAGGAACCGGGCTGGGGTTAGTGCTGACTCAAAAGTTAGCGGAGCTTCACGGGGGACGAGTTGAGGTGCGCTCGGAACTGAATCAAGGATCTCGGTTTACGGTGGTGCTGCCGCTTAAGCCGACTAGGTTAATCGATGATTTGGGAGTTGGCGATGCTGACAGTGAGGAAAATAAATCTCAATCTAATCCAGCGATCGCCATACCGCAAACCGTTCGCCAGGGAGTTATTTCTAAACCAGTAGCTTCAGAGACGGTACAAGCACAAGACAGAAGTAGCGCGATCGCGTCAGATGATGGCGGCTCAAAATCAAGTGCCTTATTTGCCGATGGACTTGCGGTGCAAAAGGCTGCATTCAACCGAGTGCTGGTGGTGGAAGATAATATTCCAAACGCGAAGCTGATGCTGACTTATTTGAGTCGGTTGGGCTATGAGGTGACTTGGGCAAAGGATGGGCAGGAAATGTGGAATGCGCTGGAGCGATCGCTGCCTGCGGTCATTTTGATGGATGTGAATTTACCCGATGCCGATGGACTTACGCTCACCCGGCAACTGAAGCAGCATTCATGCTATCAGACCATTCCGGTAATTACTCAAACGGCAATGGCAATGAAGGGAGATCGCGCTATTTGTTTAGAATCTGGAGCCGACGATTATATTTCTAAGCCGATCGATCTCGATGCCTTGGCACAAATGATGACGCAATATGCTGGACTTGGGGCGAAAGTGACCTAGCTTAGACTTAGCTTAAGAGTGCTTTAAAAATCTACGCCTCGCTTCAGGTCTACGCCTTTTTCGGCATAGTGTTTGTGGCAAATCATTTCAGAGTGGACGCTTGCCAGATCAAAGTAAGCAGGCAGGTTTTTGCAGCGCCCAGTAATAATAATTTCCGTATCGCGGGGTTTGCGAAGCAGAGCTTGCACAATCGGTTCTTCGGGCAATAGTTCCAGATCGACGGTGGGGTTCAGTTCATCCAAAATCAGGGTTTTGTAAAGTCCAGAGGCGATCGCGGCTCTAGCAATTTCCCAGCCCCGTTCGGCTTCCACATAGTCCAATTCTTGCTGTTGTCCTCGCCAAACGATCGCGTCGCGTCCACAGCGCTGATGATCCACCAGATTGGGATAGCTTTGGCGCAGGGCAGCGATCGCGGCATCCTCGGTGTAGCCTGAGCCGCCTTTGAGCCATTGCATAATCAGCACCCGATGGGATTTGTCCTGACTGATGCCGCGCCCGATCGCCTGGAGAGCCTTGCCCAAAGCACTGGTGGATTTGCCTTTTCCCTCCCCTGTGTAGATTTCAATGCCTTCAATGCCGTTGTTCTGTGCCTTGGGGTGGTAGTGGGGGCGCATTTCTGAGTGCAGATCGGCAATATCTAGCAGGGGTTGGGGTGCGGCGCGTCCGGTGGCAATCACTTCCATGTGATCGGGTTTGCGTTGCAGGGTGCTAACCACTTCATCCACGGGCAATAAGCCCAAATCAAGGACGGGGTTCAACTCATCTAGCACCACCACGGAATATAGCCCAGAGGCGATCGCGCCTTTCGCCACATCCCACCCCCGCTGCGCTTCTAGCTTATCGAATCGAGTAATTTGATCAGGTCCAAAATATTCAGCGCGTCCGGTGCGAACCTGATCAATTAAATGAGGAAAGCCGCGTTGCAAAGCTTCGATTGCGGCATCTTCATCATAAGTGCGCCCTGGACCTTTAAGAAAGCGTAGCAATAGCACACGGGTTTGCAAATCGCTGTGGATGCCTAACCCAATCGATCTCAGCACCACCCCCAGTGCTGCTTGCGATTTGCCCTTTCCAGCCCCGTCGTAAACATGGATTTGTCCGGTCAAACGCTCTGATCTCGTTTGAGCCGTCCGAATGCCAACCCCGCTTCGTGTCATTACTCTCACTGTTCCTATGCTGCTTCATCCTAGCGAACTCTGTTTCGCTGCTGACCTATCTTACTCCACGCTATACATAGCGTACTTTTTGAAGATATTGCTGAAAACAACCATAACTAGCCTATTTTAGGACAAGGATTAAGCTCCTTGTTGATTATGGGTTTTCAATAGACTTTTTGCGGCGCTAGATAAGTTCTTCCAGTTTGGGCTGCAAAAGCTTTTGAATTTCGGTAGGCGTGCAGCAGATGCATTGGGATGCGGTAGTTTGATTCAAATCAGAGATGGCGGCTCCTGTTCTTAGTAAATGCAGACTGCGCCGAATCAGGGGAAAGGCACTCCAGCCGACGATGAGAGCAACCACCAGGCTGATGGCGGAGTCTGCCCAAGTCCAGTGCCAGAGCCAAACGACGATCGCGGCTAACAACACACCGATCGCACTGAACAAATCGCCCAGCAAGTGCAAAAATACGCCCTGGACGTTCAAATCTTGGTGGCTGTGCCCATGCAGCAATCGCACGTTGATCAGATTGGCAATCAGGCTAATTGCCGCCATAGTCACCATGGGTACGCTGAAAATCTCTGGAGCCGATCCGCCTAAACGATGTAGCCCAGACCAGAGCAACTCTGCCGAAATTCCCAGTAGTCCTAAGCCATTGACCAAGGCAGCGATCACTTCTAGGCGAGAGGTGCCTGTAGAGGGCTGGTTTTTGCGACTCACCCACCATGCCGCAATCACCGATAGTCCAAAGGTGGCAGCATCGGCAAACAGATGTCCAGAGTCGGCAATCAGCGCTAGGCTGTGGCTCCAGGCACCGATCGCCACGTCGGCAGTGGCGGTTAGAACGACGAGACTCCAAGCAATCATCAGCGATCGCAATTTTGGCAGCGGTTCTTGAGACATTGAATCAGACACCAAAGCGTTTCACATTCACTACAGGCTTCAATCATAGACAACAAACTAGGAGACAGTCAGTTGTATTTCCTCCTGTACCTGTAGAGGTTGCTGAACCTGAACAAATGCCTCGTAAATCGAAATTTCTGAATTAACAGCTTCAAAACTGACAATTAACGAGTAGGGTACAGTTGCTTCTGGATCTTTATTCCAACCTTCATGTCCAACTACTGCAATGCAAAAACCCTCACGTAAATCGTAGGATCTGACTATTGCCCAATCTTTTTGAATAGTTCCGTTACTTCTAGATAATTCTTTTACTATTCCATCGATTCCTAATGGACGTTTTTGTCCATTATCATCTGGCTTAAATTTTCTCTTCCCCAGTGTCCAACGAAATAATCCTTCCCCTTCTTCTGATTCTTCTAGCAATTTCTGATTCTTAAGAGAATCATGCAAGATGCAAAGAAACAGAATGCCAAGTTCACAATCGATCTCTATCAATAGCAGCCAAAATCTGATTAGTAGATGATGAAAACGTAGAATTTTAAGAACTCTATACAGGAAAACTTGCGGATCTTCTCCTCTTTTGCTGCAAGTCCAATCAAGCCAGGTTGATAAGTATTTCCTGCGATGACGACGAGTACGGCGAGGCTCAGCCACGTAAGATAAAGTGATCTCAACCAAAACATCAAAGCCTTCACCTTGGCTTAAGAAAATTTTTGGAATCTGAACTTGATAAACCTTGGCTTGTCGAGCGCGAATACACTCACTTCCGTCAACTTTAAGCGTTACGCGATTGGATGCATTACCAAGAGCACGCTCAGCGTTTGGAATACCGTAGCCCATCATCCGAATTGCTTGGTAGAGCTTCTCAACTGACCCATGTGCCCAGTTAGGCAGACGTGCCGATTGAACGATGAGAGCACGATAAAATAGAGCACTTTCTTGTGGAAATTCTACTGCCAGTGCAGCAGCAATGTGAGCTACTTTTGGAGCCGCAAACGAAGTGCCGACTGCATCAGCGCTAACCGCTGTACCACCATGTAGAGTAGATCGAACTAGCTCAGGACAGACTGATTCCGGTGTTGAAAAGCTTGGTGAACTGGTTGAGTCAACTACATAATCACCACCGTACTCAACTACTTCAGGCTTGATGGTGTCCCAGATTCCTAACCCTGTACAAGAGAAGGCAGAAGGGCAGTCTATCTCTGCTATCGATCTAAGAGGAGGATTCTGATAACTGCCATGAGAAACTGAGCCTACTGTCAGTGCTTGAAAACTTTGAGCAGGATTTGCGACTCGTGCAGAGGGAGATAATAAATAATCCGGATAGTTTCGCCCAGCTTGCATATGTGCAGCAATAGATGGGCGAGTGACAAAACTTGTATTTGCCGCAATATTGCCCGCAGCCACAATAAATAGGACATCTCCCTTCTTTTCCCAGATAAGTTTATCTATCTCCGCCGCCCAAGAAGTCATGGATTGGGTTCGACACGGAGAAATTCCTGCAACAGAGTGGTTGAAAATTCGAGTTTTGGTTCGATGATAGTAGAACTCAACAATTTCTTTTAATACTTTTGGAGGGAATAGTTTTGTAGGCAAATAATTATCACCATCAAGAATTCTGGCGTTTTGAATCCAGCATATTGCTTGCTGACGACCTGTTAAAGGAATTCCGAGAGGATAGAGAATTGCACCTGCGACTCTAGTGCCATGTCCACCGCCTCGAACATAGTCGGCAGTCATGTCAAGTTCTCCGGGCACCCACGACTTTGAATGAGCAGAATCGATCGCAGCCCGTAATTTCGGATGAAGCTCTTGAATCCCACTGTCAATCACGCAAACTTTAGGTGCGTTCAGATCAGGCGCTTCTAGCGTAAATGTTTCTCGATCGAGTTCAGATTCATTAGGTGTAACTAAAGGAACACTAAATTCATCAGGTTCACT
The DNA here is from genome assembly GCA_003249025.1 of Leptolyngbya sp. Lineage (GTDB taxonomy): Bacteria > Cyanobacteriota > Cyanobacteriia > Leptolyngbyales > Leptolyngbyaceae > ULC077BIN1. The sequence goes on along the minus strand of QBMH01000031.1, from coordinate 11,515 downwards.
GACATCAAAAACATATGGAAAATTGAGAACAAGATCCTTTAACCCTTTTCCAAGAATCCGAACTCGACACGAGAAACTATCTGATAAACGTGAAATACCTATTTCACTACCTGCTATATTTTGCAGAATTTCACCATTGTATTGATTGATAAATTTCTGGAGCTGATCTGTGCGTTCTGAATATAAGTCGTCCCAATCTTCAGGAGATAAATTGTGTTTACCCAACCACTTATTGATGCGCTTCTGATATTTTTCATCACTCTCAGACTCTTTTCGTTTAGGACATCTTGAATATTGCTCCCGAATGTCAATACAGGAAATGCCAACTTCTACGACATACTCCTGCTGTTCTAGAATGCGATCCCACTCAGCCTTAAGACAATCGGAAAGAATATATTCTGGACGCTGAGTTCCTTCTAAAATTTCCCAAATCGCAGGAATTTTTGTTTTGCCTTTACCCTCTTGAATAAGCTTCTCAATTTTGCCCCTGAGTTGTGATAAATCTGTATCAGCCGAAGCTCCAATGATGTATCCCTGCTCTAAATCTGCGACGACTTCAATTCCAAGACTTTTTAGATCATCTGCATCAAACAAATCAGGATCTACTTCTAGTATGAAAGATACTGCCTCCGGTAGCTCAGGCTTGCCTTCTTCCTGGCGTTTTTCCTTCTCTTCTTTCCAGTTTGTGGTGATTAAGTCAACTGAGGCTTTGAGCCTGCTGCCATGTCCCCCGGCATCTCCTCTATTTGCCAAGGTGGTTGCAGAAACTCTACCACCACCACCCAGAGGAACAGATGCAATTCCTTCCTTAACTAAGCGAAGTGAAAGATGAGGAAATTGATCCGAGCTATCAGGCATGAGAAGCTAAAACGTCTTGAATTGATTCTTCTAGATGTTCTTGAATGACTAGCTCTTCTCGATCCAAAATGGCGCGTTTTGCAGCATCTTGAGCCACCCTAACAACCTGTGCAGCCGAGAAATTGAGCATCTTCTGCACAATCGAGATCCAATCAATCGAACCAACTTCAACCGAAGAGAGTGTCTGCTTCAGGATAACCTCAATTTCTCGCTCTGTCGGCTTTGGCACTTCAATAGCATCATCAAACCTTCGCCATACGGCTTCATCTAGAAACTTAGTTAGGTTTGTTGCCGCAACTAACAGTCCATTTGAAACTTCATATTCGTCCAGTAATTGCAGGAATGTGTTGACTACGCGCTTAATTTCACCAACCTCCTGGGTATCCTCACGAGATTTGGCAAGCGCGTCACATTCATCAATAAAAAGCAAACAAGGTGTCGCGGCAGCGGTTTCAAAGACTTCACGTAAGTTGGTAGCAGTTTCTCCTAAATAAGAAGATACCATTGCATCAAACCGAACTTTGATCAGGGTTAATCCGGTATTCCAAGCAATACGCTCGGCTCCCATCGTTTTACCGCAGCCTGGGGAACCATAAAGTAAGATTTTTTGGCGATAGCGTAAGCCGTGATGGGCAAGCCGATCACGAGCAGCATATTCTCGTTCAATGCGGCGGAATCGGGTTTCAACGGCATCCGAGAGGATCATCTGATGCCGTAAAGAGTCACGGGGAATCGTAACAATAAAAGGATGGTTAAATCGATGCCTGCTCGATAATAAAGTCAGGGATCGAGCATCAGAGATCTTGGAGATAGCATCGTCTGAAGTTGCTGAAGAGACTTTTTTGTAAGTAACCGTTGATAAAGGTTCGGGTTTGAGAGTACGAGTGCTTTTTCGGGCAATATTTTCGAGTTGCTCAGCAAGGTTGGTATGCCCTAGTCTTCGTTCTTCTTCAACTACGATGGATAACATGCTCTGTATCGCCTGTGAATCTTCACTGGCAACAGCACGAAATAAACGTTTCAGCACCTCTCCCTTCATTTTTCAGCTTGTCGCTCACAGACATATTCTTTACTTTTACGACACCTAAAGCCTCTCGATAACTTAGGCAACCCCACAAAACTCGAATATAACATCGTTACGAAGTACTGCTGCCGTCTAAGTTACATAAAGATATCGGACTTAAACCTTCGGTCAGACCGAAAAAATTTTAAGTGAATATCTGCCAAAAATTTTGAGATGCCTTGGTTTGTCACAGCAGGTAGGGGTAGCTGGTGTCCATAGGTTGAGCGATCACGATTCAGCAAATCCTAGTCAAAGCTATTCCATGCAATTCTTTGTCAGGCTGGCTATTCGTCGCTTTTTAGTGGGTACTCATCGAGCGATCGCCCTTCGTTGCTAAACAATTTCTGCAAAATTTAGTCGTTGTAGAATGAATCGTCTATCTTCGTAGAGATTTTATTGAGCTTGGATATTTTATGGAAAGACTGAGAATAGAAAGGCGGTGGCTTAGGGCGGTATGTTTGGGCGCGATCGCTGCTTTGAGCAGCAATTTTGCAGCGATCGCGATCAGTACGCCATCATCGCCGATTAATGCGGATGACATCAGGACGGGGCAATCGGTGCGATCGCCCATGAACGGCAAACTGGCTCAACAACTGGCTCAACGGAACCGCAACTGCCGCAGAATCGTTGCAGATCGCTCCATTCCATTTAATGATGTGGCGGAACCTGGAAACAGGTTAGGGAATTTAACCAGAGGAGATAAGGTTGAGCTATCGAATGGAACTAATACGACTCTAGGTGTTGACGGACGATCCTATATTGGGGTGCGGATTCCCTATATCGAATCTTCCTACAATCGTGTTAGTCAACAGAGCGGCTACATTCCAGCCCGGTATCAAGGCTACGATGGGGTAATGCGCTCTACACTGGGGGCATGCCAAATTCGGGCATTATGGTAACAAAAATCTAATATGAAAAGTCAAACAAACTGGCAGACCACCGTACTGCTTTTTCTAGCGGCGATCGCATTGTTAGTTGGGCTAAATGCCTACGTGGTCATTAACCCAGGCGAAGCGGGAGTACTGAGTATTTTAGGCAAAGCAAGAGACGGAGTTTTGCTAGAAGGCATTCACTTGAAGCCGCCGCTGGTTTCACGAGTGGATATGTATGACTTAACGGTACAAAAGTTTGAAGTTCCGGCTCAAAGTTCCACCAAAGATTTACAGCAGTTGACCGCCAGTTTTGCTATCAACTTCCGTCTTGATCCGGTGCAAGTTGTCAACATTCGTCGGACTCAAGGGTCGCTGCAAAACATCGTTTCCAAAATCATTGCTCCTCAAACGCAAGAATCCTTCAAAGTCGCTGCCGCACGCCGCACTGTAGAAGAGGCAATTACCAAGCGAGACGAATTGAAACAAGACTTTGATATTGCCTTGGGGGAACGGCTGCAAAAATACGGCATTATTGTGCTGGATACGAGCGTGGTTGATCTCACTTTTTCGACTGAGTTTTCTAAAGCAGTAGAAGAAAAGCAAATTGCGGAACAACGCGCTCAACGGGCAGTTTACATTGCTCAAGAAGCGGAGCAGGAAGCAGAAGCGAATGTAAATCGGGCAAAGGGACAGGCAGAAGCTCAGCGATTGCTGCGGGAAACCTTAACCCCAGAACTGCTGCAAAAGCAGGCGATCGATAAGTGGGATGGCAAATTTCCGCAGGTGATGGGCAATGGAGCGCTACCGTTTATTAACCTGGAACCTGGAAAATCGTCTTTAAGTGTCCGGTAAGATTAAGATCTAAACTCCTTTGCCTCAGTCATCTCAAAATATAGAGTGATTGGGAAGGTGATCGGTAAGCAGAAGTCCGCTGCTGGAGAGCGTAGAATGTAGTCTTTGGAGTAAAAGTCTTTCCAGTATGTCTTCTGTTGTCACCGAAATTGCTCTTATTCTTGCGCTGATGATCGCCAACGGCATTTTTTCAGGGTCGGAACTTGCAATTCTTTCCGCCCGTAAAATTCGGTTGGATCAGTTGGTTAAACAAGGCGACAAGAGGGCGCGTCTGGCTTTGAAACTGGCAAACTCTCCTAATAATTTTCTGTCCACCGTTCAAATCGGCATTACCTTAATCGGCATTCTCAGCGGTACTCTGGCTGGGGCAACTTTGGCTCAACGGTTGGAAGATGTTTTTAAGACCATTCCTCTGCTTTTGCCCTACAGTAAACCGCTCAGCATTCTGGTGGTGGTGACGGCGATTACCTATTTATCGTTGGTTATCGGTGAACTGGTGCCCAAACGCATCGCGCTGAATAATCCTGAAAAAATTGCTTGCAGTGTGGCGAGTCCGATGCGATCGCTGTCTATCTTGATGGCTCCGGTGGTGCATTTGCTAAGTGTGTCAACGGATGGGCTGCTGAAGCTGCTAAATATTCAGGCATCGGATGAACCCGCTGTGACGGAAGAAGAAATTAAAGTGCTGATTGAGCAAGGCACTGAGGCGGGAATGTTTGAGGAATCAGAACAGGAGATTGTGTCGCGGGTGTTTCGCTTGGGCGATCGCGCCATCAAAACCTTGATGACTCCGCGCACGGCGATTTCATGGCTCGATATTGCAGCACCCTGGGAAGAGAATCAACAAGAAATTTTAGACAATACCTATTCTCGGTTTCCCGTGGCGCAGGGGAGTCTGGATAACTGTTTGGGCGTTGTCAGGGCACGGGATATTCTATCGTTGCAATTGGCACAGGCACCCGTTGATCTGAATAATCTGCTGCGATCGCCGCTCTACATTCCCGAAAACAGCCGCGCCCTCAAAGTGTTGGAAATTTTTCAAGAATCAGGCACTCATATTGCCCTGATCACCGATGAATATGGCGGTATCGAAGGCTTAGTGACGCTGAATGATTTAGTGGAAGCGATCGTCGGTGAATTGCCCTCCGTAGAAGACGATGAAGAACCCCAAATCATTCGGCGGGAAGATGGTTCCTGGTTGTTAGATGGTTTGTTGGCGATCGAGCCGTTGAAAGAGTTGTTGGAACAAGAGACTCTGCCCCAGGAAGAAGAGGAGCATTATCACACTTTGGGCGGCTTTATCATGGCAGTTCTGGGCAGAGTGCCCACATCGGGAAACTTTTTTGAGGCAGTCGGCTTCCGGTTTGAAGTGATGGACATGGACGGCACGCGGGTGGATAAAGTGCTGGTAGTGCCGCTCCCATCTAAAACGCCATTATCCCCTGTGGAAGATGATGATTAACACCCGTTGTGGATAGGTTGAGCGCAGAAACGCCTCAAGATCTAACCGCGATCGCCAGGAGTCAAAGCGTCTGCCAAATCTGAGATAAATACTGGGTCAACGTGTAAGCATCCACGCCTAATTCTGAACGCTCTTGAGCCGCCAAAATCCCGGCTTGGGCATGCCACCAGGTTGCGGATTGGACGAGGGAGGTGAGAGGTGAGGAAGAGGTGTCAGGTGCCGGGTGTTGGGTGTCAGAGGCGGAGTGCTGAGCTAGGAGTCCGCCGAGTAAGCCTGTGAAGACATCGCCACTGCCGCCACGGGCAAGGGCGGGGGTGCTAGCGGAATTGATCCAGGTGGTGTGTGAGTCGGAAATGATGGTACGGGCACCTTTGAGCAAGACGATCGCCCCAGTTTGCGTGGCGGCTTGTTGGGTTGTAGTAATTCGACAGGTTGGATTTTCCGCAAGATCGGGAAACAGGCGTTTGAATTCTCCCCAGTGCGGCGTGAGAATGGTTGCTGCCGATCGCGGTTGCAAGGTAGTCACCGGGTCTACACTGGCGAGATAATTGAGTCCATCGGCATCCAGCAGCAGGGGGCGATCGCTGGCTACAATACGCTGCACCACGCTACCTGCATCGCTGGTTAGACCGGGACCACAGGCGATCGCGTTATAGGGTTCTAGATCGTTTATGGGGATATGGGCGATCGCGCCCGATTCCGTCTCGGAGCAGCCTACAATCAGCGCTTCGGGTATCTGGGCAGTCAAAATCGGCTTGATAGATTCCGGCACCGCAATAGATAGCATTCCGACACCGCTGGCACGCGCTCCTAATCCCGCCAAAATCGCTGCTCCTGCATATTGCCGAGAGCCGCACACTACTAGCAGGTGCCCCATTGTATATTTATGTGCCGTGGCAGAGCGCTGTAAGGGAAGATGGGCGATCGCGCTATCCAGCGTAATCCGTCGCACCTTGGGCGATTCACCCACCACTGCCCACACATCCGCCAAGGGCACATCAAAATCAATCAGTTCTGCTTTGCCGACAAACTTCAGCGCCTGATCTTGCAGCAACCCCTGTTTCCACAAACCTAAACAAAGCGTGTGAGTTGCTTGAATCGCGCTTCCTAAAGCTTGCCCCGTATCAGTATGCAATCCCGACGGCAGATCAATGCTGACCACGGGTTTCATCCAGGTATTAACCCGATTGATGATGGCGACCAGATCGGTTGATAGCTCCCGATCTAACCCAATTCCAAACAACGCATCAACCAGCAGATCGCAGTCTTGCAGCACGGCAACTTGATCGACAAAGGGAATTCCTAAGCTTTGACAGTAGTTGGCATGGTATCCAGTGAGTTCTTTTAGCTGAGTTGAGGGACAGTAAATCGACACTGGGTAGCCGCGAAAGTGTAGCTCCCGTGCGACGACTAGCCCATCGCCGCCATTGTGCCCTGACCCCACCAACACCCCAACTCGCATGGGAGCCGGGTATAACTCTGCAATCCGCTGGGCGATCGCGATCGCCACTTTTTCCATCAGGGCTGCTACAGGCATTCCCGCTGCAAAAATACGTGCTTCCACTTGGCGCATTTCCGCAGCCGTCACCACGATCTGCTGTATCTGCTGCTGACGCTGAGCCAAAGAGAGCCGCGTCATCTCGAATAAAATACCCGTGCATCCATGCCGCCGCTGCGGAGATAGCTACTGACGCTTTCGGCTTCTCCTTGTTGGGTGAAGGGACCCACCGCCACATGCGGACCGTTGGGCGATCGCCGGGTTTGAATCGCTTCTGGACGCACCCCCATCGTCATCATTTTGTTCGTGATAATCCCGTAGTTTGCGGGTGGCGTAGGGACAACCACTTGATAAAAAGGAACCCTTGGCAGATCGGCATTCATGGCATTCGGATTCATGCCCACCGCCGGATTGCCCATCGCCGGATTGCCCGAATTGCGAACACTGGGGTACGTTGGGGGCATTACCTGGCTTTGATACCCCACCGTTGCCGTCACCACTTGGGCACCAATTCCCTGCTGATTTAAAACGGTCACTCGCTGTTGGGCTTCTGCTGCCGTACTAAATACGCCTGCCTGAACTACTTGTTTGCCTTGATAGTCCCGCACAAACGAGGCAGAATCCACGCGCTGAATTTGTTGCAGCAGATAAGGGCTATCTCCATTCACCAACACTTGATAGCTAGCAGCGTTTCCTGGAGATTGGACAGGAGCCTGAAAAACAGTTTCCTGGGGTGCAGTCATCATTCCCGGCATTGGCTGCATTCCCGGCATGAGATTAACAGGCTGCAAGGAGGGCAAGGGAGCTAGATTGGGCACCGATGGCGGCGGCGGTAATGCCTGCTGTGCAAGACTTGGCGGAGCCATTAGTAACGACCCCGCGATCGCGCTTCCAAAGATTAATCCAATCTTATTTCTTTGTTGTTGTGCCGCCATGTCATCGACCCCCACGTCATCAGCCTTTATGGAAAGCCATGTTACATGCAGAATTTGGAATTGAAGCAATAAAATGGTTGATCAGCAGTGCGGCATACGAGGTAATGCTTAGTGTCTGTTAGCTTCTGCCTTCCAACTCCTAATCAATATTGATGGAGGTTGGACGCGCTCCACTGGAGGGCATTTCAGTTAAGGGTTTGCGATAGTCGGCATAGAGCTTGTCGCGCCAGTCAAAAAATGGCTTAAAGGTGCCAATGTCGGCGATACCTGCCACTCCTTTTCCCTTAAGAGACTCAGGAATGTTGAGATAGTGACCTTCGGGAAATTTGACATACATGGTTAACCCAGCAACGGCAAAATCTGCCAGGGTGGGATGGTCGGTGACTAAATAGGGTTGCTCTAGCAAAATAAAGCACAGAGCGGCAAGGTCGCGCTTCATGGCATCCTGAGCCGATTTAATCGCATCGGGACCCAGACCTACGCCTAAGCCGAAAAAGCTAAACAAATCGCTAGGAACTGAGCCTACCAGGTTTTTGAGAAAATCTGGTGTATTAGAAGGGAGGACGGCTGTTCTAAAGCTTTGGTCTTGTCCTAAGGAACCGATTAGACATTTACGAGCATTCAAACCGATGGATTCATCTGCCCATTGTTCCATCATTAAACACAGTCCGCGTAGCTTTGGGTCGTGAGGAATGATGGGCTTCTCAGGATACTGTTTGTCTAAATATTCCGCGATCGCCGTAGAGTCTGCGATAATTTCGCTGCCGTCTTTCAACACTGGCACTTGTCTTTGCCCTGACATCTGCATCAGATCTAACTGACCCATGCCGGGGGTAACATTAATTTTGCGATAGTCCAATCCTTTGTAGTCCAAAATTAGACGAATTTTTTCGACATAATGAGACATCTCAAATTGGTATAGCTCTAGCATTCACCTTTCCTCCAACACAGACAGCAGCACTGATACTCTAGCGTCAAACCCTCTCAAAGAGTGAGTCATGCTAGTCACTCTTTAGATAGATTCTCAGCAAAATAGTTTTGAGTTTGACTCCACCTCTCCACCTCTCCACAATTCAAAACTCAAAACTTACCCTGCCACTCCTCTTAGAATTAAAATTGCACGATCGCCCTTTCACTCACCATGTCTGATTCAATCATTACGGTCACAGTCAAGCTATTTGCGGCATATCAAGAGGCGTGTGGAGTGTCGGACTTGAAACTGGAGTTGCCCATAGGGACGAAAGTTGAAGCGGTGCGCGATCGCCTGATTGCTGCCCATCCTCAACTCGCTCAATGGCAAGATTTAACCCGATTTGGCGTAAATTTGCAGTTTGTACCGCCAGAAACCGTTTTGCAATCAGGCGATGAAGTGGTTTTGATTCCTCCGGTTAGCGGTGGATAGTGTCGTTGTTTAGCTCCAAGCTCCACCTGCCAGTACGCTAGAAGTGTTGCTACTAATTTACATAGACTATGACCCTGCCCCAACTTCCAATTTCTACGCCTGCGGCATTGCTGTATGGCATCGTTGCAGCATCGGTATTGATTTATCTACCCTTTTTGTTAGTGGCTTATGGGCGGATACAGATTGGGTTTCAGGCATTGGAAACTCCACGCGCTCTGGTTGATAAATTACCGATCTATGCTCAACGGGCAACTTGGGCACATCAAAACGCCTTTGAAGCCTTTATGTTATTTACGGCAGCGGCACTGATGGCATATGTGACTCAGGTAACTTCTCCCAACGCGGCTTGGGCTGCGATCGCCTTTGTCATCGCCCGAACGTTGTATCCCGTCTTCTATGTTTTGAACTTTGTTCCAGGGCGATCGCTGATGTTTGCAACTGGCTCCTTCAGCATCTTTACCCTGTTTATCCTGAGCCTGAAGCAGTTAGGGTAAGCTACAGCGCAACAGAACGTAACGTGTTGGATGAAGCCTTCATCAACAGAACGTTTTAGACTTTTAAGAACTGATGCATCCTTAAATCTGATTATGTTTCCAGTTCATCGTCCTCGTCGCCTTCGTAGCCATCCTCAGCTTCGCCGCATGGTGCGTGAAACGGTATTAACCACCAGCGACTTGATCTATCCGCTGTTTGCGGTGCCGGGTGAGGCGATCGCCAAAGAAGTGAAATCCATGCCGGGAGTGTTTCAACTTTCGGTAGATAAAATTGTCGAGGAAGCCAAGGAAGTTTACGATCTGGGCATTCCTGGCATCATTTTATTTGGCATTCCAGCCGACAAAGATGACGACGCTACGGGCGCTTGGCATGACTGCGGCATTGTCCAGAAGGCGGCGACGGCGGTTAAAGAAGCGGTGCCTGACCTGATTGTGATTGCAGATACCTGCTTGTGTGAATACACGGCTCATGGACACTGCGGCTATTTGGAAGTGGGTGATCTGACGGGACGGGTACTCAACGATCCCACTTTGGAACTGCTGAAAAAAACTGCCGTTTCTCAAGCGAAAGCTGGCGCAGACATTATTGCTCCTTCTGGGATGATGGATGGGTTTGTCCAGGCAGTGCGCGAAGGGCTGGATGCCGCAGGTTTTCAGGACACGCCGATTATGTCCTATGCGGCAAAATACGCGTCGGCATATTACGGTCCATTTCGGGATGCCGCCGATTCTACGCCTCAGTTTGGCGATCGCCGCACCTACCAAATGGACCCCGGCAACGCCCGCGAAGCCCTCAAAGAAATTGAGCTAGACATTGCCGAAGGCGCAGATATGCTGATGGTCAAGCCCGCCCTGTCTTACATGGATATCATTTGGCGTGTCAAAGAAGCTTCCAATCTGCCGGTTGCCGCCTACAACGTTTCCGGTGAATATGCCATGGTTAAAGCCGCCGCCCTTAACGGCTGGATTGACGAACAGCGCGTCGTTTTGGAAACCCTCACCAGCTTCAGACGCGCCGGAGCCGACCTGATTCTCACCTATCACGCCAAAGATGCCGCCCGTTGGTTAGGCGCTTAAAGTAGCAAGTTTGCGTAGGGTGTGTTGAGCGTAGCCGAAACGCACCCTAATTCCTCAAATCAAGCCGGAATAACAGTAATGCGCCCTCGACAGATAATCCCCTGCGGCTGAATCGTCAACTCCTCTAAACAAACCTCTGAGCCGAGATCAAACATAAAACTGTTCGGCAAATTGGCTAGAGATTGATTCCCTGATTCCAGATGGCACTTAAACTGATCCAGCCGCAAGCGATCGCCCCCTTCAATTGCTAGCTGAGTTTGCACCGTTAGCGGATACTGCTGCTCATCTTGCACCAGCGTTGCATTAAATATCAGTCCGCCTTCTTGCAATTCAACCTGAATATTTTGCAGTTCAGCAATGGTTTCACTGGAATCGCCCTCCATCTTGCCTTGCAGTAAGCCGAGTAAAAAATCGCTGATCGCATTTCCTAGCAAAGGTGAATGAAGGGACGTATTTAAATCTGCTGCCGATAGAGTTACCGTGCCGCTGACGGGAAACGGAACCAGTAAGCGAAAGGGTTTTCCTCGCAGCACTTGCCCCAGATTAGTCTGAATGGTTTGTGCCGTTACGCGAGCTTGACTGAAGTGTAACCCCTGATAAATTGCTTTATTTGCAGAGGCAATCACTTGAGATAGTGACCCTGATAAAAGCTGGCGATCGCCCGCCTCAATCTCCAGTTCCAGTGCTTCCACATGATCAAGCTGCGATCGCAGCCAAAGTTTCACAGCAGGCGACAATACCCGGCTAATGATTCGACTCTGCTTGCGATCGCCCCGGACATGCTGAGTTTCATCCGCTAAATCTGCCAAATCAAGCTCTGATAAATGGATTTGTTCTTGAGGTTCGCGACCTGCCATGCTGAGTAAGGTTTAAGAATTGTGTGTCCCCTGAGTATAAGTGGATGCCCATAATAAATTACACAGCTTAGGAGAAATTTAGTAAACTAGCTAAACTATCGATGAGGGGTGGTGATGCGATTGACACGAGAAGTTTTCCCCGACA
>QBMH01000319.1 GCA_003249025.1 Leptolyngbya sp. | reverse complement strand
TAGACTTCTTGCATAAGTCGATTTTTGGCACGAGTTTCTAATAGTTTGAACCTCCTAATTTGCCACTTTTGCAAGAGATCTATTCAAGGACGCTCACACACCTGATCAAGAGCGACTAGGGAACCCCCCATACAGCGGTACGCTCCCTAGTCGCGCTCTGCAACGAAAACTATTTCACTACTCAAAAAACTCTTGATAAAGCCACACCGCGCTATCTAGTCAGATAACGTTCCGCAGTTCTACCAGTTGAATCAATGCCTCTGCTCGTTCTGCATCCTGCTGTTCCACTCGCTCCACAAATGCCAGCAGTTCCTCATACTCAGTATCGCTGATGGTTTCGGCTTCTTTTTGCTGGCGCAAGTAGGCGAGTCGCGCTTGGTCTTCGGGAGATCGCGTTTGTTGAATCTGGTCTAGCAATGGTTGCTCTAGTGCGGCTCCACGGTTAGGATGCAGCGTTTCCATAAACGCCACCGCTTGGGAGAGTGAATTTCCCGGTAGCTGCTCAACCAGTTCTCTGGCTCGTTGTCGAATGTCAGATGCTGCTGTCATGGTGCCCTTGGTCCACGTTTATATAGTGTATCGGCAGAGCAATCGCCCAAAACTTAGTTTCACTGCCAACCCATTTTCTCAAGCAGTTCCCCAACTCAATTCTACGGGAGCGCCATCATTGTGGAAACTTGCCCAGCGATCGCATTTCAGGATTAATGGAATTGCTTAATGAGGAATAATGAAGCCTGACTACAACAGCCACCAGTGAAAAAACTACAGTACGCTTCACCGTTGATCTGTCTCTGGCTATGCACGAGGCATTGACTAACCTGGCAAGGCATCAGCGACAGAGGAAAGCGGCACTGGTCAGGCTGGCGATCGCCCAATTGTCCTTAGAGGATGAGATTGGGGAGGAAGCACCGTTGGCAGAGGAAACCAGGCGGTTCACTCTGGATATGGAGCCAAAAGAGCATGAGAAGTTTTCAATTATAGCGATCAGGATGCGTCGGAGTAAGGCAGAGTTGGCGAGATGGGGAATTTTTCGGCTGTTGCAAGATATTAAGGATGATGCAGTAGTGCAGTAATTGAGATTAAAACAGATAAAAAGAGTTGCCTAAGTTTGCTCATGAAGTTTCCCTTCCCTATTTGTCTAACTGCTACTGCAACAACGCTGTTAGCTCTTACTCCTATCGCAAATACTCAGCAAAGCACAAAAACCTATGTAGATTCGATCAAATCTGTTGCTCAGGTGAAACAGCAGATTCGGGAGGCTATGCAAAATCAGGATAAATGCGCTGTAGGGAGTTGCTCCAACTCCAATCGGACAGCAATATGCGAAGCTCTTGGAGCTTTAGATGTTCAGATTGATGGAAAAATTGTTGGGCAAATGTCTGGGGCAGGGGGAAATATCCCAATTTCTTCATCTGACTTGGAGTTAATGAAGCTGATTTTCAGTCAATGTAAGCCATCAAACTATCAGTACTGGAATTTTGATTCGGTGTTGCATGTGTTGTATTCCCCGACGCAGCAAGCAGACGTAGAAATTAGAAAACGCTTGGAATTGCCACTTAAAAGACCGCGAAGATAATTGTTTGTCCTTAAAGTTATGTAAAGGATAATGCAGTCGTGCAGTAATTGAGGCTAGAACTTTGGGAACACAGGGTTAAGCTGCTTCACTGTTTATTCCAGTAGTTCTTGTGAATACCCCGCCCAAATGATGAATGAGGCTGATACCTGCCGGAAGTATGTTTTACCCAAGCTCACTGCGTGGGAACAATTGCCTCATTTGATCACTGAGCAATACTTTATTGACGCGGGGCGAATTCTGACGACTGGAGGGCGCGATCGCCGTCGCAAAAAGAAGTTTGCCGATTACCTCCTCTGCTACACGCGGGACTATCCGCTAGCAGTGGTGGAAGCCAAACGGAAACACAAACGCTCTCAAGATGGGTTAGATCAGGCAAAGGAGTATGCCGAGTTACTGGGTCTAAAGTTTGCTTACTCGACTAATGGCACAGACATTGTAGAGTTCGACTTCACCACGGGCTTGATGACCTCCATGAGTTCATTTCCCTCCCCCTCTGACCTATGGGCACGACATAAACAGGCAGAAGGGTTAAGTGATGACATTGCCGATAAGTTGCTGACTCCGTTTGATTTAACGGGCGGCAAAGTGCCCCGCTACTATCAGCGAATTGCAATTAACCGAGTTGTACAGACTGTTTTGAATGGTCAACAGCGGCTTTTGTTGACGATGGCGACGGGTACTGGAAAAACGACTGTTGCCTTCCAAATCTCTCAGAAGCTGTGGGCGATGGGTTGGAATGCCACAGGCGAATATCGCAAGCCCAGGATCTTGTTTTTGGCGGATCGGAATGTGCTGGTGGATGACCCGATTCTTAAGGACTTTGCAGCGTTTGATGAGGATGTCCGCCACAAAATTCAAGGGGAAGTGGTCAAGAGCCGTGAAATTTACTTTGCTATCTATCAAGCGATCGCGGGGGACAAAAATCGACCCGGTATCTATCGAGAGTACAGCCCCGGCTTTTTTGACCTGATCATTGTGGATGAGTGTCATCGCGGCAGCGCTAGGGATGAAAGCAACTGGCGGGAGATTTTGGGCTACTTCCAACCTGCCTATCAACTGGGGTTAACCGCAACTCCTCAACGAGATGACAACGTAGACACCTACCGCTATTTTGGCAATCCCCTTTATACCTACTCGTTGGCACAGGGAATTGAGGATGGGTTCTTAGCGCCTTACAAAGTGCATCGGGTGACAACGACCTTTGATGCCTTGGGCTGGCGACCTAGCGCCGATGAGTTGGATCGCTATGGGCGCACCATTCCCGATGAAGAGTACCAGACCGGAGACTTTGAACGGGCAGTGGCACTCAAGGCTAGAACTGAAGCGATCGCCTGTCACATCACTAACTTCCTCAGAAAAACTGATCGCTTTGGCAAAACCATTGTCTTTTGTGTGGATGACGACCATGTTTTAGATATGGTGGCAGCGCTGAATAATCTCAATGCTGATTTGGTGCAGCAGCACCCCAACTATGTCAGCCGCATTACTTCTAAAGCGGGTGACACCGGAAAAGCGCTGCTCTACAGATTTATGGATGTGCTGGACGATACGCCCGTAATTGCGGTAACGGCTAAGCTGCTTTCGACTGGCGTGGATGTGCCTACCTGCAAAAATGTGGTGCTGGTGCGGGTAATCCGCTCTATGACCGATTTCAAGCAGATTGTGGGACGGGGCACCCGTGTCTATGAACCGAAAGGGAAACTGTCATTTGTAATTTTGGATTACACCAACAGCACTCGTCTGTTTGCTGATCCGGAGTTTGATGGGGAACCCGCTCGGATTGAAATGGAAGAAATGGACGACGAGGGACAAACGATCGCGGGAACTGAAGAGATCATTGACCCCCCCCAGCCAGATGACGCGATCGCTTTGGCAGATTTTGCAGACGATGCCGAATTTGAAGACGATGACGCAGCCCCTAGAGGGTTTACAGGTATTCCAGAGGATGAAGACATCTTGCCGCGTAAGTTCTTCGTCGATGGCGGGGTCTGCGAGGTAATTGGTGAAGTGGTCTACCAGCTTGACCCCAACGGCAATCGGCTACGCTCGTTCAAGTTAGTGGACTACACCAAAGAGCAAGTCCGCACTCTATACCGATCCGCCTTTGAGATTCAGCAGCGCTGGGTGAGTTCAGAACAGCGATCGCAGATTATTGACGAACTGAGCGATCGCGGCATTGATTTTGAAGACCTGAAGCGGGTGACGAATCAACCCGATGCTGACCCGTTTGATTTGCTCTGTCATCTGGCGTTTGATGCTCCGGTGTTGACCTGCAAGCAACGGGCAGAACGGCTACGAAGTCGGCATCCTAACTTTTTTGAGCAGTATGGCAGCGATGCCAAGGAAATTTTAGAGGTGCTGTTGCAAAGTTATACCGAGAGTGGACCGGACCAGCTTGTGCTACCGGCGGCGTTGAAAGTGAAAGCAGTTGAACAGAAGTATGGCAATGTGCGGGAGATTTCCGCCCGCTTTGGGGGAGCCGAACTCTTGAGAGACGCGATCGCCCAACTGCAAACCCTTCTATATTCGGCATAGTTATTCTGTATCGGCATTTTGTATCAGGAACAGCTAGAGAACTCATGGCAAAGCGAACGAACACCAGCAATAGTCAGCCCGTAACGACCGCCCAACGGTTGGGCAGCGTGATTAAGTCCACGCGAGACATCATGCGGAAGGACAAGGGGCTGAATGGGGAGTTAGACCGCTTACCCCAGTTAACCTGGATTTTGTTTTTGAAACTGCTGGATGATACCGAGAGAATTCGGAATGATGATGCCGTTTTAGAAAAAGCGGGTGCTAAATATGAACCCGTGATTGATGCCCCTTATCGCTGGCGGGATTGGGCAGCCAATGACGAGGGCATGAGCGGTGATGATCTGCAACGGTTTATCAGCAATAGACCTCTTGCGAAAGTGATTTGAGTTAGAGTAAAAAGTTTTGAGAACCCAATCCACTTTTACAATGCAATACGAACAAGCAAAAGAGTTGCTCGACCTCGATTTCAAGCGACTGTTTGGGGTTCACCGCTCGACCTTTGAGGCGATGGTTCAAGTGATGCAAGAG
>QBMH01000318.1 GCA_003249025.1 Leptolyngbya sp. | reverse complement strand
CAGCAAAATATGGATTTGAAATCACGCTCAAATCACTGCCTAATTCGGCTTATCAAGAATGCTGCAAGATCTGAGTTAACCGTGACTCAGCAAGCGAGTAATGGGAGAGGAGTCAGGAGTCAGGAGCCAGGAGTCAGAATCAACTCAGAACTCAAAACTCTTCCCGACACCCGACACCCGACACCCGACACCCCCATTATCGAAGCCACTGGCTGGCAAATCACTCCCACTGGAGAAGTCTTGCTGGTTGCCAACACCCCTGACCCCGCAGTACAGAATCGACTGAATCAGGTAATTTCCTGCCAGGGAAGATAATATAGAACCCATTTGACATCTAGCCCACAGCCCTTGGCAGGAGACGTTTTCGGTAAATTAACCGCTTTTGCTGAAACGCCTTGATACTTTAGTTTGGACTAATTAATCCATCATCTGAGGGACAGATGCACGACTTTACGTTGTTTGAGGTTGCTTTTAGACGAGTCTGCTGATTTATTGAGGGTTTAGCTATGGATGCTGTTCTGCCTCAACTCTTCAATAATTTTTGTGATTTCCTCTAGTAAAGGATGACTTTTGCTATAGCGTCCTTTTTGCAAGCCTTTCGAGCATTGCTCAGTGGGTTGCAATGGAGAAACTTGCTCTAAGTAAGTCCAAACTCAAGTTGATAGCAACAGTTTCACAAAAGATCCAAAACAGGCTCCATACAACGATTTTCAGAGTTGCTGTGAAACGTGGACTTGTGAGTTTGTCAGCGAGTTGTACTGAAGTTAGCAGCCATCTATCAACTTTAGTTGGAGTGAACCTTCTCTTTTGGATGGATGGATGCATCAATCATACGATCAGGCAAAAGTGTCAACCTTAAGTTGACTACAAGTGAGAGTCGATTCCCTATAGTGAACGCATACAAACACAGAGAGCAACTGAGTTGCAGTCTTTGAGTTTGTTTTACACCTATCACGCAGAGAGGGTTGTGGGGCGATCGCTGACGATACGTCTTTTTTCTCTCAGAGGTAGCAGTGAGTCTGTCGATCGCATCAATCAATCTATTGAAAGTGGTTTAAACACTGGAGTGAAAGGCTCCAGCCTTATTTATCAATGGCAGACGCTATAGAGCGCGCTGGAAAATGGAACCGTTGTTGGCAGCTATTAGCACTGCACATCATTAAGCTTTTTACTTCTTAACCCTCATGAGTATCTTACGGAGGATTGTTCTATGGCATCCATTCCCTTGTTGATCAAAGATGATATTAAGCGTTTGAGCGCTCCGAATCAGTCTGCTTCTCGTCGTATTTCTCCTGTGAATCGGGCGTTCACTGCTGTTGCACAAGAGGTTGTGGGATTGCTAAAGCCGTCTCATTCTTTTCAACCTGACACTATCAATCCGACTGAGACAACAATCTGCGGGCGACCAGAAACGATTATGATTCGGGCGATCGAGCCAGAATATAGGCAAGCCATTGCAATCGAGCCTCTAACGGAGCGTGAGTTAGAGGTGTTGCAACTGATTGTGGAGGGTCACAATAATTCCACGATTGCCGGGAAATCCTGCTCACCTAGCTTATTTGGGAATGGGCGATGGTCTCTGACCGACTGTAAGTCATCGCGATTGGTGAAGTTTATCCATTGCTGTGGATGAACAAAGGCATCACTCGACATTCTTAAAGGAGCATATATGTCACCGATTAAAACACCATTCGGGCAGCATTCCACCGCTGCCGAGGTGATAAAGGGAATCGATCTTTCTGGCAAGCGGGCGATCGTCACTGGAGCAGCATCGGGCATCGGCATCGAGACGGCACGGGCACTCGCTCGTACAGGTGCTGAAGTGACCCTGGCTGTGCGTGATATCAATGCTGGTGAAAAGACGGCGGCTGACATCACTACTACCACGGGTAATGGAAACATTCACGTTGCCTCGCTTGATCTGACTGATCGAGCTTCGATCGCTACATTTGTCGATGCGTGGAATGAACCATTACATATCCTTGTCAATAATGCTGGTGTCATGGCATTGCCTGAACAATACACGTCCGAAGGCTGGGAGATGCAGTTTGCTACCAATCATCTTGGGCACTTTGCTCTGACACTCGGACTCCATCATGCACTGGCAGCGGCTGGGGCGGCACGTATCGTCTCCGTCAGTTCTAGCGGACACCTGCTCTCGCCAGTGGTCTTCGATGATATCCACTTCGCATTTCGCCGTTACGATCCGTGGCTGGCATACGGACAGTCCAAGACCGCCAATGTTCTTTTCGCGGTTGGTGCAACCTCACGCTGGTTCAAGGATGGCATTACGGCTAATGCTTTGATGCCGGGGGCGATCGCGACCAACCTTCAGCGCTACGTGGGTGGGATTCAGACACCACCAGAGCGGCAGAAAACACCGGAACAGGGTGCTGCCACCTCAGTTTTGCTGGCAACCTCCCCATTGCTGAAGGGAATTGGCGGTCGCTACTTTGTAGACTGCAACGAAGCCGCGATCGTGCCTCGGCGAACCGAAGACTACAGTGGCGTTGCACCCTATGCGCTCAACTCGGACAACGCCGATCAACTCTGGGAGGAATCATTACGCCTGCTTGCTTGACCTGTTGTTTTCGGGACTTGAGCCTCTATCACACTAATCATTTACCAATCGGAATAATCTCATGACTCAAACTCTTTGGCTTTTTGGTACTCGCCTCACTATCCTTGCCGATCACACCACGACTGGCGGTCAGTACGATCTGATTGAAGGCTACCTTCCACCTCGCACCCAAACTCCCCCCCACCGCCACACGCGCTATTCCGAGCAACTCTATGTGCTGGAAGGGGAGATGACGGTCTGGGCAGGCGATCACAAGGTTGTGCTAAACGCTGGTGAAAGTTTCCTGATTGCTCCAGGCATACCCCACGTAGTCGGTGCGGTCGGCGATCAGCCCGCTCGCGGTTTAGTCGTTGCTGCGCCCAGTGCCTTTGCTCGGCTGATCGCCGAAGTGGGGACGTTGAATGAGACAGAACCAACGGATATGGCACTGTTTGAGCGCGTTTCTGCCGAGATTGGCGACGAAAATCTGGGTGCA
Source organism: Leptolyngbya sp. (assembly GCA_003249025.1). Taxonomy (GTDB): domain Bacteria; phylum Cyanobacteriota; class Cyanobacteriia; order Leptolyngbyales; family Leptolyngbyaceae; genus ULC077BIN1. The sequence goes on along the minus strand of QBMH01000318.1, from coordinate 1,617 downwards.
CCCGGAGATTTACCCATGCCTAGCGCAATGTCAACTTAAAAGGAGATGTAAGTGAACACTGAACACTACGACGACATCATTATCGGTGGCGGTAAAGCGGGCAAAACCCTGGCACCCGCGCTCGTTGCGGTTGGACGCAAAACCGCTTTGGTAGAGCGCAGTTTAAAGATGATTGGTGGCGGCTGCGTCAACATTGCCTGCATTCCCACCAAAATGATGGTGGCAAGTGCAGAGGTTGCCCATATCGTGCGGCACAGCGCGACCTATGGCGTGAACACCAGCGCACCCACAGTTGATTTGGCAGCGGTCATCCAACGCAAGCGATCGGTGGTGGAAGCGTCGCGAGCAGTCAATTTGCACAGTTTAGAAACAACGTTGGGGCATGATCTGATCATTGGCACAGCGCGCTTTGTTGCCCCCAAAACCATTGAAGTGGCAACGGTTGAGGACAGCACTCGACACCTCACTGCCGAACGGGTATTCATCAATACGGGTACGCGACCATTGATTCCATCGATACCCGGACTCAAAGAATTTGGGTTTCTCACCAGTGAGTCGATCCTGGAGTTGGAACAGTTACCAGAACACTTGATTGTGTTGGGTAGCGGTTACATTGGGCTAGAGTTTGCCCAGATGTTTCGGCGCTTTGGCTCTCGTGTGACGGTGGTTGGGCAACGTGGACAAATTCTCTCCTCGCAAGATCCAGATATTGCCCTTGCCGCGCAAGCCTTGCTGGAACGAGACGGTGTTGAGTTCTTGTTGAACGCAAAGGTGCTGTGGGTCGATCGCGAAGCGTCTCCTTTGGAGAATCGCGCGGGTCAGGACACCATCCTGCAAATCCAGGTTCCCGATCGCGAGATCACGCTTCAGGGTTCGCATTTGCTTGTCGCGGTTGGTCGTGCGCCTACCACTGACACTTTAAATTTGGCGGCGGCGGGTGTGGCAATGAATGCGGGTAGCTTTATTCTAGTCAACGATCGCCTGGAGACAAATGTTCCGGGCATTTGGGCATTGGGTGATATCAATGGCGGACCACAATATACCCATGTGGCACTCGATGATTATCGGATCGTCAAAGCGAATTTGATTGATGGAGGCAACCGCAGCACGAGCGATCGTCTGGTGCCATCTTGCTTATTCATCGATCCAGAGTTGGCACATGTGGGTTTAACCGAAACCGAAGCACGGCAACAGGGGTACGACATCCGCGTGGCAAGGCTGGATGCGTCAGCCATTCCTAGAGCGAAAACATTGAGTCAATTGGGTGGATTGCTGAAGGCGATCGTGGATGCGAAGACCGATCGCCTTCTTGGTTGTTCCTTATTGTGTCATGCCGCCGGTGAAATGATTTCGATGGTGCAAATGGTAATGCAGGCTCAGAGGATGTCTTAAAAAGCCAGGTATAGCGCCATCAAGGATTAAAGAAGCTCTCATCCCTCAATACTCCGGACAGTTTTTGAGACAGAGGCTGAAACCCCCATTCTGCCGTTGGCATTTGACCTCCCTGAGGAGGCTAAAACCGGCATTCTACCGTTAGCGATTTAAAATTGTCCGGACTGTTGATCCCTTAATCTGTCAGAAGAAACAATAATCGACAGGGAAATGAGAGTAATGCAA
>QBMH01000317.1 GCA_003249025.1 Leptolyngbya sp. | reverse complement strand
CAAGGTTGCTTGCTATCCTACTATTTCCTACCACCACCTTGAATTAACCCTGCCGCTTGACGGTATATCCCATCTCGTTCAGGCGGCATCGAATGGTTTCAGCACTGGGCAATTCCTCATCCTGATACCCTTTTTGGGCAATGAGTTGACGACGCACCTCCCCTGCACTGATGCGGGTATATAACCGCGTACTCTTGAAACTGGGGTCCGTTTGAGTTTGCGGGTCTACGATGGCTCGAATGTCGTCTAACAAATTGGGCAGTTTGAGTTCAATCCGCTTGCGTCCACTGCGCTCATACCCATCGACAATTGGTTGTCCACTGAGCAACTCTTGCATCCCTTTGCGGATGGTGCGTCGATTCCAACCCAATTCTCGTTCTGCTAGGGTTTGTCCACCCATGCCGAACCCTTTCACCACTTCTGCCATGAATTGTCGTCGGTCGCTCCCCTTCAACTTTTTAGCCGTTTTGATATACAGCGATTTGAGACTATCGGTTAGCTGGATGAGGGTGACTGGACTCATGCGGGTGATTCAGGTTCACGATGTTCCATTATCGCAGGATCAATCATTCTTTGCAGCTCTCTAAGTCTGTTGTGATGCATGATGTGGTCATTGGTCTATTCATCATACGCCTTCGGCGGAGCGAAGCTCTACGGTTTGAATTTGGGTTAGACATTTAGGTGAAACAACAAGTCTAGAACACTACCACCCACTTTTTCGCCCTATCGAGCAGCACCCACCATTCCAGGAAGTTGTGTTGAGCAGTCTGCATTGCGGAATCCATAGTCAAAGTCAGCCAGGGCGCTGAGGCTAGGCGCACTAGATGCTGGAAAAATTGGGTAGAGTGTTCCACCTGCATCTCTAGATGCAAGCACATCCGTTTGATCAACCCAGTACATGCCGTTACTTTGATAGCTTAATTCGCGGCTAAGTGCAGTGCCGTTAGAAAACTCTAGCTTGCCGTTGTTTCCAGAGTTTGTGACTACACATACCCGGCTTTTCACTTTAGATGGGTAGACATAATACACTCGATCGCCCGTTGACCAAGCCCCTACAAATTTAGCAATTGTCGGGTTTGATTTGGCGATCGTTGCCTGAAATGCTTGCCGCTGAGTGCGATCGATCGCAGCCAGTGATGTTCCTTTGCCATAGGCACCCGACTTCAAATTGCGTTTGAATTGGGTCAATTCTTGATTGCTCGGATATCCCTTGCCTGCCGAAGTCGGTGAGTTTGGATCAAGCGCCTGCACTGTGTTCGGTGGCAACTTTGCCATGGTTTCAGGTTCTAGATCTAGAAAACGCAGAGACTCGGACACTGCCACCGCTTTTTTTGCGGACAAATCCTGACAGTTTGCCAAATCCGATCCCAATCCATCCCTCGTGTAGTTTGCACCCACAACTCGATAGAATGGACCTCGGCTCATCCACTGTCCAATCAACAGCGGTGCGGGTTCACCCGGCTTTTGCACCTCGATCGCGCCCTTGCCCATGGCAGGATTTTGCACCTTAAAGCTGCCTGCTGTACCCGCAGAAACGCCGCCAATTCCACCACTGGTGCCTTCTACCGCGAAGCATTTAGACCCGCCGCGATAGATCAACAAATAGCCACGTCCAAAGCGGGGATCAGAGCGTCCAGCAATGGAAGTCAACTTCATGCCAGAGGGTACATTCATCGGCATTGCAACCCGCATTCCTAGCGATCGCAACTCCTGAATTTGCGGTTGCGGCACCTGTATATAAATCGGTTGCCTGCCCTGCGCCACCAGTTGCAAACTGCGACGCACCGTCATATCAGACGGATTATCAGAATGGGTTAGGGCTGGAGTTGCCTGTACTAACGCGGGAAAAACGCCAATACTCACCGTTGCAGCCCATAGGCTACTCAAAAACTGATGACTCATCTTCGTTCCCTCAATGTTTCTAGCGTGTAGTGTGAAAGCTTTTACTTTCCCAGACTTATCTAAAGTACCCCCTGGAATTATGCAATGTTTAAGCAACTACTTCACCAGAACTGTGTTTAGAGCCGTTTCAGCCAACATCAACAAAAACTCAGCCAGCCTCGCCAGCAGGTCAAAAGCTTAACGGTGAAACGAGCACAATAAGAGCTAGAGCGATCGCGACTCTGCAAATTTCTCAAGCGCGTGCCGTGGTCAAAGTGCAGCCGCTACCGCGTTGCTAGCATACATTCCACGACCAATACTCTGCCACTTGCCCTTGTTTTTGCCCGTTGAGAGGACATTGGTCAACGAAATTTTAGCTCGTTGATAATCTTGATTAGAGAGATCGCCATACAGTTTAGCGATCACATCGCTTAATCCAATTGGCTCCCTAGATGACTCTAAAATTTGGGAAACCGCATCTGTAAATGACTGCTCTTGAAACTCTACTCTCACAAAATGCTTTAAGTCAGGAGATTTTGCTGACTGACTTGCTTTACTAGATGATTTTTTCGCCGTACTGGTTGCTTTTGCTTTTGACCCCCGTGACTTTGATCCGGTAGAAGTTTGAGCCGCCGATTTTGACTTTGAACCCGCTACTTTACGGCGATCGCTCTTTGCATCCGTTACCGCTGTAAGCTCATCCTCTGGATCTATTGAATTGATATCAGCGAGAGCCGCACTGCCATTGAAGCTAGATAATGGCATCTCAACCAACGGGCTGGCGTTGGAGGCTCCACTGTCAGCGGGTAAGTTAGCAATTAACCCAAGAGTAACTGCCTCAATCAGAATTGCCTCAATCCCTTGGAGTTGAGTCGTCTTCTGCTCTGCTTGTGCAGTGATCCACTGAAGTTCGTGGCTTAAATGCTCTTTCACTTTTTGGAGAGAAGCCACAAACGCGATCGCCTCATCTTTATCTAAGGTCTGCAAATAGGAAGTTGGAGAAGTTACCACAGCTAGTTCTTTAAGCCATTAATTTTTCTCGATTTTACGCTTTCCTCGTCAATACGCGACTCTATTAGTGATTTTGTTACGCTTCTCAACATACTTCTCAACATAAATGATCGATCAAGGGGCAGCAATATGGATTTCACCCTGCATTTTTATACCCATTGGACATTATTTTAGACATCATTCAGTCCAAGAGGCATCCCATTGACAAGGGGATTCTAGTCAGTGTAACCAGTTGCACCTCATCTGCCAATTTTCCAGTGTCAACTATAAATTGTTTACACTGGCTTTACTGGACTTTACCTGAATCCTTTTGGGCATCGCTGAGTGCGCTTTTCTCGCCGCTGTGTTCTTCAATCAGCGTTTCTAAGGTTTGGGCGATCGCCCAAGGAAGTAGATTGGAGCAGGTTGATCTAGCATTGAATTAAAGTTCCTCTCCCAGAACTGGAGAGAAATGGTGGGGACTGTAAAAGTGGGATGCACTTCAAAGAGTGCCGTAATCAATGAACAATCATTCACATTGCCATGCCGCCTAAAAAAGAAAACTCTGGATGTGGATGTTCAAGCATTCCATTTTCATTCCTCATCATTTTATTAGGCGTTGGCTATTGGGGCTTAACCCATCTCGATAATTTAGGGATCAAAAAGTTTTTACCTGAGGCTATCAGTCAACTTCTGCCTAATAATCAACAAGCTACGCCGATCGCCCCTTCTCCCCTGCCGCAGACTTTCCCCAACAAAACCCCAGCCCTCAAGCCCCAAGTTGAACAATTACCTATATCTCCCAGAAAATCGTCATCCCAAACCCTTTGGGAGAAAAAGGCAATCAGAGGGATTTATTTAAGTCGGTATCAAGTCACGAATAATGCCAGCGAACAAACAATCCGCGATCGCGTTCGTTATTATCGCAAACAAGGCATGAATACCATTATTCATGGAGTCTGGGGCAACGGATGCACGATGTATAACAGCCAGGTTATGCAGCAAACATTTGGCTATCAAAGTTGTCCGAATCAGTTTCAAGATCAATGGTTAGATTGGTTAATCGATGAAGCGCATAAGCAAGGAATGCAGGTTCATGCTTATTTTGAGAAGGGAATTAAAATCGATAAGAATAGCCCGATTTTTGATTTGGCAGTTTCTAAACGATGGATCGTGCCGGGAGTGGATAAAACCTACGCTGGCGTTGATCACTACGTGCTGGATGTTGAGATCCCAGAAGTTGCTAATTTATTCAAAAAGATCTCTGTAGAGTTTGTCCAAAAGTATCCAACCATCGATGCGGTTCAGTGGGATGACTACTTGGGGTATCATGCTGACCTCCCTGGCAAGATCGATCGCACTGCCCGGTTGACTCGCTTTGTCAGGCAAATGCGATCGGGCATTAAGCAAGCAAATCCAGCGGTTAGCTTCGATCTTTGTCATCACAATCCCTACTGGGGCAAGCGTTATTTTGCGGCGGATTGGCAAAATTGGAACGTCGATCGCGTTTTCATTCAAGTCTATAACGATGCAAATTTTAATCAAGAGCTAGAGTATGCCAAAAACTATGCTGGAGTGGCAATTTCAGATAAGCAACTCTATCGCTTAAAAGAACTCATCAATAACCCCAAGATTAAAAGCGTCTTAGTGTTTCCCTATGCTGGAAACCCAGAAGAAACGGCACTGCTGGTTCAAAAAACACTCCAATGAGGGTGTGGTTAATGTTCCTTCAATGATGGTGCAAGTGCCAAAGGCAGATATCACACAATCCTCTTACAGGGTTATTTCATTCTAAATAAGTCCATGAGTGTGTTAATACCAAAGCCAGCGAGACGTT
>QBMH01000316.1 GCA_003249025.1 Leptolyngbya sp. | reverse complement strand
CCGTGTTTATGGGTACTAGGATGACCGCAGAGCCGACATTCCATAGATCATGCTTAAAAGTAGATGTCTCTCTACTTTACCCAACCCACCTTTTCTTGACGCACTACCAATTTCTCCCCCTTCACTTGACTTCATAACCTTGAGAATCTCAAAAGCTAGGCACAGAGGGGGTTTGATTAGGCTGAAACAGCCCTACCTGCGTAACTATCTTAATTTGGGATGTTTGTAGATTGGCTCCCAGCCCAATCATCCGTTTACATTGGGCAGGTCGCTCAGTGAGCAAGTGTATTAGACGGTTAAACGATCCCTAAAATTAACTGAGATTTCATCCAATCAGTAGTGGCGAGTCAGATCTGGGAACAATAAGCACGACCCAGATTATCAATCACCATGCAAAAGCTAATTGGCATTCTGTTTCTACTGGCAGGCACCTACTTTTTGGGTCAAAACGTGATTTTTTCGACCTATTTCTCACCTTTTTTCTGGGGGAATCTTCCAGCCGTCGGCTCGATTCTGTCTTTGATGATTGGGATCATCTGCCTAGTTGTGTTTCCACGACAAACCAGAAGTTTTGGCTGGATTTTTCTGATTGCAGGAATTGTGATGGTGTTTCTCGGAAGCGGTGTTTCTCTCAAACCCACCAGCTTGTGGAACTTTGTCGTTGCGTTTACCGCGCTCACTGTGGGCTATCGACTATTGACCGCTCGTCGCCTGAGATTTTAGTTACATCCGTCCATAGGCTACAGCCTGCCAGCCCAAGCTCTGGTTTTTTGCGATAGGCTTCGTCAGCTACCCACACCTTCACGGTATGATCCAGCCCAACCCAATACAGATAGTCCGCAGTAGAGTTGTAGTGAACGCCGACGCGAATGTTGGAAAAGTCGTCTTCACAGGTGGCGTAACCAAACCGAATCGTAATCTGAGCAATCAAACATTCTGGCGTATCAACATACACTCCAAAGGTATCGCGCTCTTTCCAAAAAGTATCTAGAAATTTTTCAAGGACAGGCAGAACTTTGTCAGGAGCGCCGCCCCGACTAGCGTAGATGATGGCGGCGTTGTTTTCAACGATGATGTGGCAGGAATGAGGCATCGTTCAGGTTATTTATCTTAAACATGAATAGGGCATGGGAGATCGCGGGATAAACCGCTTTACACCCATACCCCACTTTAGAAAATTTTCCGACCACTTTAGAAAATTTTCCGATTAGATGTTAGTCTCGCTCAATACGCGAGTCATGTAATCGAAGGGCTGATCCAGCATAGTACCAACCGGAATTCCAGCCGCTGCCACTTGCTCTTTGACAATTTCTTTCATCACTTGAATGCCATAGACAGTAGAACCAATCGGCACGGCTAAGGAATTATAGGTTTCCCGCAGCCCTTCTAATACGCGCTCGTCCAGCACATCGGTGTCACCGGCAACCAAGGCATAGCTGGCATAGCGCAGGTAATAATCCATATCTCTGAGGCAGGCAGCATATCGGCGAGTAGTATAAGCGTTGCCACCCGGACGAATTAATTCGGGCAATTCCTCAAACAAGCGCAGTCCTGACTGTTTCACGATGTCTGCGGCGTTGGAGTTAATCACGGCGGCGGCTTGCACGCGCAGCATCCCCGTATCAAAATAGGACTTCAACCGATCCATGGCATCTCGGTCTAAGTATCGACCTGTGTTGTCGTAGTTTTTAATTAGGCTTGTAACTGCGTCACGCATTGAATCTTTCCCCCAGGCATTCTCAATAGTTCAAAAATAAATGCTTTTGGTTATCTCTAACCGAGTATTTATGAACGCTCTACAGATCGCGATCGCTATTACTCAGCACGGTTAGTCTAACATGAGCCGACATCCCCATAACCCTTATCTCTTGGCTGTTTTGGCGTGTAAAGAGATGTTTAGAAAAACCGCGATCGCAGCTATCTATGCTCTCTGGAATGACTCCTTTTGTAAGCGATCGTTAAGCTTGTTTCAACAAAATTGCTTTGTAATTTTGTATCCAGAATTACAACCGACCACTTCTTTGGATCGTTCAGGTATAGTGAGGCTCTAGCCTATCAATTCAGCCCCTAGACTCGCGTCAACGACCGCACTGCAACTCTGTAACTGCTTTTTCTGTTTCCCAGAGTTTGGAAACAGTCCAAACGAATAAGGAGTACTTCATGACAACCCCGCAGGAAATCCTGGAATGGATCAAGCGTGACAACATTCAGATGATTGATCTGAAGTTTATTGATACCCCCGGAATTTGGCAGCACTTAACGCTGTATCAAGACATGATCGATGCAGACAGCTTTACGGACGGCGTTGCCTTCGATGGATCGAGCATTCGGGGCTGGAAAGCCATCAACGACTCCGATATGGCGATGGTGCCCGATCCCAATACTGCTTGGATCGACCCATTTATGGAAGAGCCAACCCTGAGCATGATTTGCAGCATCATAGAGCCGAGAACCGGGCAACCCTACAGCCGCGACCCTCGCTCCATTGCAAATAAAGCGGTTGAGGCAGTCAAAGCAGCCGGATTAGGCGATACGGTCTACTTTGGACCCGAAGCCGAGTTTTTTGTGTTTGATAATGTCCAGTTCGACCAAACTCAAAACGAAGGCTACTACAAGGTTGATAGCATTGAGGCAACCTGGAACTCTGGTCGGCAAGAGACAGGCGGCAATTTGGGCTATAAGGTTCGCAACAAGGAAGGCTATTTTCCAGTCTCTCCCACCGATACGCTGCAAGATATGCGAACCGAGATGTTGCTGACCATGAAGGATTGCGGGGTGCCGATCGAAAAGCATCACCATGAAGTGGCAACAGCGGGTCAATGTGAACTGGGGTTTCGGTTTGCGCCATTGGTGCAGGCAGCCGATTTTTTGATGACCTACAAATACTGCATCAAGAATGTGGCTAAGAAGTATGGCAAGTCAGCTACCTTCATGCCGAAGCCTGTGTTTGGTGACAATGGCACGGGGATGCACTGTCACCAATCGATCTGGCAAGATGGGAAGCCCACCTTCTTTGGCGATCGCTATGCTCAACTCAGCCAAACTGCCCTCTGGTACATTGGCGGCTTGCTCAAACACGCGCCTGCCATCTTGGCATTTACCAACCCAACTACTAACTCCTATAAGCGCCTAGTGCCCGGTTTTGAAGCTCCCGTAAACCTGGCATATTCCCAGGGCAACCGTTCTGCCTCTATTCGGATTCCTTTAACCGGGGATAGCCCCAAGGCAAAACGCTTAGAATTTCGCTGCCCGGATGCCTCTTGCAACCCTTATCTAGCTTTTGCCGCAATGGTTTGTGCGGGTTTGGATGGGATTAAGAACCAGATTGATCCTGGTAGCCCATTAGATGTAGATATTTATGAACTTAGCCCAGAGGAACTGTCAAAAATCCCTTCCACTCCCGCTTCGTTGATGGATGCGCTAAAGAATTTGGAGCGAGATCACGAGTTTTTGCTGGCTGGTGGCGTGTTCACTGAGGATTTCATTGAAAACTGGATTAGCTACAAGCTCGATCGCGAAGTGATTCCCATGAGCATCCGCCCTCATCCCTATGAGTTCATGCTCTACTACGACTGCTAAATCATCCTCACTGATTTGATAAAAGCAGCGATCGCGCGATCGCTGCTTTTTTTGAAAAATTGAGCGGAAATTTTCTGATAATCCCAATCCCTTAATTCAGAATTCGTTACACTTGTTTACAAGTGAGCCATACACCCTGTGACGGTCGTGGGGATGCTCTGCCGAAGAACCTTTTTAGTGTGTCAATACTCTTTACCCTTTGAACTCTCATGACTGTTGCTTATCCCAAGAAATTTAATAACACTCTCAGTGCGCGAGACGTTCTGGATCAAGTAGTGCGCGATCGTGAGATTCATCTAATCACGCTCAACCGCTATCGCTACAATGAACAGCGCAGTTGTAAAGACCTAACTGATTTGACCGAAAAGCTCAACGGTCAACCAAAAGAACTCGTGCGTGACCTAGCTCATCACATTTCTGATGAAGCCCGTCATGCGTTTTGGCTAACCGATTTATTGATTGATTTAGGTGCAGATGTGGGGATTCCGCCCGGACTATCCTACATTAACGAGTTTGAACGATTACTAGATCAAGAAACTTTTGGTAACGGCAATTTTGAAGATGTCGTAATTGCTGCTCTTGCCTCCATCAATGTCACTGAAAAGCGCGGCTGTGAATACTTTTCTGCTCACATTCGTGCTTTAAAAAATGCGCCTCAAACCGAGGAAAATATCAAAATTCGGGAAACAATCGAACGCATTTTTCCAGAGGAGGCTGGACATGTGCGTTGGGGCAATCGTTGGTTAGCCCAAATTGCTGACAAGAGTGCAGAGCATCGGCAAAAGGTAGACGCTGCAAAGTGCAAGTATGCAGCGATTGAACAGGCAGCCTATGAAGCTGGGTTTGACTTTACGATGGGAGCAGAGTTGCGGCGGGTTGGCAACCTGTGGGACATTGCCAACACAATGCCTCTGATGGAACGAACTCAGTACCTGATGGAACGGTTGCCTTACACCTTGCTCTCGCCTGACCTGCAAATGACCCGGATTGATGTGGCGCAACGAGCATGGAAACGCGATCCGCAAGCATTCGTGGATCGATTTATTCCCATGTTCATTAATGGGCTTACCCGTAACCAAACCCAGACGAAACAAAAAACACCTGCCTAAAAAGATTGGCTCAATAGGTGTTACGGGGAGGTGAAGCGAGAGGCACAGATTGGTATCCTATC
>QBMH01000315.1 GCA_003249025.1 Leptolyngbya sp. | reverse complement strand
CTAACCGTTGTTGCGTACCATGAGAAACGGCTACTCCAGTCAAGACCTCAATGTCCTCAGCCGCCCGCGCATAAGACTCATTGGCACTCAACAACAAACAACACTTGGTTAGATAAGGACTCCATCGAGTATGAGCTTCAACATTCAGCATTTGAGCTTGTTTCTCACTTACACTTAATCGTCCGACGATACTGTCGATGCTCCGTTTTCGCCCAGTTGTTGTGCCGCTACTTGTTTGGATAAAAAATTTCCGATCTCTGGACTCACATGCTCTAGGAGATGTCCTCGAACCGCTGCTTCAATGCCTGCTAGCGTTTTAACTTGGTCAGGGTCAGTTTCTTCATACAGCAGGGCGGCGATAGCTTGCGCGTGGGCTTGAATTTGGGCTTTTTTGTCAGCGTCCATGTGTCTTGCTAGATTGAGAGGTGAACTGCTCAAAGTTTAGCGCTGCTTCAGAAAATTAAACCCAAGTATTTATACTCATCGCAAAAGCGGGATGCACTCATACCGATCTTCGGTATTCTTCAATTCAAGCAATACGATTTGCTGATTTGGTGAGACAGCAAGAATATCAACAACTTGATTGTTAATGCGATGTTGGCGGTCAAGTTGCGTAAGATTCAGGAGTGATTTCAAATTCTGCCAGAAAAAATCCTCTAAGCTCAGTTCACAATCAAATTGCCAACTCATAATACTCAAGACTCACTAGAATTCTAAACTGAGTTGTTAATTACATTGGATAGCAATGACAGAATTGATCGAACCTAAATCAAATCTTCAGGTTCGATGCCTAAAGCGTTTAACTGGTCTGAACTGAGCGATCGCAACTTCTCAGCCAACCGTTGGCGTTTCTGGCGTTCTTGTTCCGCAGTTATTAGCTTAGATTAATCCATTTCACCTTGCATCACAGTGGCGATCGCTTGTTTTGCGTTTGCCTGAAACTCCGCCACATCCACCCGGCTGAGCAAATAGACTGCCAAGATCATGCCGCAGGCTTGGACTGCAAACACTAATCCGTAGGCGAGGACGGGTGCGCTAAACAACTTAGTGCCCAAATCCAGCACTGTGCCGCCTGCCACGGTTGCCAGTGCCCGCGCCATTGCCTGAGACAAGCCCCACGCACCAATAAAGGTGCCAGCGGTTTCTGCTGCCGTTAGATCCAGCATCAGGCTGAGTGCGCCCGTCGTGACCACGCCGGAACATAAGCCAAACAGAAATACACCTGTTTTCAGCACGGTTTGGTTGGCGGTGAATCCTGCCAGAATCAGCAAGATGAAACAGGCTGCAACTAAGAGACAGCCCAGTTTAGCGGTATTTTTTTTGCCAATTCGGGGCGCAATCAAAAAGCCTGTGGTGCTGATGCCGATGAGGGTGCCCGTTCCCCAAAAGGCGTTGAGCAGTGTGGTTTTAGAGAACTCCATATTGAACACCTTCGCGCCGTAGGGTTCCAAAATGGCATCCTGCATGAACAGGCTAATGGTCATGACCAGCAGAAAGGTAAAGAAAATTCCGGTTTGGCGACTAGCGGTTAACACGCGCAAGGCTCGACCAAAGGTGATTTTGTCTTCGCGATCGCTCACAGTAGACCGCAACCGAAAGAGCGAATATTTCTTTTCCATGCCTGCGGTTGCCACCACTGCCAGCCCCACGACGATCGCGGGCACAATTACAAATACCCGATTAATCGAAGCCTGCATCACTGCGATGGGCGTATCGTTGGTCACCGACTTGAGCAACACGCTAATCAAAATCGCCCCAATTACAATCCCCACCATCAGCATCGACCACACCACCCCCACCAGTTTGGAGCGGTTGCCCTCATCCGATACATCCACCAGCAACGCCGCAAAGGGGGTAGACCCAGCGCTGAGCGCCAAGCCATAGATGGCGAAGGTCAATCCCAACATGCCTGTCCAACCGTAGAAGGTGCCAGAGCCGGGAATTGCACTGCCCAGTTGCCACATCACCTGCACTGCCAAAAACGAAACGACAGCAAATATCACCGTGCCAATCCAGATATAGCCCGTGCGATGGTGTCCCAAAATTGGTTTGCTGTCCGATCGCTGCCCAAACCAGACCCGCGCCGGAGCCACAAACTGGTGCATGGCGATCGCCCCTGCTGCGATCGTGGCGGGAATCGCCAAGTTGCCAATCATCACCCGGTTCATCACGCCCAATGCCAACACCGACATCATGCCCAAACCCATTTGGTACAGACCCAACCGAAACATCGTCAGCAGAGTGAGGGTGGAAACCGGAGCCGACTCGCTCAACGATAAGGGTTCTGAACCGGACAGATTGCTGCTTGCCATATTCTTTTCTAAACCAGGTTTGATATTGCCACCAGTTTCTAGATTAAAAGGAATTGGAAAGGTCGAACCAGGAAGCCGCAGAATACACTAGGAGTGTAAAGGGAAAGTTACAAATTGGAGGGCGATCGCCATGCAAACCACCATGCAAACCGTTACTTTGGGCAAAGATGGATTGGTCGTACCCGCTATCGGCATTGGGACGTGGTCATGGGGTGACAGTCTATTTTGGAGCTATGGCAAAGACTATGGAGCCGACCAAGTGCGTGAAGCCTTCCATGCGGCTGTGGAATCTGGCATCACTTTTTTCGATACCGCCGAGGTGTACGGATTAGGCGAATCGGAACGGCTGATTGGACAATTCCTGAAGCAAACCGATCATCCTGTGCAAATTGCCACCAAATATTTTCCCCTTCCTTGGCGGCTCAATGCTCAAGCAGTCAGCGACACCCTCACCGCTAGCCTACAACGGCTGCAAGTCGATCGCGTGGCGTTGTACCAAGTGCATTGGCCACTCGACTTTTTGATGAGCCAGCGGACATTAATGAACGCATTAGCAGATGAGGTAGAAAAGGGCAGAATTGGCGCGATCGGGGTCAGCAACTATTCCGCCGAGCAAATGCGGCAGGCTCACAGCTTTTTGGCGGCACGGGGCATTCCCCTTGCCGTGAATCAGGTTCGCTATTCTCTGCTCACTCGCCAGATTGAAACCAATGGCGTGATGGCGGCGGCACAAGAACTAGAGGTTGCCATTCTTGCCTACAGTCCCTTAGCACAAGGGTTGCTTACAGGCAAATACACTCCAAACTCAGCGCCAACTTTGCGAGGGGCGCGGCGGATTGATCCCCGCTTTAACCAGACTGGATTGGAAAGAATCGCCCCTCTGGTCAACGTTTTACAGGCGATCGCCACAACCCATCAACGCACCCCTGCTCAAGTTGCACTGAATTGGCTGATTGCCCAAGGCAATGTCATGCCGATTCCGGGTGCCAAAAATGCCGATCAAGCGGTACAAAATGCAGGCGCGATCGGCTGGAGCCTCACCCCAGAAGAGGTGGAGCAGTTGGATCGGTTGACGCGTACGTGATGGAAAAGTGCGGAGTGCGACGAAAGAATATCACCTTAGAACTCAGAACTCAGATTCAACGGAGTTTGGCGGGTGGCACAATCCGTCATAGACTAACCTCTGTTCGTCCTCTAAACTGAACTAAGTCGTCGCCCTGAATTACTAGCCCCTTGGGAGTTATGCATACAGTTTTAATCGTGGATGATAGCCTCACTGTGCGGCAGATGGTTTCAGAGCAACTCCGAAAAAGTGGATTTAATGTAGTTGAAGCGATCGATGGCGAAGAGGCAATCACCAAAATTCAGGCAAGTCTCCCCGATCTGGTCGTTACCGACATTGTGATGCCCCGCAAAAATGGCTACGAGCTATGCCGCTGGCTGAAAAACGAACCCAATACTAAGCATATTCCTGTAGTGATGTGTACCAGTAAAAGCGAGGAGTTTGATGTGTATTGGGGCATGAAGCAAGGGGCAGATGCCTATGTTACGAAGCCGTATCATCCGCCAGATTTGATCGACGTGGTGAAGAAACTGTTGAAGTAAGCACTAAGGGCTTTTGGGCGGGAATGCCCACAGCACGAGGATAAAGAAGCTGAGTTGGAGCAATCTTACGAATATATATACAGTGCCGACCGCTCTGAGTGATCGGCGTTTTAAACGCTGCGACTTGCTCTAACTCACCCCCCAGCAGCAGCTTTACCACAGGGGCAAGCTCTTTTTCTTCTTCCTCAAGCCACTGTCCCCGATACAGCACGGCTAATCCACCCATTTTCACCAGCGGCAGGGCATACTCCACGCAGATAGATGCGGCTCCCACGGCTCGAACTAACACCAGATCATATTGTTCTCGATGAGCGCGATCGCGTCCAATCTGCTCCACTCGGTCTACCAAGGTAGTGGCATTCTCAATATCCAAACGCTCTAGCAACTGGCTGACAAAATCAAGCTTTTTGCGGGTGGAGTCGAGTAAGGTAACGTGCCAGTTCGGTTGGGCGATCGCGATCGGCAATCCTGGAAAACCTGCACCCGTGCCAATATCGATGACTCGGTAAGGTGTCGGATGTCGGGCTTCGGCGTGAGCGCTCAGCCGAACGGTGTCGGATGTCGGGTGTAAGGTATCAGGAGAGGAAGACTGGTTACTGGTTGGCTGGAGGAACGACTTAATCCCGCTGAGCGAATCCCACAGGTGTTTTTCCCAAAACTCTACAGGGTCAGTGATCCGGGTTAAATTAAGCTGCTGATTGCCTTCCAAAATACCTTCATAAAGCTGCTGAAATAAACTGTTCTGGGCAACGCTGGGCTGCCACCCTAAGGTTTCTTGCCACAAATCTAGAAAATTGGGCAGAGTAGATGGTGTGGAATTAGTAGACACAGTTGCAGAGGGGATAGGGGTCAGGGG
>QBMH01000314.1:3421-4783 GCA_003249025.1 Leptolyngbya sp. | reverse complement strand
CCTATGCAAACCAAACCGCCCCTACCGCCTTTTACCCTCGAAACCGCCAAAGTCAAAGTGCAGGCGGCTGAAGATGCTTGGAATAGTCGCGATCCAGAGCGGGTTGCCTTGGCATATACGGAAGATTCTGAATGGCGAAATCGGGCTGAGTTTTTTACGGGACGAGTCGCGATCGCAGCTTTTCTCAAACGCAAGTGGGCAAAGGAACTGGATTATCGCCTAAAAAAAGAGCTTTGGAGCTTTACGGAGAACCGAATTTCCGTGTGTTTTGAGTATGAGTGGCACGATGATTCTGGCTACTGGTATCGCGCTTACGGCAATGAACAGTGGGAATTTGCGGCAAATGGATTGATGCAACGGCGGCAGGCAAGCATTAACGATGTGCTGATTCAGGAATCTGACAGAAAGTTTCGGTGGGAGCGAAAGCCCGGATGAACCAACCAATGACTAAACCAATGAACAAGCAACAGCTAATCACGGAGCTTCAAACTTACGGCTTGAAATGGGCGGATTCGGCTGAAATTTCTGCGGGTACAACGGGGCGGAAGGGCGGCGCGGGACCTTCAGACCATAAGGCGATGACAATCGATGGAACGACTGTGATGGTGCCGATTTACACCGGAACAGCGGCGCGATCGCCTTACACTGTCACTCTCGATTCTGCCACCAATCAAGCCGTTGTGCAGTTTGAGCAGCAGGATATTGTACCCGTTTCTTTTCCCCATGCGCCCAAGTTTTATAGCCTCACCACCGCCGATGGCATTCCCTATAGTCAAATCGCGCTGCTGCATAGCCGCGATGTGCTGGCAACAACCGTACTGCAAACCTGTATGCGCTATGGCGATAGCGTAAGCGCTGACTTGTCAGTTCGCGACACCGCTTGCCAATTTTGCGCGATCGGGCAATCCTTAGAAGCCGGACGCACCATTGCCCGGAAAACCCCAGAACACCTAGCAGAAGTCGCAGAAGCCGCCGTGCGCTTAGACGACATCCAGCAAATTGTCATGACTACAGGCACCCCCAACACCCGCGATCGCGGGGCTGCCTACTTAACCGAATGTGCCAGAGCAATCCGGCAACGAGTCGATGTTCCCATTCAGGCACAGTGCGAACCACCGGATGATTTTGTCTGGTTTCAACGCCTTAAAGACGCGGGTGTAGACACCTTGGGAATGCACCTAGAAGCCATCAATCCCACCGTTCGCGCCCGAATCATGCCCGGAAAAGCCTCCGTGCCCTTGGACTATTACTTCCAGGCTTTTGCCGCCGCCGTGAAAATCTTTGGTTGGGGACAAGTCAACACCTACCTGCTAGCAGGCTTGGGCGACACTTTAGAAGAGCTAGTGGAAATCAGCGATCGCC
>QBMH01000314.1:0-3374 GCA_003249025.1 Leptolyngbya sp. | reverse complement strand
TCGGCGTATATCCCTTCGTCGTGCCCTTCGTGCCCATCTCCGGCACCCCCTTAGCCAATCACGCCCCCCCAGATAGCGCCTTCATGGTCGCCCTCTACACCCAAATCGGCGCACTGCTCAAACAATCAGGGATGTCCTCCAGCGATATGAAAGCAGGCTGCGCCAAATGTGGAGCCTGTTCTGCTCTATCAACGTTTGAGTAGGGAGCAAGTTTCAGGGGTCAGGGAAAAAGGGAAAGGGTCAGACCGAAATGACAGGCTAAAAAACTGTGAGATTTGAAATAAAGACAGCCAGTCCGTGATTCATTAAACCCATGCAACAACTTGTTCAGACAGACAGAAGCCAATACCCCTAGCCCACTTGCAGAGGGGGTTTGGGGGAAGCGCTTCGTCCCCCAATGGGGGTTTGGGGGCATCCCCCAAAGGCTTGACATGCAATCGATAGGCCTTAAGGCACCATTATTCCTTTTACCTCTTTTTACTTAGCCCGACACCCGAAACCTAGCACTTTCTTCCCATGTTTTATCAATTCAAACTTGCAACCATACCCGAAGAAATCAACGCTTACTTTGCGTTGCGTCACGCCATTTTTGTCGAAGAACAAGCGCTATTTCAAGGTAGCGACATCGATCATTTAGATAACATTGCCCATCCCATCATTGCGATCGCCCCAGAGACACAGCAAGTCATTGGCGTAGTGCGAATTTATGAGCCAGAACCGGGCTTGTGGTATGGCGGCAGGCTAGGAACCCATGCCGACTATCGCAAAGGCTGGAAGATTGGCAAAGGCTTAATCACCCAAGCAGTCACCACCGCCAACGCTTGGGGTTGCACCCAATTTCTAGCAACCGTTCAACTGCAAAACGTGCGATTTTTTCAGCGGCTCCATTGGACATCGCAGCAAGAAATCAGCATTCGAGATCGCCCCCATCACCTAATGGAAGCCGACCTACGCTATTATCCAGCTAACCACGAGCTACGCCCTACGCTATCTCTTAGCCAAGAGGCATCCTAATGTTGGCAGACCTGATCGCTCAACTGCGGCAATCCCTAGGCATTTTACATAAACGAGATATTCAAGCCGTCTCTCGATTCAATTTAGGCACTCGAAGCTGGCAATCAGAAATCAAGCCGCAGCCACCCGCCCACTCAGACACCCGAAACCTTTCCCCCATACTCCTCGGTGATGACTGTGCCGCGATTCCTGACCGCGATCGCTACCTGTTGCTGGCATCAGAAGGAATGTTGCCTCAATTTGTGGCAGATGATCCCTGGTTTGCCGGATGGTGTGCAGTTATGGTCAATGTCAGCGATATTTATGCCATGGGCGGCAGACCGATCGCTGTAGTGGATACGTTGTGGAGCCAATCGACCGACTTCAGCCAACGCTTGTTAGAGGGAATGCAAGCCGCCGCGATCGCCTACAACGTACCGATTGTCGGCGGACACACCAACTGTCATAGTGCTTACAATGCCCTTTCCGTAGCCATTTTAGGACAGGCAACCCGATTGATTACCAGTTTCAACGCTAAACCGGGCGATCGCCTGATGGTTGCCGTTGATCTCAAGGGGCACGCCCATCCCAGCTACCCATTTTGGAACGCCGCCACCGAAACCGACCCGATGCACTTACGAAATAGCTTAGAACTCTTGCCCCAAATTGCAGAATCAGGCTGGTGTGATGCAGGCAAAGACATCAGCATGGGCGGCATTTTAGGCACCTTGTTGATGTTGTTAGAAACCTCTGGCTGTGGCGCATTGCTTGACCTCAAAGCGATTCCCCGCCCCAAAGGTGTGTCTCTAGAGCGCTGGTTGGTTTCGTTTCCTAGCTATGGCTTTTTGCTGAGCGTGCGCCCCGAACACGTAGAGGCTGTGCAAGCCTTATTTAAACAGCAACGCTTGGCATGTGGCGTAGTTGGAGAAATCACCTCAACATCGCACCGACAACTTCACCTACAACATAACAGCGAAACTCTACCTTTTTGGGATTTGGCGCAGGAACCACTGACCGGATTTTCGCCTCCAAAGGGTGCAAAATGATGGCGCTCCGCATTGCCCTGTTGACCTACTCGACCAAGCCCAGAGGCAGCGTCATTCATACCCTAGAACTAGCAGAAGCGTTGCATGATTTAGGGCGTTTCGTTTGTATATATGCCCTTGATAAAGATGGTTCTGGGTTTCAGCGATCGCTCAAATGTGATGTCAAACTGATTCCAGCCGCCCCAGTCACGAGTGGGATTGATGCCCTGATTCAGCAGCGGATTCAAGAGTTTGTTGACTACTTTAAAAATGATTTACTGCATACTCAGCCCTATGATTGCCATCATGCCCAAGATTGTATTAGTGCGAATGCATTACTCAGTTTAAAGCAGCAAGGAATCCTATCTCATTTCTTTCGCACAGTTCATCATATTGATCAGTTTAATAGCCCTTATTTGCAAGCTTGTCAGGAGCATTCAATTCGAGAGCCAAGTCTGTGCTTTTGTGTAAGTTATCTATGGCAAGCAGAATTAAAGAAGCGATATAACATTGATGCGCCTAGAGTTTTCAATGGTGTAAATTCTAAACGCTTTGCGGAGGTTTCCGAAGCCGCGATCGCCTCCCTTCGTCAACAGCTTGGTTTATCTGGCTCACCTATTTACTTAGCGATTGGTGGAATTGAACCCCGCAAAAACTCAATTCGATTATTACAAGCTTTTGCGGATGTATTGATTGATTATCCATCTGCTCAACTGATGATTGCTGGAGGTGCAACATTATTTGATTATCAATCCTACCGAGATGACTTTTTCACTCAGGTAAAAAGTCTAGGTATTAAAATTGGCGAATCCTTAATCTTGCCAGGAGTGATTTCCGATGCAGATTTGCCAGCTTTATATCACAGTGCGGATGCATTTGTGTTTCCTTCCGTAAAGGAAGGTTGGGGACTGGTGTTGTTGGAAGCGATCGCCGCTGGTTTACCGATTCTGACTGCAAACCAACTTCCTTTCACCGAGTTTCTCAATGATACTCAAGCTATCTTGGTTGACCCAAACTCCGCCGCCGCGATCGCCCAAGCCATGCGCCAAATGATTCAACCCGACACGGCACGATCGCTAATCCACCACAGCCAATCGATCTTACCCCACTATACCTGGGAAAAATCCGCAAAAATCCACATCAGTGAATATCAGACTTTTTTGGAAACAGCCAAAGTTTGATGTTGCGATCTCCGGCTTTTTGCAAGATGACGCGATCGCGCCATCTCAAAGCAAGGCAATTGCATATTGAGAAATCCGGTTCAGGTTTTCTTCAGCTTCCGAGTGTCCAACCCACATTCCGCCCTTCGTACTGTCACAAGCGGATTAAATACCCTCTTCAACTCAGCAAGTAATA
>QBMH01000313.1 GCA_003249025.1 Leptolyngbya sp. | reverse complement strand
CTGCACTTTACAACTACGAACTAGCTTTGGCTAGCTGACTTTTGCAAGAGTTCTATTGATGAGACCGGGGTAAATTTGGCAATGGTGCGACTTTATGCCCGTGCCTCAAAAGGCAAACGAGCCTATGCGGCAAGACCAGAAAACAGTCGAGAGAACATCACATTGATTGGAGCAATTGCCTTAGCTGGCTTTGTGGGTGCCATGACGATAGATGGGTATACCAATGGCGATGTTTTTCGGGCATTTGTTGAACAGGTGTTGGTGCCAAACTTATGGAAAGGAGCCTGTGTCGTTATGGATAACTTCAGTGCTCATAAAGTTGAAGGTATTCGTGAACTGATTGAAGCCGCAGGGGCACGATTGATTTACTTGCCGCCTTATTCACCCGATTTCAACCCCATTGAAAATTGTTGGTCAAAACTGAAGGAATACTTACGCTCAGTTGCTGCCAGAAGCCGTAACGCTTTAGATGCTGCTATTGGTAAAGTCATTGATGAAGTCATCACGCTTGATGACATCAATCACTGGTTCGCTCACGATTGCTACTGCACCTCAATTAAGTGAAAACCGCTATATTTTCGATTCAAATCTGTTTGCTATATGGCTGATTTGTTTAAATCTGAAGACTACGAAACCTTTCTGCACGGGCTTAAAGAACGCATTCGGACTGCTCAAGTACGGGCGGCACTTGCAGTCAATAGAGAATTAATATTGCTGTATTGGCAGATTGGGCAAGATATTCTACAGCGGCAGCGGCAGCAGGGTTGGGGGGCAAAAGTGGTAATAAAACTTGCCAAAGACTTGCAGAACGAGTTTCCGGCAATGAAAGGCTTTTCCCGGACAAATCTCCTTTATATGCGAGCTTTTGCCGAGGCATATCCCGATGAAGCGATCGTCCAGCAGGTTGCTGGACAAATTCCCTGGTTTCATAACTGCACCTTGCTGGACAAAGTGAAAGATCCGCAAGAGCGTCTATGGTATATCCAAAAAACGATTCAGCAAGGCTGGAGTCGCAGTGTTTTGATTCATCAGCTTGAGCGAGGACTATACCAGCGGCAGGGAGAAGCACTGACGAATTTCCAAACGACCTTGCCTCAGCCACAATCAGACCTAGCGCAACAGGTGTTGCGAGATCCGTATAATTTTGATTTTCTTAGCTTAGGAAAAGAAGCGCAAGAACGGGAGCTAGAAAATGCACTGGTTAAACACATTCGAGAATTTTTGCTGGAATTAGGCGTTGGATTTGCGTTTGTCGGGAGTCAGTTTCCAATTCAAGTCAGTGGAAAAGAGTACAGATTAGACTTACTGTTCTATCATTTTCGCCTGCACTGCTTTGTGGTAATTGACCTCAAGACCGTCGATTTTGAGCCAGAGTTTTCCGGCAAAATGAACTTCTACGTTTCTGCCGTAGATGACCTGATGCGGAGTCCTCAAGATAATCCAACGATTGGGATTGTTTTATGTAAAACGCAAGACAACACGATCGTTGAGTATGCTCTGCGAGATGTGAACAAACCGATTGGGGTTTCTACATACCAACTTCGCGATGCTTTGCCAGAATCATTGAAGGGTAACTTGCCAACAATTGAGGAACTGGAGACGCAGTTGAATGTTTTGACAGTTGAGTTAGAGGAGGATGTGGATGCAAGCAACTTGACAAGTTAGCAGAGTTGGATTCCTTTAGGGTTCAAGCTTCGATACCCTCCAGTTCGGTGACGGGACTACTGGCGTGGCATGGCTCCTGGAACACCAGGTCGCTCTCAGCCGCCCAGTCGGTCTGTATCCAGGCACGAGAGGGTGCGGTGGAGTTTAGGTAAATTAGATACTGCCATTCTGCGTTTGTGCCTTCAAGCGGCACAGGAGGCTCTGAGAAGTCGGGTGTCCAATATTTCATGCCAATCACATAGCCGCCTTCCAGTGGTTCTTCTTCTTCACCGGGTAAAGGTGACCAGCAGACGCGATCTCCGATGAAAAATTGGGGGGTGGGCAGAGGCGCTAAGTCATCATCAATTCCGTTGGTTTCTGACGGCTGCTGAAGCGCTCTTTGTTGGGCTTTCTGGTTCAAGAATTCGATTATTTTTGCGGTGTCTCCTATGGCATCGAAGGCTTCTACAGGGGGTGTTTTGAATTGGCTCAGGATGGCTTTGGTGTTTTCGTCGCTGTAGTGAGGGTCATTGTCGGCAGGGAGTCCCAGGTCTGCGATCGCCCGTCTTAGTTGGGCATCACTTACCGTGCCTGGAATCATCCGCCGAATTTGATGGCGTTTCATCAGATTTCAACTCCTTAAAGGCTTAGTTAAGCAACGGACAAATAGTGGTCGCTAAAGCTGAAAGACCTATGAATGAAAGCTTTTAGCGTTTGCTTTACTTGGGTATTTGATGGCTTGAACCTTGGCATCGCTTGAAGTCCTTTGTGTTTAGGTTTCAGAGTTTTTCAAGAGAAGTAGACTTTCTCAAATTTGGCGATCAAGAGGCATTTCTGTAGGAAGCGGTTTAGAGCTTTTCAGGTTTCCAAATCTTCCTGGGTGCATAGCCCATCAATGCCGGGAATCAGCTTTAGGCGACGTATCCAGCCGTAAAGAGTGGTTCTAGGTATTCCACCTGTTCTCACTCGGTTTAGTTCGGCTTGCAAATCTTCAAAGCGGTATCCCTGAACAATTTGAATCGTGTTCATTGCACATCGCTGGAAAGGGTGGGAAAGAGCAGCATTGCAACGCACTTCAATGAATTCCGTGATTGTTTGCCGTGTTCAATGAATTCCGTTGCATGTTTTGAATGTTAGCATCAAATACATCAAATGATTCAAAAAAGTCAAATGAGGCACTTGATTAGTTTTATGCCAGAATGAGATCGTTCTAGCAAAGGAGATATGATTGATGCATTCCAGACAGGTAGCGGAAGATATGCGGCGTACAACCGTTTCCTTTGAGGACGATCAGTTTGAAATTCTTGAAAAATGGGCTGACAAAGATATTCGGACGGTGCCGAATCTCATTCAGGCGATCGTTGTGAGTGTGTTGAGAGGTGAAACTCTCAACCTGCCAACCATTCCTGAACTGGATAAGCTGAAAGAAAAGTAAGGAGCGATCGCGATGACATACTTACTGGACAAACCAACCGATCAGCGGTCAATTCACAAGGGCATCTCCTGGGAACAGTTCAAGCTGATTGAGAAAGGTTTTAGCGAGTCTCCTGGCGTGAAACTGTTTTATTACAAAGGAGAGCTTGAAATTTTGGCTGTCAGCCCAGAGCATGAAATATTTGGGCGCGTCATTGGGATGCTGATCCAAACCTTTTTCCTTGAGTTGGAGGTTGAATTCACTCCCACTGGCTCAATGACTCAGGAGAAAACAGGGGAGGCATCCGCACAGGCTGATGAATCCTACTGCATTGGAGATTTAAAACCGATTCCAGACTTGTCGATAGAAATAATTTTCACCAGTGGCAGCACCAAAAAGCTAAATCGCTACCAAGCATTACAAGTCCCTGAAGTGTGGTTCTGGGAAGACGGCTTATTTAGCCTGTATCACCTACGAGCAAACGGCTATGAGCGTGTTTATCAAAGTGAACTGCCCTACCTCAAAGACCTTGACTTAGGCTTGCTCACTCAATGCGTTTTGAAAGCTGAAACCTCCAAAGTGGAGGCGGTTAGGATGCTTAAGCAGGGAATGAAGCGGTAATGTTGATCGACCCTGAAAAGCCTTCTGAAGAAAGAGAAGAAATTGTTTGGGCGGAAAATAAGGATATTGCTTGGAGACTTTGCCAAGAGATGGCAGAAGAGGACGATCCTCTAACAGAAGTGGTTAACGTGACTCAGGACACGAAAAACCCTAGCAAGAAAGGTACTTATAGGTTTATTTGTTGGTTTAGAACTGAGGTGATACCCAATGACAGCAGCAACTCTTGAAAGCATCAAAACTTTCCCCTACAGACCAGTCCAAGGTAGACGGTTTCTATCGGTCAACCTTGCCTTGGTTGATTTGACTGAGATAACCGAATTTGCAAAAGAATTAGGGTTTAAGCCAGAACTGATTAAAATTCAGGGTAAATCCGGCACCCAAGTTCACGCTCTTCTATGGGAAGGCGCGATTTCGGATACTCCAGCCGATATGGATAAAAAACTCGATTATTTAGCCGACAGAATCAACACCGATGCGATCCGGTACGCTACCGGGGCATGGACTCAGGCGGCATAGGAATTGAAGGAGCGATCGCGATGGTACAGGCGACACAGGCACAACGGAAAAGCTTTGAGGAATATTTAAACCTTGAAGACGAAACGGACAATTTTTATGAATTGGTAGATGGAGTTTTGACTGAAGTGACCCCGGCTAGCCCCTTTCATTCGGATATTGCTGAATATCTGGATAGAAAGTTTTACGCGGCAATTCAGCAAAATAAGCTTGATTGGCGGGTGAAACGTAGTGATACGGGCGTGAGGACGGGTGAGCAGCGCTCCAGGTTGCCAGACATTGCGATCATTCATGGGGAAGATTGGCGATCGCTCCGGCAACAGAAGAGCAAAGCCGCTGTACTGCGAGTGCCCTTGCTCTTAGCCGTTGAGGTTGTTAGCCCTGGTATTAAGAATCGCCAGCGTGATTACGTTGAAAAGCTGAAAGAGTATCAAACTCGCAAAATTTCTGAATACTGGATTGTTGACCCGCAAGAGGAAAAGGTTTCTATTTTCCTGCTGGAAGACGAACTTTTCTATAGTGACCCAACAGTGTTCACAAACGGCTTAGAGCCTATCCGAAAAGTCAGTAAGAGTTAGATTAAATCCTATGTTGATATAAAA
>QBMH01000312.1 GCA_003249025.1 Leptolyngbya sp. | reverse complement strand
CCGGGAGCGGCGGGGAGATTATCAAGGTGGCACGGTGCAGGTGATTCCCCATATCACGAATGAAATTAAGGATCGGGTGTTGCGGGTGGCAAAAAACACCAATCCCGACGTGGTAATTACTGAAATTGGCGGCACTGTGGGGGATATTGAATCGTTGCCATTTCTGGAAGCGATTCGCCAGTTTCGTAAGGATGTGGGACGGCAAAATGTGCTGTATATGCATGTCACGTTGGTGCCGTGGATTCCCGCAGCAGGCGAGATGAAAACTAAGCCGACTCAGCATTCGGTGAAGGAATTGCGATCGATCGGAATTCAGCCAGATATGTTAGTGTGTCGCAGCGATCGCCCCTTGCCAGAAGGCTTTAAGGAAAAAGTGTCGGGCTTTTGCGATGTGCCAGCCGAATGTGTGATCTCTTGCCCCGATGCCAACAGCATTTATGAAGTGCCCTTATTGCTGGAACGGGAAGGCTTAGCCCATCAAGCCTTAGAGCTATTGCAACTCGAACAACGGGAGCCTGATTTAACTCAGTGGGCACGATTGGTCGATCGCCTGTATCACCCCACCAAGCGCGTCGAAATTGCGATTGTGGGTAAATATGTGCGCTTGGGCGATGCCTATCTATCGGTGATGGAAGCGTTGCGCCATGCCGCGATCGAGTTGGATAGCGACCTGAATATTCGCTGGGTCAATTCTGAAGATATTGAGGCTCAGAGTCCTGAACAATTTTTGCAGGGCGTGGATGGCATTATTGTACCCGGCGGCTTTGGTGCCCGTGGCATTGATGGCAAAGTTGCGGCAGTTCACTATGCGCGATCGCATCAAATTCCCTTTCTAGGGTTGTGTTTAGGGATGCAATGCTCGGTGATTGAATGGGCGCGCCACCTTGCCCATTTAGAAGATGCCAATAGTTCAGAATTTAACGCCGATGCCCAAAATCCGGTGATCAACTTATTGCCAGAACAGCAAGATGTGGTGGATTTAGGCGGCACTATGCGGCTGGGTCTATACCCGTGTCGCCTTGCTCCCAACACTCTTGCTTTTAGCTTGTATCAAGAGGAAGTAATTTACGAGCGCCATCGTCATCGTTATGAATTTAATAACGCCTATCGTCATCTGCTAGTTGAGTCAGGCTACATCATCAGCGGCACCTCACCCGATGGACGGTTGGTAGAAATTGTTGAATTTCCTAATCATCCTTTCTTTATTGCCAGTCAATTTCATCCAGAGTTTCAGTCTCGTCCGAGTCTTCCTCATCCCTTATTTAAAGGTTTCATCCAAGCAGCCCTTAAACAGCAGCCAAAGTCAACCACAAGCTACATTTCTGAAACCGTTAATGTTGCCCTAGACCGACAAGATTCATCTGCCTTTATTGCTCCGGTTGAAGTTTCTTAATGGTGCAGATAAAGCGAAAATGTTCCCCATTTCTCAATTAAAAGCTCAAAACCTTCTCCCTATTCTGCCGCCAACTGCCACGCCAGTTTTGCGGCTCCCACAATTCCCGCTTGATTGCCCAATTCCGCCTTTAAGAGTTGCAGTCCAGCGCGGGAGCAGGGCAACACCCGTCGTTCTAGCTCGATTTGAATTGAGGGAAAAAACAGGTCGGCACTGGCACTGACTCCACCACCAATGATCACCGCTTCTGGTGCCAGCACATAGATTAGGCTCGCTAAACCCGCGCCCAAATCATGCCCATAATGCTGCCAAAATTCCAAGGCTTTGGCATCCCCCGCGATCGCCATTGCGCCCAATGTATCGGGTTCCAATCCGGTACGGCGACGAATTGCCTGCACCGAAGCATATTGTTCTAGAGACCCTTGATTACCGCTGTTGCAAGCGGGTCCATTGGGGTTGAGGGTGATCAGTCCCAATTCGCCTGCTGTGCCGTGATGTCCTACAAACAGTCTGCCGTCTAGGATAATGGCTCCTCCTACCCCAGTCCCAAGAGTCAGCAGAATCAGGTTGCGAAACCAGCGTCCTGCCCCAAGCCAAGCCTCGCCCATGCCAGCACAGTTGGCATCGTTGGCGACAGTGGTGGGTAGCCCAGTCTTGGCTTCAATCCAATCCGCAAGTGGGACATCATGCCAATCGTTTAGGTTGATGGCGACTCTGGCAATGCGTCCAGTGGCATCGGCAGGACCCGGCGTTCCAATCCCGATCGCGGCTGCTTGGTGGGTTGGGTCAAGTTGGGCGATCGCATCAATCATTGTCCTGACCACCGCCTCTGGAGTAGATGGTTGTGGAGTCGGCACCGTCAAAGACTGCAAGCAAGCGCCATCGTGGCTAAACCGCCCTAGCTTAATTGCAGTCCCACCTAAATCAATTCCTAAAACTTGCGAACACTGCTTCAGCGTGTCCGGCGGCTCCCCTAACTCCCTATTCATCAAGCAATCCATCGTGTGTGGCTAGCCTGTCATTTTAAGCGAAGGCGTGACCGATTGAGATGAGTAGACGCGATCGCCAAGCTAAAGGCTACTTGAATCCATTGACTGAGGCGCAAGCAAATCACGAACACCGGGTTGAGTCGTCACGCTTGCGGGTCGCAAACTGCGAGAAAACAGCCTGGGTTTATTTTTGAGCAGCGTTGTGGTAATTTTGGCAGCCTGGGCTATTTCAGGCTTCCATAGCTGCTGGGTCGTGTGGCAAACCAATCCGGTAGAGATCGCGGCAAATAATGTCAAACTGGCTGCAAAGAATCCGGCAATCTGCAATTTCACTGAATACCTCTGCCCAAATGGGTAAATAACAGCTAGGAAAAAATGCATCTATCCCTAACTACGGGTCAATGTATGAATTTTCAGGTTTCTTCGCTTGCCCCGATATTCTCAGGATGCGACATTAGCTACTCAAGAAGCATCAGGAGTTTTACAGGATTTTATATCAAGGTTTGGAGAGGCAACCGCGTTTCTACTTGGCACGATGCCCTTAAAATCAGGACATGCAAAATCAACCCACTTCTCCCCAAATTCCTAACTGCACCTGGCAGCGCCCCATCGGTTTAGGCTGGGAAGCCCCCTACACGGTTCGCTATCCCAGCAACCTAGATGATGGTCCTTGGCATGGAATGCCCCTGGGTGGTTTTGGAGCGGGATGCATCGGGCGATCGCACCGGGGAGACTTTAACCTGTGGCATGTTGACAGCGGCGAACACATCTTTCAAACCATGCCCGCCTGCCAGTTCAGCCTCTTCGAGCAAGTCGGCGACCAATCCCAAGCCTATGCCTTATCCACAGAATCACCAGAAGACGGAAGTTTAAGCACCTGGCAATGGTATCCAGCTAGTCAGGGAACAGGGAACAGGGAACAGGAAACAGCCGATGTGTCAACTCCTCACCTGACACCTGACACCTGTCCCCCGTCACCTTCCACAGGCACCTATCACGCCCTTTATCCCCGCAGTTGGTTTGTTTACGAAAATGTGTTTCAGGCAAATCTCACCTGCGAACAGTTTTCGCCCATCTTGCCCCATAACTACCAAGAAACTAGCTACCCCGTCGCGATCTTCGAGTGGACAGCGCACAATCCCACAGACCAGCCCATCACCCTCAGCATTATGCTGACCTGGCAAAACATGGTGGGCTGGTTCACCAATGCTTCTAAATCGCCAGAGGTGAAACTGCGCGATGACGGTAGCCCTGTGTATGAGTATCAGCCGCGTTTAGGAGAAAGTGCCGGGAACGTGAATCGCTGGGTAACAGACGGGGGGCGAGTTGGGATAGTCATGGAGAAGGCGAAAGAAAAACTGGGAGATCGCTCACCTGCTGAAGGCGATGGACAGTGGGCGATCGCAGTTCAACCGACCGCTAACACCGAAGTTTTTTATCAGACCCGTTGGAATCCAGCAGGAGATGGCGCTGAAATTTGGCAGTCCTTTGCTGAAGCTGGGTCATTGCTCAATAATGCTGATGCAACTGCCGCAGAATCGGGCGAACAGATTGCAGGTGCGATCGCGATCCGGTTCACCCTGCAACCAGGTGAAACCCAACGGATTCCTTTTACCCTCAGTTGGGATTTTCCAGTGATGGAATTTGCTCAGGGCGTGGAGTATTTTAAGCGCCACACCGATTTTTTTGGGCGCGGTGGTGAGAATGCCTGGGCGATCGCTCACACTGCCCTAGAACACTACCAAACCTGGCAACAGCAGATTCAAACCTGGCAACAGCCTATTTTAGAAAAATCAGACTTGCCCAACTGGTTCAAAATGGCGCTGTTCAACGAACTGTATATCCTCACGGATGGCGGCACCTTATGGAGCGCAGCAAGTGACCAAGATCCGGTCGGGCAATTCGCCGTGCTGGAATGCATCGACTACCGTTGGTACGAAAGCCTGGATGTGCGATTGTATGGCTCCTTTGGGCTGCTGATGCTGTTCCCAGACCTGGAAAAAGCAGTGATTCGCGCCTTTGCCCGTGCCATTCCTGCCAGTGACGATCGCACCCGTGTGATCGGCTACTACATGACCATTGGCGCAGACAGCCCCATGGCAGTTCGCAAAACCGCTGGAGCTACTCCCCATGATTTGGGCGCACCCAATGAACATGTTTGGGAGAAAACCAACTACACCAGCTATCAAGATTGCAATCTGTGGAAAGATTTGTCCTGCGATTTTGTCCTACAAGTCTATCGCGCCTTTTTGCTGACCGACCCAACGGATATTGGCTTTTTGCAAGAATGCTGGGGAGCAATTTCCCAAACGATGCATTACCTTAAATGCTTCGATAAAAACTTTGATGGCATCCCCGAAAACTCCGGTGCCCCCGACCAAACCTTTGATGATTGGAAACTTCAGGGAATCAGCGCCTATTGCGGTGGTTTGTGGTTAGCTGCCCTGGAAGCCGCGATCGCGATCGG
>QBMH01000311.1 GCA_003249025.1 Leptolyngbya sp. | reverse complement strand
GAAATCATGGGTAAACCCAGTTGACTACTGGATCATCTTTTTTAGGGTGTTCTCTTATATAGAAAGGATTTCAGCGTTCGACTCAAAACAGGGCTAATTTTGTTGGTTAGTTGTGCCATAGACCGAAGCGCGACGGTAGAATGCGGATTTTAGATGACGAATGAGGGGTAAATCAGGTGGTGTACTAGCTGTTTTCTAATAGTACAGCGTCCAAAAGTAGTCCAAACCTTTACTAACCAGTGCTTTCAGCAATCACAGTTAAAGACCAAAAAGCTAGGGTGCCTATTCAGTCTGCGTTTCAGGCGATATGATAAACGTCCGCATGTATCTCGGCTCGATTCCGCTCAACAGCACCCTTCGGGCGCTGTATTCTCCGGACGCAGCTTGCTGTGGGGCAGTGACCCGAAGGGATTAAAGAATTTTTTGCCCCATCGCGTCAAATGCTTCAACCATGGCTGCTGCCGCTTTACTCGTTGGGTAATCTTCTGCAAACAGCGACCAAACCATTGAGTCTCGTTTGCATCCCTCATGATCTTCTTCTCGCTGCCGCAGGGTTGCTTCATGAGTAAAGCCCAATTTGCGTGGAACCGCTGCGCTTGCAAGGTTGGTTGGAGCGCAGTGAATTTCTACTCGCATCACCTGGTTCACCTCAAATGCAACTTTAGTCAAAGCCGCTGCCGCCTCGGTTGCTAACCCGTGATTGATGTGAGGGGCACCAATCCAGTACCCAATCTCTAGCGCATCGTCGTAGCTGTCTGTATGCAGTCCGATCGCTCCCAGCACTTGCGTTTCGTCAAGATTGAAGATGCCATAGTTAAAGTTCTGTCCCAAATCGAACTCGCCACGAGATTGCCTGAGCCAGCCCACTCGCTGCTGCAAATCTTTGGGTTCCTCCCGTGCCCACGGTAGCCAGACTTTAAGATGCTCTAAACTTTGGGCGATCACGGTTGATAACAACGGTGCATCTGCTGGATTCCAACAGCGGATAACCAGTCGTCCAGTCTGAATTCGATAGGCTGGACTGAGATATTCTACTGGCATAATAGTTGGAACTCCTGCTGCTGAACCTGGTAAGAGTCTCTACAGCAACCCCCGTTCCCAATCCAGACGCGGATGCAAATTACGACCCTAAGTTCTGATCAGGCAACGGCAATTGGGCGTATGGGCTGGAGAGAATTTTTGGCGATCGCCGTAGACATCGGCGTGGGCATAGCTACATTCAGCACACTGAACGATATACCCAGCTATCGCCTATCAAGTTCAAGGAAATTTGGGGATAGGCGATCTACCATTTTTTGTCATGGATGAAGTACGGAAGGAAGGGGATAGAACTGCCTACCCCTAATCAATCCAAGCGGTCAGGCTGATTTTCTACTGTGCATCAGCCGACCCACAGTTAGGGCTTGCTTATGAAAGCAAAAGTGATTAGTGGTGCAGAAAACTCAGACAGTCTCATCATGAAAATCTGACCACCTTCGAGAATTCAATTCGGCAGTCTAACATCTGACGTTTCCTGCGAGAAGCACAGGCGGGAGGCGGGTTATGCCTAGGGAGTGCCAAGAGTTTGGGCAAGGGTGATCGCCCGTAGCAGAGCCGTGCCAGTTGGTGTAGACCGAGTTGCAGAAAACTCAAGCCGCGCTCACTATGCTAATCGAGGTGAGAACGCTCTCCTGCTAGCACTAACATCATGCCCAGCATTGGACCGATGCTGGCTTTGATTTGAGGCGGGATGGGAAACTCCTGGTAGTCGTAGCTGCGATGCATGACGTTGAGTCGATCGCCGCTCCAGGGATTCTGCCACTGGTTCAACCTCTCGCCTGTAGTTGGGTCTTGATACAGGGTAATTTTGCGGCTGAGCAGAAACCAGTGGTTAGTTTCTTTATCTTGAACGCAGCGAGAAATATTGACTCCGAGAAAATCAAACAGATGCTGCGACTGGTCTTGATCTAATGACTGAGCATACATCGCACCCGTTGCCTCAAAGTAGTGCGTGCGGCTGTCGGTGCTAAATCGGAGTTTGACGAACTGTTCGTCGGTGATGGTGGATTGGGTCAGACTCATCGATCTCTCTCCTGATTCAACGTTGAACGGTTGATCCTGTGGATGTTTGCAGCCCGATTTCTGTCGTTTCAATTTCGGTAGGAGTTCGTTTGCCATAGCTTGCCAGCACTCGCAGTAAAATGTTGGGCGCAAACAACACCGTCGGGGGCTTCACTAGGTGAACCACCTCCGCAAATGTTTTCAGCAAAGTAGGACTGTCCTGCATCAGCACGGTGACTCGATCTAGATACTGTTGCACCCATCGGTCACTCCACCCCGGTTTCGCTCCCTCTGTGGTTGACCAGCGGTTATCTTCCCCCGTTGCCATCAACCACGGCGTGTTGAGAATACGGGCAAGCTGCTGGTGGAACCGCAGCGGAAATCCTTTGGGCGATTGGGACTGTTTCAGGCAGCGATCGAGCATCATGGCTCCCAGTGCCGCCGTTGTCATGCCTTGCCCATAGACGGGATTAAACACGCAGACCGCATCGCCGATCGCCACAACTCCATCCGGGAAACGCTGCAAGCGCTCGTAGTGTCGCCAGCAATTTTCGGTGCGGCGATAGCTGTAAATGGGCGATAGCGGTTGGGCATCTTTCAGCAAGTCATACAGAATCGGTACCCGTAGACTACGAGCAAACTCCAAAAAGCCTGCCTCATCTGTGGGCGGATAGTCGCGACCCACGCCGCCCAAAGTGACAATCCAGCGATCTCCCTCGATCGGATACAGCACGCCGCCGCGTGAGGTGATTCCTTCAACGGCTGAGATTGTAATGCCTTGCCAATCTGCCTCTAAATCCTTAGGACGCTGATACCAGCGACTGCCGTAGCCCAGAAACGCATTGACCACGGTTTCGGGGGGAGCGTCATATCCCATCGACGCTAACCAGTCAGGCAACGTAGAATTTCGTCCACTGGCATCAACAACCAGCACAGCGTCTAACGACTCAATCGAATTCGCAGTCTTGCGCCCGTGTAATTTAACGCCTGTGACACGATCGGACTCTGGTGAACTAAGCAGTCCCTCGACCTGACAGCCTGTGAGCAGCGTCAGATGGGGCGATGCCAGCAGTCGCTTGCGAATCAGCCCCTCCAGCAGCGTTCGGCTACAGGTGCGTCCCGATAAACCCGATGCACAGCGCGGCATCCACTTCCACACCCCCAGCATCAACCAGTCGGCAGTCCACTCGACTGTGGGCGCACCTGCTGCGGTGAGTTCTGCTGCTAAACCGGGAAATAGCTGTTCTAGCAGGCGTTGACCTTGAGTGAGTAGAACGTGAACGTGCTGCGACTGCGGCACACCGGGACGACTTTGTAGCGGATCGGAAACGTCATCTCGCTCAATCAGGACGACTTCAGCAAAGTGGTCGAGCAACACGCGAGCGGCAAGTAAGCCCGCCATGCTGATGCCAATGACGATGGCACGAGACGAAGCGGCGATCGGGTTGGTCATTGAATTCATCATGAGCTTGAACCGCAAGTGTAGGTTTATCGTATCAGGCGTAATGGATACGCTGGTCGAATTATCTGAACACACCCCGCAAACCAGCGACCTGATAGCGGAGGTACGCTCGCACAAGCCATTGTCGGGTTAACCCGATCGGCACTTGAAGACAAAGGCATTTCAGCAGTCCGATCTTGCCTTGAGTCGCTAACGCCACCGCTGCGACCTGATCAAGACGCTTCAAGAGCTTGGGTTGCCCGTTAATGTAAAGCAGCGGCAGACTATCCCAGGGATCAAACTGCACAAACTTGGTTGAGAAATCCCAGCAAGGACGGAAAAACTGCTGTCCTCGCTCATTGAGCAAACAGGCTGTAAAACTAAAAATACTATTGCTAATGCCAACCACATCACACTGACTCAACATAAAAAAGTCAATATAGAATTCAGCATTCATGGCTTGCAGTTGCTCTGGCAACGCGATCGACAACTCATTGCAGGTGACAGGTGCAAACTTGGCAAAAGCAGGCAAAACCCGCTCTAACTCATCACTACACAAAAACAGCACAGGCTGATCAAGCTCACACCACAGGAGATCGAGCCACTCGCACCACCACTCTAGCGGTACAATCAAGGTAAATCCCGCCAGCGGTAAGCGGACGAAATCGCCGCGTCGAATGTGGAGACCAATGATTGTCTTACCGCGCGATCGCAACTGGGCAAGACCAATCTCTAAAGCGGCTCTGAGATCGGGAACAGGCTGAAACAGCGCTCGAAAAAAGGCTTGATGCGGCTGCAAGAAACGAGTGTGGACTTGAAAAAATCCCCACAAATCGACATTGCTCAATCCCTGCTCTAATGCCTCAACGCCGACTCGAACGCTGGGCGCTCCTGCCATTTTTTCAATGTAGGGAATAAACTCTGGCATCGCATCGAACAAAGTTTCACCCTGATCTAACTGTTCGATCGCGGGGGGTAACCGCTGCGAAATGGGCGGTTCCGAGTGCCCAAACAGCGATTGACCAATCCAACTTGGGCACTCAACTCGCGCTCCAGATTGATGGGCACAAATTCGCAGGAACGCATACTGAAAAAGCTGATTGCCAAATCGCCCCAGTTTGCCTAATGATGACATCGCTATCACTGGTTGATCAGAGGTTAATGGAGTGACAATTTCTGCTGTCTGACCGAGGAAATCTAGAGCGCGAAAGATGCGATCGGTCTCACTGCGCTGGGAATACGTTGAACCTTTATCCAAAGCCGTCCTCTGATTAAACTCAACGCCCAGATCCTACACACACTTGGCTCATGCCCCTTAAAATATCACTAAAAACTTAAACCTAAGTAGTTACGTTAATACTTTAGGCTCAATAGGTGTTACGGGGAGGTGAAGCGAGAGGCACAGATTGGTATCCTATCAA
>QBMH01000310.1 GCA_003249025.1 Leptolyngbya sp. | reverse complement strand
GAAGTTCCGCAGCCACTTCGACAAATTCGCGATCGCCAATATTGAGATCAGGTTTCCGCCGTACTTCATGGGCTAATTGACGAGATACAGCCCACTGAGCAAACGAGATGGCTTCAGAATGGGCTTTTTCCCAAGCGCCCGCGCCGCAGTTCACAATTAAATCATCTACGCCCTTGCCTTGGGTTTGGCTCCACTGGGCGATCTCCACCTGACATCCAGCCGTACCCAGGACGAACCCCAAACGAGAGAGAGCCGCGCTGACATCTGCTCTGGTTTTGGGCTTATCGTCCTGGTCAAAGGCGATCGTAATCTTGCGCCCCTTGAACGCGAACCGTTGCAAATCTGGGATGAGTTCTGGTTTGAGCTTGCGGACTTTCTCACCGTTGATGATGTCATTCTCCAGGACTCCACAGCGAACGCCGTACAACGCGATCGCAACATAGCCGTGGGATAGCAGCGCTAGGGATTTCTTAGCTCCCTCAGTCAGGATGATGGGGATATTCAGCAACTCAACCCATTGCCAGAACGATGATGTCTCAATTGGAAATTGGTTCTGAAGCCGCTGAACTTCACCTAACGTAGAGACCCTTCGCAATGGCTTGAAGTGATTGCATATCGGGGAAGATTCGGATTCTGAGATCGCCGTTGTCTGGATCTCGTCCAAGGTATCGCACTTCGGCTTTTGGGTGCTGCTGTTTATACTCCAAGCTTTCCTGGATAATCGTAGTGCAGAGGTTGAATTCAATCTGTCGGCACAGCGTTTGAACTCGTCCGGGGTTAGCAATTGGCTGGTGTTGCTGCGTAGCTCGTTTTGATTGTTTGAGGCGGCTTGCGTAACCCATGTTGGTAAGTATCCTTTTAGATGATGTTTTTCTGCTATTTGAACCCACTTATCAACCGTGACCGCTGGCAAAAACGCCCGTAAACCACCGCCTTTCGGCGCTGCATATCTCTGAGTTTTGCCTTTTTTGTCGGTTAACGGTTTCTCTGGCTTGAACTGCCAGAATGAGTTGTCTTCATTTTTCAGCCCTGCCAGAGTTCCAAAGTCGTGAGGTTTGCGGGTTTGGTATTGGGTACGAACTTCAAACCCTAACGCCTGGTGTGTCTCCCAGTAGCCAGTGTCTTCGATAAATTCAACGGCACTCTTAACTAGATCAGGGTCAATCGCGCTGCCTTCGACACACTCGTGTTTGATTAATTCGGGAAAGGAAAGAAGCTTACTATCAGGGATCTTTGGTCTAGTTCTGGGAGAATTTGGGCTTGCGTCGGGTTTT
The DNA here is from genome assembly GCA_003249025.1 of Leptolyngbya sp. GTDB lineage: Bacteria > Cyanobacteriota > Cyanobacteriia > Leptolyngbyales > Leptolyngbyaceae > ULC077BIN1. Next base: position 3,710 of record QBMH01000310.1, on the reverse strand, counting down.
AGTTGATTGCTAGAAAGTTTATCTATCGCAAAATTTAAAGTTTGGGCTATAATTGGCATAGCAAAGCGACCCTCCTTATAGGGCTTTTTGTTATCGGTGTCAGCCGATCAACCGGGGTGAACAATTTATTCGATTGGGCTTAACGGCTAGTGCTTCGAGAGGCTGCAACCTCAAAAAGCAAAAAGAAATTAAACCTTAAAAGCGGCGATCTTAGGATTGTCGCTTTTAAGTGTTGGGATTCGGATCAAATTCCACCACTACCGTCCTTGAGCGAACTTGCATTTTTCCTCCGATAGATGTTTCGTAAATTTTAGTTCAGATTTGTTGAAAATTACCAAGAATAGTACAAAAAAACCATTGAAATTTGGCTCTTTAATCCTGTCTTTTTATCCCTTGCCTCAACATTTTGACGGCTTTCACCTTGGAAGTTTGACCTGCCAAAACACATTGAGTGAGTAAGCCTAAATCAAGACCTTTAAGATAAGGTAGTTCGCTCTGAAAAATACGTTCATAGCCGTTTTCACGCAAATGGTGAAAAGTAAACAGCCCATCTTCCCAAAACCAAACTTCAGGGACTTGCAATGCTTGATACCGGGTTAGTTTTTGGATGCTACCACTAGTAAAAATCACCTCAATTGAAAGATCCGGAATAGACTTTGAACCGCCAATACAGTAAGACTCATCAGCCTGCGCTGATGCTTCCCCTTCTTTTGCCTGAGTCATTGCACCAGTGATTTCAAATTCAACTTCTAGTTCAAGAAAGAAGTTTTCTATTAGCATCCCGATGATGCCGCTAAACGCCTCATGCTCTGGGCTAACCGCCAAAATTTCGAGATCTCCCTTGTAATAAAACAATTTCACGCCGGGAGAATCACTAAAACCCTCCTCAATTAGCTTGAAGTGGTCCCAGGTGATGCCTTTGTGAATTGATCGCTGATCCTTGGGTTTGTCGAGTAAATAGGTCATCGCGATCGCTCCTTACTTTTCTTTTTCAATTGAACTGGGAACCCCCCCTTTCTCCTTAGCTTCCCATTGCTCCAAAGCTTCCAGTACGACATTTTCGCAAAGGTTGCTGATTGTACGACGCTCAGAATCAGCCCAAACTTTGAGCCGTTCTTTTGTCCCCTTTGGAGCGGTAAACATAACTCGGTCTTTTTGCGTTTCAGCCATCGCGATCGCGTCTGGAATCTCTACGCTGATCATACTCGCTTCACCTCAGATCATCACAACTTATCTTACTGTAGAAGTTTAATACAAGCTGTTGCAAACTGTTGAAGCTATGTTAGCATCATTTCAGAACTTGGAACAAGTCAGAAACAGCACCAGAACGCCGGGAAACGATCTCATCGTGTTCCTGGCTGTTCCGTACGTGTTCCAACAGTTCCAACCCAGTGCCCACACTGTTTAGAGGCAACCATGAATATTTCCCTGACCAAATTTTGCAAAGACAACGATCTACCCAAATCCAGCGTCTATCGTCGCTGCCAAGAATTGAATATCTCCACAGCCGATGGTCTAGAGGCTGGTGATGCCGATCGCCTACTGCATGAATTTGACTGCATCTCCCCGGTTGAAGAACCCGCCGTCACTGCCACCGTAGAAATTGGCAATCATCAGATCGTGCTAGCACACCCACCGTTGCCCCAAACCTACAGCCTAGAATCCCTGCGCAGTTCTGAAGCCGTCTCCATGGATGACCCGCTGGCAGTAGCGCGGCAGTTCTTAGAAGTCGCCAACCACTTAACCACTGCGATGAAAGGCGACATTGCCCAACGAGAGCAGCGCTTGGACGAAACCCGTAAAGCCAAAGATGCGATTGATGCAAAAGCCGCTGAACTGCGGTTGGAATCCCGTTTATATCAACTACAAACCAGTGTTCTCGATAAAAGCGTGACTGCTGAAACTACCGCCTTACAAGAAGCCCTAGCCCAATTGCAAACCTTGGGGAAGTCGCCATCCTCATGTTGATTGTTGGCTTTCTAGCGGGCTACCTGTCCCACTTGCAAATATTGCAACTGACTGGAGAACCCAATGCAAAACAAAACCCCTATCACCGATCCCCACCTTGAAATTGCCAAAACCTTATTTGAAGCCAGAGCCAAGATTCGCTATGCCCTGGCAGTGCTCCTCGTCCAACGATTGCTCACCACTGCCCAACGCGATTCCCTTGGGGATCGTGAAGCGAATCGCCTAGAGCGGCTGCTGTCTGCTATGGAGGGAACCCAATCAACCCTAGAAGAAATGCCCGGTTAAAAGAGAGAGATCGCAGCCCTGAGAAAGTAGCGATCGCCCCTCCAAAAAAGCAAACCCTCAATCACAAGGATTCACCCCTTGAAACTACCACTTTTTTTGTGCGTGGCATTAGCCAGCGCTCTTGCAGGCTGCAATGGCTCATGCACTCTTGACCATTGCACTATCACGTCAATGATGGGAGATCGCAGCATCAGCGCTCCTATTCAGCGAACCGCGAGATTGCTACGCAACGCTGACGCGACCGCCTATCAAGCCCCATCTAGCCAACCCCATCAGGTTCCATCCAGACAAGCGTCCGCCCCAGTCGATTTAAGCGGCTATGACGGGATGTATTCACAGGTGAAACTCCCTGGTTCTCAATCGCAATCGCAATCCAGCCAATCCAGCCCAGGCTCCTCTGCTTCGATTAGCGGGGCATCCCCTGAATTGGAAGCCCAGCTAAGCGCCGAATTTGCCTCGTTACCTGCGGCATTGCAGCAAGCAACGAAGTCAATCGCTGTTAAAGCAGGCTGTTCCCCTCACTGGGGATGCGACGGTGCAGATGCTACAGCCCAATCGCCCGGTGCCCAAATTGAAATATGGCGAGGGGCACAAGACTATTCCCCCTTACTAGCCCACGAAACCGCACATTTACTGGCTTACAAGAAATGGGGCAAGAGTGAGCCGCCGCAAGAGTATGTAGCGCTTTGGCAATCCGAAGGAGGCGTTTCAGATTACGGCGCGACTTCTCCTACAGAAGATTTTGCCGAAGCCGTTCAACAGCACACAGAGGGGAGGCTGCAATCCGAACGGAAAAGAGCATTTGTACAAAAAGCGTTGCAAGAGCGCGCGATCACCCCATTCATTCCACTGTCATTAGGAGAAAAACCATGAAATTACCATTAAAAATCCGCCGCCGTCATCACCCCACTGTGGTTAAAGGTGTAGTTGCTGTTGCCATTCTGGGCGCGATCGCCGCCTCCATCCCTGGGATGCAACCGCAGTTTGACCGGATGAGCCAAATCCGCGATCGCGCGGCGGTGATCAACACCGAGCAAGAACTGGCGACTCTGGAAAAAGAGCGTTTAGCAGCGCAATCAAAACTTGCTGACGAACTCTATCTAAAGGGCTGTAACACCATTGTTGTCAGCCCCAATGACCCGTCTAAGTTTGCCTCGTTAGTGAAAGGTCAACCGATCATCAACCCCAACACCGGGCAAGTTTTAGCCGCAGGGCTATCAGTATGCACCGATAAAGGTGAAGCCTCAACCCTGGTTGATAACGGCATGGGTCAGCCAGTGGTGGGCGACATCTACACCACCCAAAACTTTGACTTGGTACGAAAAGCGCTGGTACTGCACGGCATCAACGCCCAGGCAGGCGATGGAAAGGTTGGGGGTGCCAATGCCCAAATTAAGCACTAAGAGCCTATCCGGAAAATGTTAGGAGCTTACGACCGACAATCAAACAAGCGGCAA
>QBMH01000030.1:30048-42035 GCA_003249025.1 Leptolyngbya sp. | reverse complement strand
CATTTTCTCAAAGCTTTGTCCCCTATAGCTTTGAGTTGCCTTGTCACCCGTTAAGCTAGATGACAGAAACTTACTTAAGCGTTACTGGAAACCAACACTTGAAAAGTTAAACATTCCCTACAGACAACCTTATGCAGCTAGGCACACAGCAGCAAGCATGATCATAGAGAACGGTGGAACACTTGCGGATGCGGCTAAATTGTTGGGTCATAAGGATTTAAGGATGGTAGCTAGCACCTATGGTCACGCTGTAAAAGGCATTCAGCTACCGAGCTATAACTAAAGTGGGCTTGATGTACGCTTAAAAATCAATCAAAGGTACATCAAGTCCCAACAAACAAAAAAGTACAAGGTTCCTTACAAAAAAAGATAGCACCTTATAAAAGGTTATTGCAAGGAACCTTGTAAATCGTTCAAAGTGCAATTCTGAAAATTCAGAAGCTAGGGGCTGAATTTTCGCTTAATTAAAAAAAAACCTGCACAGGCAAGACTTAGAAGGCTTTTGTTTTGGTTTTGGTTTTTTTACAAGGAACCTTGCAAAAATAGGACTTTATTTAATCAGAGCGTTAATTGAGATCGTGGCGGTTTGGAGGGTAAATACACTCGCAAGCTGTTCAAAAGCGGAAATTTTTGTGTAAGGTTCCTTGCAATAGAAAGAAGGGCGGTAGAAAAGTTCTTTTATTTTTGCAAGGTTCCTTGTACTTTTTTTGAAAGGTAATGTACCTTAAACCTGTACAAGGTTCCTTACAAAAAATATGAGTCACAATGAAAAACACCCCGAACGTTAAGCAGGCTGAAGGGCTTGACCACGTTTATCGAGTTCTAAACGATGAGCTATTTGACGGTAAATTACCTCACGTAGTCATTACGCCTCAGTTCAAAGTCAAAGGTTATACCAAAATCATCAGAGGAGGCTTTACCAACTCGGCAACAAAAGAAACGTATCATCAAGTACTAATAGACCAAGAACTAATTAATCACGGGCTAAGGGCGTTTTGTGAAGCCCTAACCCATTCAATGGTTCACCTACACCAAATTGAATTCAGTGAATCAAAGCCTACTTCTCACAATCACAACAAAGAATTCATTTCAATAATGAGAATTATCGGTTTTACATCTGATAAGGATTATGGGCGGTCGGTAGACTGCAAACCAACACTAGAAGGTAAGTTTATGAAAGCTGTGACAAATCTTGAATCGTGCAACCTGCTAAAACCTGCCAACTCTACTGCTTACGCTGATGCCGTGGATGACGGGAAGATAGACAAAAACGGCGTGAAGTTCAAACATGTGTGTCCTGCTTGCAACATGATTGCAAGGGGAAAATACGATTTGAACCTTATTTGTGGCAAGTGTGACGTTCATTTAGTGAGAGCGGATTAATTACAAGGAACCTTGCAAAAGTGTGTGCTTGTACTTCTCTAGTTTCTGTGGGTGAGTGTGTGTCTAGTTTTTTAACTACTAGTTTCAAACTACTAGTTTAGATAGATAGATAGATAGGAATAGATAGAAGTAGAAGTAGCAGAAATAGAAGGCGTAAAGGATGTTTGAAGGGTTTTGAGTTTTGATTGTTTCGGTATCTTTAATCATCAAAATTCAGATGCATTTATCCCTTGCTTTGCAAAAACTTTATGCAAACCGTGTTGACAGTTGCCAAGCAATCAATCATTATGACGAAGTATTAGACCTGTACAGAGCTAAAGCTTATGCCTAGGGGGGGATTCAGAGAAGGCTCGTTAAAGCTGAGACAGTGGAAGTCAGGCAAGACTACCGTAATCAGGGTGCCACAAGACCTTGCCTCTAAAGTTCTAGAACTGGCAAGGGCACTTGACGAAGGTAGACCTGTATGGATAGGTGAGCCTAGCTCAGATGACCTGTATGAGGTCAGAGAGATAGTTCTCAGGTATGCAGCAAGTGCCAAGCCTAACCCTCGCTGGGATAAAGCCTCAAAGCTGATAGCTGAACTTAAACCCCACTTGCACTAGCTTTTTTCTGTACACACTAAAACGCCCCATGACAGAAGTATCAGTTCTGCCACAGGGCTAAGTCCAACAACATACACTTACGCAGGTGAACCTTAAATGAATAATAACGTCCCAGAAGCGCAATTGCGCTACGAAAGTGCAAAGTCATCACTCTCTAATTTAGAGTGCCCCTGGTGGAGGGAAGCACACCTTTCAACTATGAAAGAATGGCATCCTCTCTTTAAGGAAGTTGACTTCCTCTGCGAAACCGCGAGGGAAGAGTTCAGAACGCTATTTAAGGCTTACTCTGAGCTTTTACTGAATGAGAGTACAGATGAACCAGACGATTTGTTCAGACACATTCAGGAAGAAGTATGTGCATTCATCCATGAAAACGTGATGGATATTGCCGCTAGCTCATGGGCAGAGTTGCCAATAGAGCTAAGAGAACGTACTGGAAGCACTGAGGAGTAAATTTGCAGTTAGGGGGCTGCGTAGCCCCCTAAGTGATGACTAAGAAACTGATCTCATTATAAAATCAAGAGCCTAATAACTCATTCCGTAGGTGTGGTTACTTTTCAGCAATTTCACTTATCCTGTTACGCACGTAATAACGCATGTAAAATAATCATAAAGGTAAGTGAGAAGCGGTAACCATAGATGGGCGATACTGGATTTGAACCAGTGACCCCTTCCGTGTGAAGGAAGTGCGCTACCACTGTGCTAATCGCCCGCAGAGACTATGTTACTTTATCAACCTTTTCTAGGATAGCTGAAAGTGGCTCAGTTTTAGAAGATTTGTTACTAAGGGTTTACTGCCTGCATTGACCAACCTAGGGAGTCGGCAAAGGAGTAAATCAAGCGATTTTGGGGATCACCTTTCAATTCAAGGTGATCAACCTGCATGGGATCTAGTAGTAACAGACAGAAGTGAGATAGAGGGGTGGCAGGATCGGGGGGTAGAGAATCAAACCCAGTGTCTTCTCTGGGTGCGCCTGGAGGTGACCAGGCAAATTGAACACGGGCAGCATCAGAAAGTTCTTGCCACGATCGCGCTCTTGCTTTAAGTAAAGAATCATCAGAACAATGTTCGCCAACTAGGGTGAGTTGTCCCAGAAGGCGAAACTGTTCGCGGGTGTTGGGAAAATACCAACACGCTTCGCTCCAAGCATTCTGCTCGATTTGCTCGGCTTTTTCGCTACGGGCATCGGTAATTATCTTCAGTTGATTGGTATTGTCAAGGAATCCTCGAAAGACAACGGTGCGATTTGCAGGGCGACCCTCTGCACGAACGGTTGCGAGTTGAAAGTAGCGCGCATAGACCAGAGAACGGTTACGGTGAAGGGCACGAGCTAGGGGCGATCGCCAAGGAGCCAAGGTCATTTATTGCTCCATCCACCAGGGAACTAAATACCGAGCATCTCGTAGATTGGCATCCAGCGATTCGTAATCAAGCTCATAGGTGCCAACGAGTGCCCAAAAATCGCGAGAGTGATTGAGGTGAATCGTGTGGCAAAGTTCGTGAATCAGGACATACTTAACGAGCGCGGGGGGCAAGAATAGCAATTTGCTATTCAGGCTAATGGTTTTACGGATTGAGCAACTGCCCCAAATCGTTTTTTGTTGACGAATAGATACGCCCTGAAAGGGCAGCGCCAACTCGCGGCTAATGCTGCGAAGCCAGGGAGACAGATGGGTACGGGCTTTATGGGCGATCCACTGCTGCAAAATAGTCTTGCAATCCTCGGCGTTGACCGTATTGCCTTGTAAAACGAGTTGGTAGCCAGAATATTCTTTCGCTCGAATCCCCAATTTCTGAGTGAAAGAATATTCTACTTGCCAATTTTCAGAGATCGCCTGAAGTGCGATTCGTTCTGGGCGGTCTGCCAATACGTCAACACCTGCCAGTGCTTGCTGGGTCACCATGCGACGAGTCACCCGCTCAATCCAGCTTTGTTTTTTCTGAAGAATCTCAGGAATTCGCTTTTGATCAAACCCTTTAGGGACAATGACCTCTAGATCTCCCTTGATAGACATTTTCAAGGAAACGTGCTTCGCTTTAGGACTTTCTCGAACACTGTATTCTGGCGACATTTCAAACTGTGAAGCAACGACGCTACCCACCCATAATGCCTTAAATAAGAGGCTTCTCACCTAAACAATTCAAAAATGATGCGGAGCTTTTCGCAGCTTAAACACCGCCATCGTGAGGATAAACCCTATAGACTTGAGGAGGTTCAATATAGGCGTGCAATTCATGCTGCTTCAGCCTTTAATGAGTAATATAACGCTGCGTCGGGCGATCGCAGAGGATGGGGAATGGGCTGTTCCACTGCTTTTTTCAATATGCCCTGCTTTATTTAGCTATATTTTTGCTTCTTCTAGTGAACAAGCTCAGACCATTTTACAGCGGGCATTTGTTTATCCTCATCATGCGTTTAGCTATGAACACACTTGTATTGTAGAACTGCAAGGGCAACCCATAGGACTCATGATTGGCTATCCCGCCCAAACCAAGCGGCAAGCAGATGAGAAGGTTCATGGAGTGATGGCGCGTATTACACCATTGAGGAAGTTACCAAAAATCTTGATCAATGTCGCCGATTTTAATCGCATCAAGCAAGATGTTTCTGCGAAAAACTATTACCTGCTAGGGCTTGGCATCTTGCCAGAATTTCGTAATCAAGGATTAGGAACCTACCTGTTAACTCAAATTGAGGCTCAAGCTCAGGCTGCTAACTGCCAAGCAATTTGTCTAGACATCACTTATGTCAATATTCCGGGGCGTAAATTCTTTGAACGAAATGGCTACTGCATTGCTCTCAGTAAAACGACCAATCGCTTTGAGCAATTTACTCGTTCAGGCGGTATTCATCGCATGACTAAAGCGCTTGTGGAACCTGTTTGATGGGTGTGTCAGAAGAATCATGGGTTGCGGCATAAGACGTTCTAGCCTATCTCTAGGCAGTCAGGGTATACCCGGAATTTCATCGCCACTGTAGTCGCTGCCATTCAGCCGCAGTGTGTTGAATAATTGCGGCAAAACTGGAAGACGGCACGACGAGATCCGCCAAAGCTTGAATCTTGAGGCGCTGTTGAAAGGCGATCGCGATCGTGCCAATGAAATCCTCAGCGTTACTTCCGACTACATGGGCACCCAGCAACGTTCCATCCCGCTGCACAATCAGCTTGCAAAAACCAGTCAGGTCACTGTGGATCTGAGCCTGGGGCAGGATATAAAACGGTTGCCGCAAAATCACGACATCCTTGCCATACTGCTCAACAGCCTGATGTTCAGTCAATCCCAGCCATGCGGCAGATGGATGAGTTTGAGTGCTAAAGGGAATGATTCGGTAATGAGTGGGGAACTTTTGGACGAATAGCGCATTCTTGACTGCAAGTTTGGCTTCATAAGCGGCTAGCTGTGGCGAGAGAGAGTGCCTTGTGCGTCCTTCACAGATGTAAATGTTGGGGTTGGTGGTTTGCAATTGAGAATTCCGTAAAATCCCGTGGTTGCGCCTTTGCACCTTCACCGCCTCCAGATTCCAGGTTTCCACATCAGGGATTTGCTCCGTTGCCAGCAAAATGTTATCCACAACGAGAGAACGAGTGCCCCACTGAACCGATTTTTTGCCATCCGCAGATTTCACTTGACCAACGCTGACATTTAGCCACACTTGTACCCCTTCTGCCTCAAGCTGTGCTTGGATTAGTTGAGAAACATCCCGATCAGCCTCACTCAATAGTTGAGCAGTAGTCATTAGCAGGGTAATTTGGCATCCCAACCGTTGAAGAGTTTGAGCAAGCTCTACGGCGGCTGTCGTACTGCCCACGATCGCAAGGGTTACAGGTAAAGAAGCGAGTTGTAACAGCGTTGCCGGGGTTTGATACCCTGCGGCTTGCAAGCCCGGAATCGGGGGAATCAGCGAACAATGAGCCGGGGCAAGCAGGTACGATAGCGATCGCAGCAGTCGTCCATCCACCAAAAAACCGGGGGCTGGCTTACGACAAAATTCGCCGCTGTCAGTGATGATGTCAATGCCGAGAGTTGCCAGAGCGGCAGGGGAATGTAGCTCGTCTAGATTATGGGCGATCGCCTGTGCCCAAGGTTTCACGGCTTGCCAGTTCAAAGTAGGGGGCGCAGAGGCTTCGTGCCATAGGGGAGATCGCTGCGATCGCTGCCATGATTCAGCCCTGTATCCAAGTTGGGCGATCGCAGATATCACCAATGAATCCGGTAGCGTGGAAAAAGAAATTCCTTGCGTTACCAGTGCTACACGCGCTTTGAAGTGCGCTGCAAAAATGGCGGCTTCCACTCCCGCAGTGGTGCCGCCAATGATCACAAGATCGTAGTCAACGGGCATAGCGCTGACTATTCCTCATATTCAGTAATGTCGCCAGCGCCAGCGGTTACAGCGGTTGCCGTCGGCTGGAGTTGGGGCTGGAACTGGAACAGAGAATAGACCACATTCCGGCGAATATCGGTCATCATTTCCAGGAAGAATTCATATCCTTCGCTCTTGTACTCAATCAGCGGATCTTTTTGCCCGTAGCCGCGTAAGCCCACCGATTCGCGCAGTCCATCCATTTGCTGGAGGTGTTCGCGCCAGAGGGTATCAATCTGCTGCAAGATGAAGAACCGCTCTGCCTGCCGCATCAGTCCGGGCTGAAGCTGATCGACTTGAGCCTCTTTGATGTCGTAGGCAATGCGGACTTGCTCATGCAAGAAGGCTTTAATTTCCCCAATGGTAAAGTCTTCTAACTGATTGGGTTCTAAATCTGCCAGGAGATAGACAAATTCTTTCACCTTGCTAGAAAGCTTCTCCAATTCCCATTCTTCAGGAGGCAGTTCTGGGTTGACAAAAGCACTCAGAATGTCGTCCATGGTCAACTCGGCATACTTGATCATCTGTTCTTTCAAGTCTTGTCCTTCCAGCACCCGGCGACGTTCGGCATAAATCGCTCGACGCTGGTTGTTCATCACTTCGTCATACTCAAAAACTTGTTTGCGAATGTCGTAGTAGTAGGTCTCAACTTTTTTCTGTGCGCCTTCCAAGGATCGGGTTAACATGCCGGATTCAATCGGCATATCTTCTTCCACACGGAAGGCATTCATCAAGCCAGCCACGCGATCGCCGCCAAAAATCCGCAGCAGGTTATCTTGCAAGCTAAGGAAAAACTTAGTGGAACCGGGGTCTCCTTGTCGGGCAGCACGTCCTCGCAGTTGGTTATCAATCCGGCGCGATTCATGCCGCTCTGTGCCAATCACATGTAAACCGCCCAGATTCACTACTTCATCGTGTTCTGCACTGGTAAAAGCTTCGTACTCTTGGCGAACTTGGTTATAAATTTGGCGCAATTTTTGAATCACGGGGTCGTCGATGGGCGCTTTTTCGGAGGCAACCGCCACCATATCTTCGGCTTCGAGTTCAGGCAGCGATCGCTCTCCATACTGCTTCACCGCAAATTCCACTGCCTCTTTCAACTGCTTTTCGGTCTCTTTTGACAGATTGGTAGGATAAATTTGGGGAGAAGCCTTCCAGCTTTTCACCTTACGACCCGGAACAAAGCCCTGTCCGCCGCCTTTCGCTCCATGGGCAGCAGGTACGTCGGTTACGCCAAATTCGTCTTCATCTTCCGGCTGCACAATTCGGGGCATGAAGTATTCCCGCACTTTCAGCCGCGCCATATAGTCCGCGTTACCGCCCAAAATAATGTCAGTGCCGCGTCCTGCCATGTTGGTGGCAATGGTGACCGCGCCTTTGCGTCCAGCTTGCGCTACGATTTCCGATTCCCGCTCCACGTTTTCAGGTTTGGCGTTGAGCAGATTGTGGGGCGTGTTGACTTCTACTAATAGGCGAGCAAGCAACTCGGATTTTTCGACGCTAGTGGTGCCAACTAACACGGGGCGACCCGCTTGATGCATTTCAGCACATTCTAGGGCGATCGCGTTCCACTTCGCATCTTCGGTCTTGTATACTACATCCGACTGGTCTTGGCGAATGTTAGAGCGATTGGTTGGAATCGTGGTCACTTCCAGATTATAAATTTTGCCAAGTTCCGCTTCTTCGGTTTTGGCGGTGCCCGTCATCCCTGCCAGATTGGGATAGAGCAGAAAGAAGTTTTGGTAGGTAATCGTTGCCAAGGTCTGCGTTTCAGGTTGAATTTCGACTCGCTCTTTAGCTTCGATCGCCTGATGCAATCCATCACTCCAGCGGCGACCCGGCATTACCCGCCCGGTAAACTCATCCACAATCACCACTTCGTCATTCCGAACGATGTAGTTCACATCCAGAATGAATAGTTCTTTGGCTTTAATGGCATTGAAAATATAGTGCGCCCAAGGATCTTTCGGATCGAACAGATCCGTCACTCCCAAAATTTGCTCTGCTTTAATAAAGCCTTCATCCGATAGCAGCACATTTCGCTGCTTCTCATCCACTTCATAGTGTCCTTCCAGGTCGTCTTCATTGACTTGGCGAACTAGCTGCGTTGCGATCTCAGCCGCTTGCAGATATTTTTCACTGGGGTTATCAACCTGCCCTGAAATGATCAGCGGTGTGCGGGCTTCGTCAATTAGCACCGAATCGACTTCATCAATCACGCAATAGTTAAACGGACGCTGCACCACGTCTTGAATCGAGGTCGCCATGTTGTCACGCAAATAGTCAAACCCCAACTCGCTGTTGGTGCTGTAGGTAATATCGCAAGCGTAGTTTTTCTTGCGTTCCTCTGGGGTCATGGTTTGCTGAATCAGCCCCACACTCAAGCCCAAAAAGCGATGGACTTGTCCCATCCATTCGGCATCGCGGCGCGCTAAATAGTCGTTGACAGTGACGACATGTACGCCTTTTCCGGCGATCGCATTCAGGTAAGCAGGCAAGGTAGACACCAGGGTTTTTCCTTCCCCCGTCCTCATTTCAGCAATTTGCCCTTCGTGCAAAATCATGCCACCCAGCATTTGCACATCAAAGTGGCGCAATCCTAATACCCGTCGGGCGGCTTCTCTCACGACGGCAAAGGCTTCGGGCAGCAAATCATTCAAGGATTCGCCTTTTTCAATTCGCTGTCTAAACTCAACGGTTTTCTCTTTTAAAGCTTGGTCTGACAGGGGTTGAATGTCGGCTTCAAATAAAGTAATTTCGGTCACAATCGGCTGATACTTTTTGAGCTTCCGCGTATTCGGATCGCCCAGCAACATTTTTAACATGGCGGAATAATTGCAAATTTCTAAGTTTTTACTGGCAAGGAGTTTTCACTGGCAAGGATCATGTTGCGATAGGAAAATTTTGATCAGTCGAAGACTCTCAAAATTCAACCTTTATCCTCACGGTGCATTCTGCCACTCGGCGCTGAGGCGACGGAAGTCATAGGCTCCGGCTCCAGGATGGCAAGAGATACAGGTAGTCAGGCTTGCCCGTTCGGGAAACTTCACTCGCGGATGCAGCGATTGAAAGATGGAAGACTGATAAATCCGGTAGGGCACTGATTCTTCAGCCGCGAGGGGGCGAGAATAGTCGCGCAGATATTGCCAGACAATCTGAACTTCAGGACTTTCTAACGGCTTAATGGTTGCGCCGTAATGGTCGGCATCTTGCAGCAGCGATCGCCAAGTTTGGGTTGGCAGCACCGCAGGCGGCAAACCAAGATGGCAAGTGGCGCAATTTTCTAGATAAAGCTGTTGTCCCAACTTGTAGCGCTCTGGAACCACATCTACGGTGCCAATCGCCGCTGTAGAATCGGGCTTTGTAGAATCAGACGGCGGTACAAACTGAGCCGTTGAATCTCGTTCTTGGAAAGGAATTGCCGCTGGCTTAAGTGGCTCTATGGCTTGTGCTAGCCCAAGTCCCAAGCACAAACTCCATAACAGCAACAATATTAGCAATACCCAGATAGACCGTTGCCGAGGAGGCTGAAACTGACGGTTTGTGCGCCTCGTGCGATCGCGGTTTAGTTGGAAATTGCGTTTAGGAAGAGTCATGCTAGCTAGAATTGCCAGTCAGAATATTTAGATAAAGGAGCAGAGCGAAGTATTAAAGTTTCAGCGGCTATTACAACATAATTAACAATGGACTTCGTAATGTATTCTAGCGCTGCCTGTATGCAATCAGGCACGTAAGTTTTATCAAGGAGCAGTAAACCCTTCTAAAAAGACAAGGATTTCTGCATCAAAAGACTCATTTATTCACGAAATAGTTCTTATAGTCTAAATAAAATTGTTGAGTGCATAGGACTATGGATTGTCGAAAAATTCAGTTTTGCGATCGCCATTCTCAGGTTGATTTTCAGCAGCTTCAGGCATTGTTCAACCTCGCAGCATTTTGGGCACGCGATCGCCGTCCCGAAGACCTGCAAATTGCGATCGCCAACAGCGATCCCGTTATTACCGCCTGGGATACTCACCTAGAAGGATTTCCGCACGAACAGCAAATGATTGGCTTTGCCCGTGCCACCTCAGATGGCATTTATCGCGCCACCATTTGGGATGTGGTGATTCATCCCGACTATCAAGGAGCCGGACTCGGACGAAAACTGGTGCAAACCGTCATCAGCCATCCCAAACTCAGCCATGTAGAGCGGGTTTATCTCATGACCACCCATCAGCAGGAATTTTACGAAAAAATTGGCTTTGAATCCAACACCAGTACGACCATGGTGTTGCACAATCAGCCGATTGAAGGGATCAGGGATCAGGTTTCGGGCTTCGACGTGAGCGCTCAGCCGAACGGTGTCAGGGCGCGGCGAGGGGGCGAGGGGTAAGGGGTTAAAAAAAGCGATCGCGGTGGGTGAGTTGAGCGCAGCGAAACGCATCAAAAGACAATGCCAGGAAATAAATGTCACGATGGTAGGAATAGTCCTAACTAAAGACAAAATTTCGACTTCTGCACGCGCTCCTGCCCTTCATTTCACGAACTCTAGCCCCTGAAACCCGAAACCTGAAACCCGAAACCTGCTCATGAAAAAACGCCTGACCCTCACTTTCCCAAAGAGATCGGTGCAAATGCCAGTCACCTATCGGCTGGCAAAAGATTTTAACGTAGCAGCAAATATTATCCGGGCGCAGGTGGCTCCAAACCAGATTGGCAAGCTGGTGGTGGAGCTTTTGGGGGATATTGATGAGTTGGAGGCAGCGATCGAATGGATGCGATCGCAGGATATTGAAGTGTCTTCATCCAGCCGCGAAATTGTGATCGATGAGGACTTATGCGTTCACTGTGGGCTATGCACAGGCGTATGCCCTACGGAAGCGCTCACCTTAGATCCAGCAACTTTTAAGCTCAACTTCACGCGATCGCGCTGCATCGTTTGTGAACAGTGTGTTCCTACCTGCCCTGTGCAGGCAATTTCTACTAATCTTTGAAGTGAAAAAGCAAGAGGCAAGAGGCGAGGGGTGAGAGGCGCGATAGATAAAAAACGCTTTATCAAAGCCCGGTAGTGCCATTATGTAAAGGATGGAGAAAAAGGAGTCATCTGCTCCCGTCGCAATTTCTCTCGAATCTTTTGATTGTAGTGATGAATGAAATTCCAAATCGCTCCAATGTGATTGTCTAATTTCTTTGAGAACGATAGACTTTGGCGCACTAAGCGTGAAATTCGTTGTCGTAACGTGTTATTCAACCGCTCAATATAGCTCGTCAACCCAGAATCCTTGGCCACTGCAAAATGTCGTTTGCTGGGTAGGACACAGGCATAGGCTTCCCAGTGGTCGGTGTAGATACGGGCATATTGTCGATAACGGCGCGGCAGGCTATCCCATAGGGCTTGTGCGGTTGTGGACTAGACCTGTGGAAGTAAAGGATAATCAAAGGGTTGCTTTTCCTGGAGCTTTAGGTATGGTGCTTGAACCCGTTCTTTGTCCAACTTGTGAAAGCAGCGATGTGGTAAAGCATGGTCAATCTGGCGAAGATAAACAACGTTACAAATGTCGCAATCCTGAGTGTGGTCGCAGCACTTTTATTCGAGAGTATGCTAAGGAATCTAGAAATAATAAACTGGACAATTATGAAGCTACTTGAGGTAAGA
>QBMH01000030.1:8696-30001 GCA_003249025.1 Leptolyngbya sp. | reverse complement strand
CAAGGATAAAGCTACATCGACTTTACCCGTCAATTAATAATTGACTTAGCACTAGCGCTCAATTAGATATCAAACGGGTTCTATACGGATGACTGGGGCGCTTATGAACGGCATCTTGAGCCAGCTTTTCACACGGTTGGCAAGGCCAATACTCAAACCATTGAGCGCAAGCATTTAACTTTACGCACCCGGATTAAACGGTTAGCTCGCAAAACCATTTGCTTTTCTAAGTCAATTTGGTTACATGATGTCGTCATTGGTCTATTCATCAACCGCTATGAATTTGGCTTGAATATTTAGCCTCAATCCACAGGTCTAGTCCATTACCATATATATGGCGGCTGCTATAGTATTGCCTCAACTGAATATCAAACGGTTGTGGCTTCCCCTAATTAAATATTGGATTCGCTAAGAGCAAACAGGACGGGGCTTAAATCGAGACCAACGCTGTCGGCTGAAGCAATTTAAACATCAGAAATACGGGCATTGGATCATCGCGATTGACCGCACTCAAGGTCAAGGACGCAATGTGTTTATGGTCAGTCTGGTCTGGGGTACTCATGCCCTTCGAGTGTATTGGGAGGTCTTAAACCAGGGGGGAACCAGTGACCTGAACACTCAAAAGCGGCTCTTAAAAGCGGTACTTCCTCTGTTTAAGCACTACCGGGTTCTGGTGTGGGGAGACCGAGAGTTCCATAGTCCTAAACTGGCAGAATGGCTCGACGGGCGAGGGGTATCCTTTGTCCTTAGGCAGAAGAAGGACTTGCATTTCCAAGCCGCCTTGGATCAGGAGAATGGAGTGCAGAACTCGTGGGAAACGTTGCTAAAAAAGGTGGTTTTGGCGCGATCGAGTTCTGCCAGGGCTTCAGCGCGGTGACGTTCTTCTTCATAGGCGGTGGCGGTGGCAACGCTAGAAGTAATTTGAGCCGCAACCAGATCGATAAATCCTTGATATTCATCATTGAGGAGGCGAAATGGATTTAATCCAATCACCAATACTCCAGCTTTCCCAGTTCCCCCATGCGGTGCAATAGGCACAACTATGGCTTGATGGGGAGAGCGATCCCAAGCGCCGGTTGGTAAAGAGTCATAGAATCCCAAATCGGAAATCAAGATCGCCTTGTGCGTTTTGAGAACTTCTGCAAGCGACCAAGCCGAATCACTATGGAGATCGACTGTTTCAGGCACAGCGGCATGACTGCGATCGATCCCACTGGTTCCAGCCAAAACAATCTGCTGCTGATCGGAATCAAGCAAATAAATCATTGCAAACGGCAGGTCATACAGATTGGTTTGCAGACATTGAATGCTGCTGGTACAAGCTTGATCAAAGGTACGGGCATCAGACGTTTTGGCAGCAAGTTCTCGCAGGAGTGCTAATTGTCGCTCCCCCACAATCCGTTGAGTGTCGTCTGTATTGGCACAAATAATTCCCCCCGTGCTACCGTGATCATCGGGAATCGGACTATAGAACCCATTTGATATCTAGCCTACAACCCTGAGCAGGAGCCGTTTTCGGTAAATTAACCGCTTTTACTGAAACGCCCTGATAGTAACAGTTTCACAAAAGATCCAAAACAGGCTCTATAGGAAAAGGTGTAGTAGGTTTCCTCTGGGTAGCCGTTTCGCTCCATGATTAACAACAACGCTTCGTCATAGGTGCCTTCATTCTTGAGAATGGCGGATTCTGCTCTTGGTCTCACTTGTTCCCAAATCTCGTGCCATACGGATGATGCAGGCTGTCCTAACGCCTTTGGGTGTTTGCCTCCAACAATATCTCTGTAAGCATCGTTGTAAAGATTAATTAGATCCTTTCCCCACCAGACAAACATTGCCTGACGGGAAGTCAACATGATTCGCACCGCAGTTTTTAAGCTCTGTTGCCATTGCTCTGGCGACCCTAGCGAAGTGGCTGACCAATCAAACTCGCATAAAGGCACCCATCTCGCCGCCACCTGCAAGACAGTGGGCTCACTCAGAGGTTGGTGTCGTGCCGCTTGTGCCGATGGTTGGTTTTTCTGCTTGGGATAACGATTGCATCCTGTCCTTTGCATCCGTCATCGGCGATCGTCTCCATGCCTAAAAAGTGGAGTTGCAGCATTGGCACTGCTGAATTTGGAGATGAAATGTGTAGGGGTAATCCCTTGTAGTTGACCTCCATTTTCGTCAGGGTAGGCACAAGACCTATCCCTACAGTCAAAAATCATACTTATATTCAGCAAAGCCCCAAAATTTTGTGTTTTTGCCAAAGCTCTAAAATTTTGGGGCGAATCGATCTAGAACATTACTCAAACCGTCCCTTGAAAGCATGAATCGAATCAGTCCGGCAGTAAAGCAATACTTGCTAATCGCAATTATCTACTTTTAGATTCATTCCATAATCTACCTTTTGGTTGAAGTACAGATTTCAGCATGAGCTTTCGTACGCCGCTCTTTTTATCTGTAACTTGCAACTTCTACTATTTCTTCTTCGTTTGCAGCTTCATCCGCTCAAAGCTAAGCGCCCCTACTCCCGCAGTGACTAAGAAAATGCCAAACCATTGCACCCCTTGTAACTTGTTTTGAATTAAAACCCAGGCAAGTAACGCAGTCATTACTGGACCGATCGAGGCGACAATGGAGGCTAACCCTGCCCCCATGTAGCGCACCCCAAAATTATTCGACAAATAGCCAACTAGGGTTAAACAGCCCAACACGATTCCGCTGAGAAGAAAGCCCATGAGCTTATCTGCTTCTACCTTTACGCCTAAATTGGGACCTAGAAAAAACAAGATGACAGCAGATAACACAAAAATAGTGGAGAACTGAATCAGGGTGACGGGGATGGGGTGCAGTTTCTTAAAGCCAAGCTGCATCAAAATGAGATATAGAGCAAAGGCAACTCCAGAGCCGATCGCAATCAGGATGCCTTCCGGCGAAAATCCTTTGCCAGAATTAAAAATTTGGGGGAGTGCCGTCAAAATAATCCCTGTCAAAATCGTGCCCATCACTGCCCAGCGTAAGGGAGTTGGGCGATCGCCAAACAGAAACCACGCCAGCGGCACCGTAAAAATGGGATACATAAATAAAATAGTGACGGCGGGTCCGGGTCCAATCTGCCCAATTGCAATATAAATCAGCACTTGAGATAGAAAGAGAAAAATACCGCTGCCAACTACAATCCAGATTGGCTTGCGATCTTTCAAAGTAAAAAACCGACTCAAATCCCTCCATACAGGCGGATAGAGCAGCATTGCCAAAATCACCATTAGCGGCAGCACCACCACCATTCGCAACCCCAAAATCAATAGCGAATTGCCTAAATTAAGCTGGACGAAACCGCCTATATCAAAGCTATCCAGAACTCTGGCGGGGGTAAGCTGAAAAACTTTCGTGGTTGGATCAGTGCCCCCATTGCCGATAATCCGTACCACCACATTGTGAATCGACAGCGCCACCGTTGAAAGCAACACTAAACATAGCCCTGTCCAAAAGCTAGATAGCTCTTTTTTTGCAGGTGCCTGCTGAGGTAGGGGCGCGCCTGGAACCGCTAGTGGCGAAGACGAGATCGGTGCAGAGGACTGAGCTTGGGGCGATCGCGGTGGCGAGGATCGCGGTGGCGAAACGGGCAGTTCGAGTGGATACCCTTGTTGAAACTGCTGTTGAGGTGGCTGTGGGGGAGGACTTGTGGGTAGATAAACGCCCCCAGATTCGTACCCTCCCATACCATAGGTCGATTGCGGCGACGCACTGTTTTCTTGAGGCAAAGATGGCTGTGGCGATCGCTGCCCTTCATTCAATAGCAATTGATCTCGAATCCGACTGACCAGCAATTCTAAAACCGCTTCTCCCTGCTGTTCCAAGTTGTGCATCCGACCAAGCTGCTGCGACAAAGAACTTTCGTAGCTTGTCAGTTCTTGCTGCAACGCCTTAAAGGTAACGCTGAAGGTGGTATCTAAGGATGCCAGCAGCCGATGGGCATGGTCGCTGGCATCACTATCATCGCTAGACAGTGACATCCTGCTGCGTCCCAGTTGATTGGTATTAGCAAGTTGGTTGACCTGCTGCACCATCAAACTTTGCAGATGGTTCGCCAACACCAGCGCCAACTGCTTCGCCCAAAGTTGCTGTTGGGCAATCTGTTGCTGAGATAACGATTCTTGCTGGCGAGTTTGCAAAACCTGCTGAGTCGTTTGCAGATTGCCAACTTCCTCAGTTAACCGGGCTTTTTCTGCCTGAAGCTGCGTTACCTCTTGAGACAGTTGAGTGACCAACCCTTGATGCAAATGCTTCAGATCCTGAGTCACCGTTTGCAGGATGCTTTCAACCGTTCTGCCGTTTTCACCGTTAATTTCTGGTCGATTCTCCATTGGTTCCTCAAAGGCTCCTACGTTCGCACCCCTGGCTTTGTCATAGTGTAACCAGTGACTCAGGATTCAGTATTCCCAATTTGGGACAAAATGCAATTCTTAAGATTCTATTATTCCGCTACTAAGGTACTCTCCCTCAGCAAAAGTGGAACCAATTTAACGAGAAAAATTTAAATTTGTGCGGCAATTACCGAGGAAGGGGACAGGTGCAGGGTGTCGGGTGCCAGAAATGAAGAGAGAAGGACGAATAAATCTGCATTCGTCATTTACCCTGAAACCTGAAATATCCTGAAACCTGCCCCCTGAAACCTGATTAGCTTAAGCTGCTTTTAAGCTGATCTCTCGCTGCTTCAAGAGCTTCAGCGAGTTTGCTGTCGTCTCGTCCGCCTGCTTGAGCTAGGTTGGGTCTGCCGCCGCCGCCGCCGCCGCAGATTTTGGCGATCGCGCCCACGAATTTGCCAGCCTGTAAACCTGTTTTCACGACTTCAGGGCTAAAGGCAGCGACCAAGCTAACCTTGCCAGGTTCAGGCGCGGAGCCGAGAAACACTGCGCCTGCTTGCAGTTTTTGTTGGAGTTGTTCGGCAGCGGTTTTGAGGGATTCGGGATCAACTCCGGGCAGTTCGGCTACGAGAATTTTGAACGTGCCCACCGATTCAGCTTTTGCCAACAGGCTATCGGCTTTTGCCAGGGCGACCTGAGATTTCGCTATGTCTAGCTGCTTTTGAGTCGTTTTCAATTCGGTTTGCAGGGCAGTGATGCGATCGCGAATGTCTTCCGGCTTCACCTTAAAGCGATCGCTCAAGTCTTTGACAATGCCATCTCGCAGGTTGAGGTATTCCAGCACGGCAGGTCCAGCTACGGCTTCAATGCGGCGAATTCCTGCGGAGGTGCCTGATTCTGAGGTGATCTTGAACAGTCCAATTTCTGCGGTGTTGCTGACATGGGTGCCGCCGCAAAGCTCCATGGATACGCCATGCACATCCAGCACCCGCACCTCGTTACTATATTTTTCGCCAAACATGGCGATCGCGCCGCGTGCCTTCGCCTCCGCAATCGGAAGCACCTCTGTGTGGGCGACATGGGCTTCGGCAATCCAAGTGTTGACTTGCTCTTCCACTTGCTGCACATCTTCAGTCGTCAGGGCGCGGGGACTGCGAAAATCAAACCTGAGCGAGTCAAATCCCACTAGAGAACCCGCCTGAGAAATCGACTCATCCACAATTTTCTTTAAAGCAGACTGCAACAGGTGAGTGGCGGTGTGATGTGCCTGCACTCGACGGCGACAGGCGAGGTCAATCTGCGCGTTCACGCCATCGGCAACATGCAGGGTGCCCCGCTCGACTCGCCCATAGTGGACAAAAAATCCGGCATCTTTTTTGACATCCATTACCCGAACCAGGGCGGTTTCACTGGAAAGATAGCCGCGATCGCCCATTTGTCCACCCGATTCGGCATAAAACGGCGTTTGATTGAGGATCACTTGCACCTCTGCGCCCGCTTCAGCCACAGAAACCACCCGTCCCGCCACCAACAGCGCTTCTACTTCCGCGTCTACCGCAGGCAGGCTGTAGCCCAAAAACTCGGTTTCCTGAACATGCCCCACCAGTTGATTCAATGCCCCTTGCGCCGTCAGGTCAATGGTTTCTACCGCATTGCGCGATCGCGATCGCTGCTTCGCCATTTCCACTTCAAAGCCGTCTGAATCAACCGTGAGTCCTTTTTCAGCCGCGATTTCTTGGGTTAATTCCAAGGGAAAGCCATAGGTGTCATACAACGTGAAGGCATTGACTCCAGGAATTTGCCCCCCCCCACCGACCTGTTCCATCACGGTTGCTAATTCTTTCTCGCCCAATTCTAGGGTTTTGAGGAACTGAATTTCTTCCCGTTGCAATGCCAGCTTAATCGTCCGATCCAGATCACGAACCATAGAATAGGCATCTTCGGCAAGGGAGATCGCGGCTTCTGCCACCAGCGGTGTAAACTCTCGATCAATGCCAATCAAACGCCCATAGCGAATCACACGCCGAATGAGGCGACGCAGCACATATCCTCGCCCCTCATTGGAAGCCGTAATTCCATCTGCCAGCATGTGAACCACTGCCCGGATGTGATCCCCAATTACCTTCAGCGCTACCTTAGTCGCATCATCGGCAGTGTGATAGTCAATTCCGGCAATTTCCGCTGCCGTTTTCACAATCGGAAAAATCAGGTCAGTTTCATAATTGTTCGGCACTTTTTGCAGAATTTGCGCCATCCGCTCTAGACCTAAGCCCGTATCAATATTTTTGCTGGTGAGCGGAGTCAGATTGCCTTCCAAATCCCGGTTGTATTGCATGAACACCAGGTTATAGAACTCAATGAAGCGACTATCGTCTTCCAGGTCGATCTCGTCATCGCCCAGTTCTGGCTTGAAATCGTAATACAGCTCGGAGCAAGGACCACACGGACCCGTGGCACCCGAAACCCAAAAGTTGTCATCTGCACCCATGCGCTGGATGCGGTGGGCGGGAATGCCAATTTCATCACGCCAAATGGCAAAGGCTTCGTCGTCATCTTCAAACACGCTGACGATGACGCGTTCCGGCGGTAGCCCAAACACCTGAGTGGAAAGCTCCCATGCCCAGGCGATCGCCTGAGACTTGAAATAATCTCCAAAGCTAAAATTGCCCAACATCTCAAAAAAGGTGTGGTGTCGGGCGGTGCGTCCCACATTTTCAATGTCATTGGTGCGAATACATTTTTGAGATGTGGTAGCACGAGGAAATTCTGCGGCTCGCTGTCCTAAAAAGATCGGCTTAAACGGCAACATTCCCGCGATCGTCAACAGCACCGTTGGGTCTTCCGGCACCAATGAAGCGCTGGGAAGAACTTGGTGATGGCGATCTGCATAAAAATTCAGAAATGTTTGCCGAATTTGAGCACCGCTTAGGAAAGTAGCCATGGACGTTTTTTGGAAAAAGGACTGGGTAATTTAGGATCAATCTTTCTTCATCATGCCTTAGGATTTAACCAATCACAGCGTTGATTTATCTGGGCAAAGCCCGTATCGCCCTAAACTGCTCCCAAAATTTGGCGATTCATTTCTAGAATGGGGCAAAACAACCTTGCCTGTGTAGGGAGTAGATGATGCTTCACGACATCCTGCATGACTGCGTAGGTCACACTACAGCTTCGCTGAGCATCAAACGCCTTCATAATAGTCCGAAACCAAAACAATAGGCGATCGCGCAAGGAATCAGGATCATTCAACAACATGGCGATCGCTGAATATCGCAGCACTCGAATCGTATCCCGCTTCCATTTTGCGGTCACATCTACAGTATTGCTGTGAAATAACGACGGCTCAAGTAACTGCATCTTAGTTAAGACCTGCTGCACAATGATCGCTTCCATTGTTTGCAACCGCTGATAAGTTTCAACCCTCAAATAAAACGATCGTCCAAACTCACTGACAAACTCTAATTCATCATCCGTCGCATAACGACCATCCGTCTCGTAGCTTAGTTTTTGTAATTGGCTCAGCATTTAGCACCCTCTTCCATCAGTCTCTAGCTCACTATTTCACCTACCATACTGCCTGAAAGCGTCTTTCCTAACTGCTACACATCTTTGCTATTGGTCAAATATTGCCCCATATTAAAACTCGTTGTATCTTCAATTTGCTTCATCATCGATCGAGTAATCAACTTACCCGCCTCCACCAAAACCTGACCTGTGATCGGGTGGAGCAAATCTTGTTCAGCCCGACGACCAATCAGCGCTTCAATATCCTTAATTGAATTGATATACATCCCTGGCGGCAGTTCTACTACCACGCCATTGTTCAAAACTCGCGCTTGACACGCTAACCGAGAATTTGGCTTACAGGTGGTAATCACTTCTAGTGTGCGCTGCTCTCGCCGATTCACAGGAGAGAGTCCCTCCATGCCACTTTTCACATACACATGACAGGTGGCACACATGCCGCGCCCACCACACTCCTTTAAAACATCGAGATCTTTGTTAATCAGAATCGATAATAGATTGCCATTCGTTTCAACAGAAGAGTCCTGAGAAATGGGTTCAAGCCGAACGATTTTAGCCATGAAAGTAAGGGGAGATAGGGGAATGAAGAGGTTTCGGGTTTCGGGTTTCGGGTTTCAGATTCCAGACCCTGCCCCCTTTCTCCAGTCAGCCCAAAAGTAAGGCTTTTTGTTCATTTGTTAAAACTTTTTGATTAATTAAGGATGGAAAATCGCGGATTACCTGTGAACAACGAGTGACAAAGGCGGCGACCCATTCTTGAATCCAGAGGAGTTCTTGAGGGCTGACTAATTTTTGTAAAGATGGGGAGGTTGCGTTGGTTAAGCTAAATTGCCCCGATCGCTCAAGTTGAAATTGTTTGAGCCAGTCATGGCTGGGACGCGTTGATTTCCAATAGTTAACAACCACATGAATACCTAGATATTGCGTTGTCACTTGGCTAAGAGTATTCAAAGCGGTCAAAAGGTCGCGGAGGGTAATGTCACTAGACGAGGAAGACAACTGGACAACCGGGCGATCGCCGTTTGAAGGGACTGGCTCTATTTCAGTGTCAACAGGGGAAGCTGAAGCGTGGAAAACTGTTTGAGTTGAAGTAGGATTTCGGGTGATGTTGGCTCTGGGATTGTTTAATCCTGGCAGCGTGGTGGTGCCCGTTAACAGGCGAAAGGTAGCGATCGCATCTGCTGGGTTTTCACGCAGGGCGATCGTTAAGGTTTTGACAGATTGTTTGTATGCAGAATAAATCAAGCCATTTTTAGTCAAAACCAGTAAAATCATGCCTGGATTCAGCTTATGAATATGAACTTGATAGTTGGCAAATTGAAATTTAAACGATTCAAACCCATCAGGAATGGTGTCAACAACTTGCAAAATACCCTGAGCTAAGGCTTCTTTTTGTTGGTAGTTTAAAGCGTGATCAATTCCACAGAAATAGGGGCGGGATCGCTTATCTATGAGAGCAAGACCCGCAATTCCTGGTAAATTCAGAAAGTCCTGTATAACTTCCTGTGTCATATATTCTTTTTACGTTTTGATACAATCATGTGCCTAATTCAAGGCTTAGAGGTTCCACAAATTATTTCACAGTTTATCTATGCTACGGTTTTGGTCTTAGAAGCCTTGAAATGATTTGATATTTATCATCATAATTTGGCTGTATCTGATAGGTAAATCCTTTGACTCTTTTCCATCTTCAGGTTTAGCTGTATGTCTGACCTTCCTTTTACCTTGGATCAACTTCGTATTCTCAAAGCGATCGCGGCTGAGGGAAGCTTTAAACGGGCTGCCGATAGCCTTTATGTCTCTCAACCAGCCGTTAGTTTACAAGTACAAAACCTAGAACGTCAGTTGGATGTACCCTTGTTTGATCGAGGCGGCAGACGAGCGCAGCTAACCGAAGCTGGACATCTGTTGCTGAGCTATGGGGAAAAAATCTTGACGCTCTGTCAAGAAACCTGTCGGGCAATTGAAGATTTGCAAAATTTGCAAGGTGGAACCTTAATTGTCGGAGCCAGCCAAACCACCGGAACCTATTTGCTGCCCCGCATGATTGGCATGTTTCGGCAAAAATATCCTGATGTGGCAGTGCAACTTCATGTGCATTCAACCCGGCGTACCTCCTGGAGTGTTGCCAATGGACAAATCGATCTAGCGATCATTGGAGGTGAAATTTCTCCTGAACTGCAAGACTCTCTAGAAATTATTCCCTATGCAGAAGATGAACTCGCACTTATTTTGCCCATTGGACATGCTCTGGCGAGAAAAGAAATCATCCAAAAAGATGATCTTTATCAGCTTCAGTTCATTGCGTTGGATTCTCAGTCCACTATTCGGAAAGTGATTGATCAAGTGCTAACCCGCTGTGGCATTGAAACGCGTAGTTTGCGAATTGAAATGGAGCTTAATTCAATTGAGGCAATCAAGAATGCGGTGCAGGCAGGGTTAGGTGCGGCATTTGTCTCCATCTCGGCGATCGAGAAGGAACTGCAAATGGGGGTGCTGCATCGGGCAAAGATCGAGGATGTGATCGTCAAACGGATGCTATCAGTGATTATTAACCCCAATCGGTATCGTTCTAAGGCGGCAGAGGCGTTTTGTAAAGAAATTTTGCCAAAGTTTGCCTCTTACACAGCGGAACTACAGCGATATACGATCGCCCATACGGAGTCGATTCCCGCGATCACGCCTAGTTTGGAGCATGTTGCACGGGTAGGATCGGATATTGATGTGTAACGTCTATGGATCTCTATTGCACTCGTCCAGGTTGCCGCAGACCTGAGAATTTTTTTACCGATCTGGATGATCCTGCAACCCTAAAAGCAGTTCAGCAGAAATTTTGCACCAATTGCGGCATGCCGTTGATCTTGGTAGGGCGCTATTTACCACAGAAATTGCTGGGGCAAGGCGGGTTTGGAGCCGCTTTTTTGGCGCGCGATCGCTATACTCCGGGTCTGCGTCGCTGTGTTGTCAAGCAATTTCAACCTGCCAACACCCTCAGCCCCAAGCAACTGCAAATTGCCCAAGATTTATTTGAGCGAGAAGCCGAGGCACTAGAAGATTTAGGCAATGCCCATCCACAAATTCCTGATTTGTTTGCCTTCTTTGAATTAGCAGTGCCCAGTTCTCAAGCGAGTAAAGATGATCGATTTTTCTACTTGGTGCAGGAATATATCGATGGACAGACCATGGAGCAAGAACTGGAGAAAACTGGCGCATTTTCTGAAGATAACCTCTCAAATGTGCTGCAAGAAATTCTCAAAGTACTGCAATTTGTCCATGAAAATGGCTCCATCCATCGAGATATCAAACCGTCTAACATTATGCGGCATCGCAACGGACATATTTATCTACTCGATTT
This sequence comes from Leptolyngbya sp., assembly GCA_003249025.1. Lineage (GTDB taxonomy): Bacteria > Cyanobacteriota > Cyanobacteriia > Leptolyngbyales > Leptolyngbyaceae > ULC077BIN1. The sequence continues at coordinate 18,772 of QBMH01000030.1, read as the reverse complement.
TGGCGCGGTGCGACAGGCAACCAAAGCCGGGGTCAAATCAACCGGAATTTATTCTGAAGGATTTGCGCCACCGGAGCAGATGGCAGGCGGAGAGGTGTATCCATCCAGCGATTTGTATGCTTTGGCAGTCACTTGTCTGATGTTGCTGACCAACAAGCAGCCCAGTGAATTACTGGATACCTATAGCAATACTTGGCGATGGCGATCGCACTGCTCCATCAGCGATCGCCTAGCCAACATTTTGGATCGGATGTTGCGCTCAGCACCCAGTCAGCGCTACCAATCTGCGGCTGAAACGCTAGCTGCACTGGATGGCGGATCGTTTGGGTCGTCTGTTTTACCCTCCACCCCGCTTAAACAAACTGCTCCACAGCCCACTCCTATTGCAGTTTCATCGCCGTTGCCTACGGTATTTCCAGCGGTTCCCATCCCAAATCAGCCTGCGCCGATTCAGCCTGCTCAGCCTCAACCGATTGCGCCCGTTGCACCTCGTCCGGCGATTCGTTCCACGATCCCAAAGGGAATCGCCCCCTTTCCCATTTTGGAGCTACTGGCAAATGCTGGATTTACTGGCTTTGAGGCAGGGCTGCTAGCGATCGCCCTGATCAGCGTGTTGGGCACCACCTTCATTAGCGGTGGTTTTTGGCTGTTGCTGCTGGCGGGTCTGATTCTTGCCCAGTCGCGCCGGATTATTGAACGGGTGGATTTGGTAATTATTGCCGTGCTGAGTGTGGGCGGTGTGTTTGTGCTGTCGTGGTTGAAACGGCTGGCGATCGCTCCTTTGATTGGCAGTCCTTGGCTAACGGCGATCGCTGTGGCGGTGATGGCAGGACTATTGGCGATCGCTCTCACGACCTTGTTTCGATTGGTCTATAAACTGCTTTCTTTATTGATTGCTAAATTTTTCTGAGACTTCACCTTAAAAACCAGGAAAAATCACCAAAGAGATCGATTGATTTTCTTAAATATGAAGTTAGAGAGCATTCTTTATCAGGATATTTGTGTGGATTGATGCGCTCTGCTACTACTTTCTCAGTCATTTAAGTAGTAGATTGATAGTCTCCTCCTGCCACTTGATTGGGTCGTAATTGAATGAATAGCAACGGAATGCCTCCAAAACAGGGTTTGTATGATCCGCAGTTTGAACATGATGCCTGTGGCGTTGGTTTCATCGTTCACAGAACGGGTCAGAAGTCTCACGAAATTGTTGAGCAAGCGCTGACAATTTTGTTAAATATTGACCATCGCGGAGCGTGTGGGGCTGAAACCAATACAGGAGACGGGGCAGGGCTGTTGATGCAGATTCCCCACAAGTTTTTGCAAAAGGCAATGGCGGCAGAAGGAATTAGCTTGCCTGAAGTAGGCAGCTATGGCGTTGGGATGATCTATGCTGCGCCCGATCGCGCTCAGCGAGAAGCGAGTCGGCGGATCTTTGAAACCATTGTGACCGAGGAAGGGCAGCAGGTTTTGGGTTGGCGGGACGTTCCGACCGATCATTCATCTTTGGGCAACACGGCAAAGGCGAGTGAGCCGTTTATGCAGCAGGTGTTTATTGGGCGATCGCCTGAATTGACTGACGATTTGGCGTTTGAGCGCAAGCTGTATATCATCCGCAAGCGATCGCACTCCATGATTCGGGCGACTCAAATTGATTCCTACTGGTATCCGTCGAGCCTGTCCTGTCGAACGATTGTCTATAAAGGAATGCTGATGCCCGTGCAGGTGGGACAGTATTATCCCGAACTGCATGATCCTGATATGGAGAGTGCCTTGGCGCTGGTGCATTCTCGCTTTAGCACCAACACGTTTCCAAGCTGGGAGCGATCGCATCCCTATCGCTACATTGCCCACAATGGCGAAATCAACACCCTGCGCGGCAATATTAACTGGATGCACGCCCGCCAATCGTTGTTTGAATCTGAGCTTTTTGGCGATGATCTGAAAAAAGCACAGCCGGTGATCAATATTGACGGCAGTGATTCCCTGATTTTTGACAATGCCCTGGAACTGTTGGTGCTGGCTGGTCGTTCCTTGCCCCACGCCATGATGATGATGGTGCCAGAACCTTGGACGGCGCATGAATCCATGAGCGAGGAGAAGAAGGCGTTTTATAAGTATCATTCCTGCCTGATGGAACCCTGGGATGGTCCCGCCTCGATCGCGTTTACCGATGGCACGATCATGGGTGCAGTCCTCGATCGCAATGGCTTACGTCCCTCGCGCTATTACGTCACCAAAGACGACTTGGTAATCATGGCATCGGAAGCAGGCGTGTTGCCGATCGCGCCGGAGCGGATTGCCTTTAAGGGGCGACTGCAACCAGGGCGGATGTTTTTAGTGGATACGGCGCAGGGGCGCATTGTTGCAGATGAAGAAATTAAGCAGCAAGTTGCCACAGAGCAGCCCTATGGAGAGTGGCTGAACCAACATATGGTGTCCTTGGCATCGCTTAAAGACGCGCCCGCACCCGCAGAAATCCCGTTCACGGCTCCCCTGATTCAACGACAAACCACCTTTGGCTACACTTTTGAGGACTTGCGGCTGTTGGTTACTCCCATGGCGCGGGATGGCGTGGAAGCGATCGGGGCAATGGGTGCCGATACGCCCCTAGCCGTGTTGTCTGATCGTCCAAAGTTGCTCTATGACTATTTCCAGCAACTCTTTGCTCAAGTGACGAATCCCCCGATTGACTCGATTCGGGAGGAAATTATCACTTCGGCGGAAACCACCATCGGCTCAGAGCGCAACCTGTTAAAACCAGAGCCAGAAAGTTGCCGTTTAATTGAGCTTAAAACACCCATTCTGAGCAATCAGGAGCTAGGCAAGCTCCAGCAGATTGATCAAGCGGGTTTCAAGTCTGTGACTCTGCCGATTCTGTTTAACCCCAAAGAGGGCGTAGCAGGTCTGGAACAGGCAATCCAGGAGATGACAGCGGCGGCGGATCAGGCGATCGCCACGGGGGTTAATATTCTAATTCTCAGCGATCGCGCCATTGATCCAGATCATGCTCCCATTCCTGCACTGCTAGCCGTTGCCGGACTGCATCACCATCTGATTCGGGCAGGCACTCGCACCCGCGTAGGTCTGGTACTGGAATCGGGCGAACCCCGCGAGGTGCATCACTACGCTACCCTGATTGGCTACGGCTGCGGCGCGATTAATCCCTACCTTGCCTTTGAGACGATCGCCGACATGATCCAGGAAGGCTTGTTGGTCAATCTGGACTATGCCACTGCCTGCAAAAACTACATCAAAGCGGCAACCAAAGGCGTGGTCAAAGTTGCGTCTAAAATTGGTATTTCCACGATTCAGAGCTATCGCGGTGCCCAAATTTTTGAGGCGATCGGGCTAAATCAATCGGTGATTGATCGCTATTTCACCTGGACGGCATCCCGGATTGAAGGGGCGGATCTGAACGTGATTGCCCAAGAAGCGATCGCCCGTCATCATCACGCGTTCCCCGATCGCGAAGTCAACGGGCATACGCTGGATGTGGGCGGCGAATATCAATGGCGCAAAGAAGGCGAGGCGCATTTGTTCAGTCCCCAAGTGATCCACACGCTGCAACAGGCAGTCCGAGACGGCAATTACGAGTTGTATAAACAATACGCCGCCTTGGTCAACGAGCAAAACCAGAAGCACTTCACCCTGCGAGGATTGCTTGCTTTCAAAACCCGCCAACCCGTGCCGATTGAAGAAGTGGAATCGGTGGAAGCGATTGTGAAACGGTTTAAAACGGGCGCAATGAGCTACGGCTCAATTTCCCAGGAGGCACACGAAGCCTTGGCGATCGCCATGAACCGAATTGGCGGCAAATCTAACACAGGCGAAGGCGGTGAAGATCCCGATCGCTATACCTGGACAAACGATCAGGGCGACTCAAAAAACAGCGCCATTAAGCAAGTTGCCTCCGGTCGGTTTGGCGTGACCAGTCTCTATTTATCGCAGGCGCGAGAACTGCAAATCAAAATGGCACAGGGCGCAAAACCCGGTGAAGGCGGTCAACTTCCCGGCAAAAAAGTCTATCCCTGGATTGCCAAAGTCCGCCATTCCACTCCTGGTGTGGGGCTGATTTCGCCACCACCGCACCACGATATTTACTCGATTGAAGACCTGGCAGAACTGATCCACGATCTGAAAAATGCCAACCGAGCCGCCCGGATTAGCGTCAAGCTCGTCTCAGAAATTGGGGTGGGCACGATCGCCGCTGGGGTTGCCAAAGCCCATGCCGATGTCGTGCTGATCTCTGGCTATGATGGCGGTACGGGAGCCTCGCCCCAAACCTCGATCAAACACGCCGGATTGCCCTGGGAACTAGGCTTAGCCGAAACCCATCAGACCTTGGTGCTAAACAATCTGCGATCGCGCATCGTGGTTGAAACCGATGGACAGATGAAAACCGGGCGCGACGTGGTGATTGCCGCCCTGCTGGGGGCTGAGGAATTTGGCTTTGCCACGGCTCCCCTCGTCACTCTCGGCTGCATCATGATGCGCGTCTGTCATCTCAACACCTGTCCCGTGGGAGTTGCCACCCAAGATCCCCAACTGCGGGCAAAATTTACCGGCGATCCTGCCTATACCGTCAACTTCATGACCTTTATTGCTCAGGAAGTCCGGGAATTGATGGCGCAACTGGGTTTCCGTACCTTAAATGAAATGGTGGGTCGCACGGATGTTTTGGAACCCCAACACGCGATCGCTCACTGGAAAGCAAAAGGATTGGATTTCTCCAAAATCCTGTATCAACCCCAGGTTTCAGCAGACGTGGGGCTTTACTGCCAGATTCCCCAGGATCACGGGCTGGAAAAATCTATCGATATGACCAAACTGTTGGAGCTTTGCCAACCGGCGATCGAGCGAGGCGAAAAAGTCACTGCCACCTTACCCATCACCAACGTCAACCGCGTCGTGGGCACCATCCTGGGCAATGAAATCACCAAACGCCACTGGGAAGGATTGCCCGATGACACCATCCATCTCCACTTTCAAGGCAGCGCCGGACAAAGCTTTGGAGCCTTTGTGCCAGCGGGGATCACCCTAGAACTGGAAGGCGATGCCAACGACTATCTGGGCAAAGGATTGAGCGGCGGCAAAATCATCCTCTATCCACCCAAAGTTTCCACGTTTACGGCAGCAGAGAACATCATTGTGGGCAACGTGGTATTGTATGGCGCAACCTCCGGTGAAGTGTATATCAACGGCATTGCCGGAGAACGCTTTTGCGTTCGCAATTCTGGCGTAAACACTGTAGTGGAAGGCGTAGGTGATCACGGCTGCGAATATATGACAGGCGGCAAAGTGGTGATTTTGGGTGAAACCGGACGCAATTTTGCTGCTGGCATGAGCGGCGGAGTTGCCTACATTTTGGATGAATCAGGCGACTTTGCCACCCGCTGTAATCAACAAATGGTGGGCTTGGAAACCCTATCTGACCCAGAAGAAATTGCCGACCTGCGCCAGTTGATCCAGCAACACATTGATTATACGGGTAGCCCCAAAGCGACCCAAGTGATCGCCAACTGGGAAGCAATGGTGCCCCAATTCATCAAGGTGATGCCCAAGGATTACAAACGGGTGTTACAGGCAATTGCAGACGCGATCGCCTCTGGACTCAGCGGCGACGATGCCCTCACCGCCGCTTTTGAAGCCAACATCCGCGACGTAGCCCGCATCGGCGGAAGCTGATTGCAATTGCTAGCTACAGTCAAAACTTCGCAGGAAAAGCAATCGGTAAATGAAGGGTAGAACGGTCAGAATGTATCTTGTTGACGGTATTCCTGGTGGAATAATGACCGTTGAGATTATGAATTGGACAGGTATAGTTACAGTCGCACCCAGAGCACAGTTAGCAGACTTAGCAATTCGTAGTGAAATAAGACGAACAGGTATATACATTTTGGCTGGGGATAATCCAGAAAGTTCTACCCTTCCTGAAGCTATTTATATTGGGGAAAGCGATAGTGTGTGGGAGAGGCTAATTCAACATAGTAAAGACCAAGCCAAAGGTTTTTGGAGTCGTACTATCGTCATTACTAGCAAAGATGACAATCTGACTAAAGCCCATGTTCGTTATCTAGAGAGCCGCTTAATTTCGTTAGCAGTTCAAGCCCAGCGTTCAAAGATTATCAATGGAACTAACCCAGATATACCTCGACTTCCCGAACCTGATATAGCTGACATGGAATATTTTCTTGAACAGGTGCAGATGTTGCTTCCTGTTTTGGGTCTTTCATTTTCTAAGCCATTGCTACCACTGCAAGATCAAGAATCGACTGAAGCTATCAGCCATGAATCGCCTATCTTTTACATGAACTACAAAAAAGCTACAGCGTACGCACAAGAAGTGAATGATGAGTTCATTATTCTTAAAGCCTCGACCCTTTGCAAAGAAGAGACATCTAGTTTACCTAGCTCATACAGACAACTTCGCTCTCAACTTCTGGAGGATGGAAGATTAGTAAGTTCTGATAATTCCGACTGCTGGAAACTGACGCAAGATTTACCTTTAACAAGTCCAAGTGCTGCTGCCTGCATAGTGGGTGGTTTATCCCTGAACGGACGAACAACTTGGCAAGTCAAAGATGCAAATCAATCTTATGCAAGTTGGCAAGATTCACAGCTTGAGAGAGCAGAAAAAGGGATAAAAGCTGACTTGCTTTGACCTGCCAGTAAAACATTATTTTTCTCAACACAACTTTAACTGAGACATCATTATGGGAAAACCAACGGGCTTTATTGAATATGTGCGGGAATTGCCGGACGATCGCGCACCGGGCGATCTCAATGTTATTGGATAGGTATGAAGATTCCATCTGATGCAGACATTCCTGATCAAAAACTAACTTCTTACTTATTGATATACAAACCACGAAATGATAAGTCAAAGTTTTTGGCAGCAGCAGGATTTACAGAACAAAACCCAGACGCATTAAAAGTGGCAATTCAGCAATTAATTGATTCTGCGAAAGCGATAGAAGATGGAATTAATGAGTATGGGACTTTTTATCGGGTTGATGGAGAAATAGTCGGGATAAATGGGGAATGTTTAACCGTTACTGCCATTTGGATACAACGAAGAATTGATCATAAATTTCAGTTTGTAACTCTCAAACCGTTTAAGGAGTCACGCAAAGATGCTTAAGCTATATCAGGAAGTTGCGCTTACTCGTGATGTGCCAGAAGACAATCTCAAAACCGGGGATATTGCCGTATTAATCGACTTCATGCCCCATCCAACAGGGGGCGAACAGGGATGTTGTTTAGAAGTGTTTAATGCAGTCGGCGAATCGATCGCAGTCGTGGCAGTTCCAATATCGGCTGTGAAAGCCCTAGAGTCTGACGAAATTTTATCGGTGCGATCGCTGCCCCGTGTTAGCTAAATCATTTTTGCTCATCTAAACTATTTTTATCTTTGGGACATCATCATGGGAAAACCAACGGGCTTTATTGAATACGTACGGGAACTGCCCGACGATCGCGCACCGAGCGATCGCATCCACGACTGGAGCGAGATCCATCGACACCTGCCAGAAGACAAACTTCGTGACCAGGGTGCCCGCTGCATGGATTGCGGCACTCCCTTTTGCCATACAGGCACCATCATCAGCGGCATGGCAAGCGGTTGCCCAATCAACAACCTGATTCCTGAATGGAATGACCTGGTGTATCGCGGATTGTGGCATGAAGCCCTCGATCGCCTGCACAAAACCAACAACTTCCCCGAATTCACGGGTCGAGTTTGTCCCGCTCCCTGCGAAGGTTCCTGCGTTTTGGGCATCACCAATCCGCCCGTCACCATCAAAAATATTGAATGCTCCATCGTCGATAAAGGGTGGGATGAAGGCTGGATTACGCCCAATCCACCCAGCAAACGTACAGGCAAAAAAGTTGCCGTGATTGGGTCGGGTCCAGCGGGATTGTCTGCCGCCGACCAATTGAATAAGGCTGGGCATTGGGTGACAGTGTTTGAACGCGCCGATCGCCCCGGTGGATTGCTGATGTATGGCATTCCTAACATGAAGCTAGAAAAAGAAGCGATCGTCCAGCGTCGCCTCAAACTCTTAGAAGACGAAGGCGTAACCTTCCAGTGCAACACGGAAATCGGCAAAGACCTGCCCGTTGAGCAACTGCTGAGAGAGTATGACTCGGTGATGCTGTGTACTGGAGCCACCAAACCCCGCGACTTGCCGATTCCAGGACGAGAACTGACTGGCATTCACTTCGCCATGGATTTTCTCACCGCCAATACTCAGGCATTGCTGGATCAGAATCCACACACGCCCATTTCTGCCACGGGCAAAGACGTGGTTATCATTGGCGGCGGCGACACGGGCACCGACTGCGTTGGAACCTCTCTGCGCCATGGCTGCAAAAGCCTGATTCAGCTTGAAATTATGGACAAGCCACCGCTAACTCGCGCCCCCAATAATCCTTGGCCCGAATGGCCCAAAGTCTACCGGATGGACTATGGGCAAGAAGAAGCCGCCGCTGTCTTTGGGGATGATCCCCGTGGCTATCTCACTACGGCGACGAAGTTTGAAGGCGACGAAACGGGTAACATTAAAGCTATTCACACCGTTCAAGTGAAGTGGGAACGAAACGAGAAAGGTCAGTTTATTCCCCAGCATATTCCTGGTACGGAGCAAGTGCTGCCTGCCCAATTGGTGCTGCTGGCAATGGGATTCCTGGGTCCAGAACAGCCGTTGCTCGATTCGTTGGGTGTGGAACGTGATCCCCGCAGCAATGTCAAAGCTGACCCCACAAGCTACATCACCAGCATTCCGGGCGTATTTGCAGCAGGAGATTGTCGGCGGGGGCAAAGCTTGGTGGTGTGGGCAATCAACGAAGGACGTAGCGCGGCGCGAGAATGCGATCGCTACCTAATGGGCAACACAGATTTACCTTAATAGTGAGCAATGGCGATCGCGCTTGAAATGCGTTAAAACAAGAGCGTTCAATCATTCGCAAGCCCCTCTATGAGAATTGGCTATCCACTCCAGCACAGTCTAAAGTCGCTTTCTGCTGCACTCAAACGGATTCAGCCAATTTTACTGGTTCTGTTTTTGTTGGCATTTGGTCTGACGGGACTCTTTCGGAGTGATCCGGCGCAAACCCAGCCGCTCCAGGAAATTCGTGGCGTTTGGATGACGAGCAACGATATGGATATCCTGCGCGATCGCCAAAAAGTGCAGGCTGCTACTAGCCAACTTCAGCAGCTAAACTTCAATACGATTTATCCCGTGGTGTGGAATGCAGGTTACGTCATGTATCCCAGTGCCGTGGCTCAACGGGAGAAAATTCAGCCCTTTGTCTATCAAGGAGTAGACGGGCACGATATTTTGGCAGACCTAATTGCCCAAGCTCATCAACAAAATCTGCTGGTGATTCCCTGGTTTGAATTTGGTTTTATGGCTCCGCCCACCTCAGAACTGGCGATGAACCATCCCGAATGGTTGACCCAAAAGCTGGATGGCAGTCAAACCTCCATCAGCGCGGCAGGCGAAGTAGTTTGGCTTAATCCATTTCGCCCTGATGTGCAAAAATTCATCACCGATTTAGTGCTAGAAATCATCACTCAATACGATGGAGATGGCATTCAGTTTGATGACCACACCAGCTTACCTAGCGAGTTTGGCTACGATCGCTACACCACAGCACTGTATACCAAAGAAACCAAAAAAGCGCCGCCATCGAATCCTCAAGATGCCGCATGGGTAAAATGGCGAGCCGATAAAATCACTGCCTTTATGGTCAAACTCCGGGCTGCGGTCAAAGCCAAAAAGCCCAGCGCAATTTTTTCCATATCGCCCAATTATTACGATTTAGCCTACCGCCTCCATTTGCAAGATTGGCTCACATGGGTACGGCGTGGCATTGTTGACGAACTGATTGTGCAAGTGTATCGCCCAACCTTAGAGAGTTTTGTAGAACAGATTAATCGTCCAGAAATTCAAGAAACTCAGCAAAAAATTCCTACTGGAATCGGAGTCTTAGCGGGTTTAAGAAACAAGCCCGTCGCAATGTCGCAAATTCAAGCCCAAGTTCAAGCAGCGCAAGAGCGTAGGTTAGGAGTTTCC
>QBMH01000030.1:0-8686 GCA_003249025.1 Leptolyngbya sp. | reverse complement strand
AGTTTCCTTTTTTTATTATGAAAGCCTTTGGAATGAAACATTAGAGCCTGCGATCGCTAGACAAGCGGGATTCCAAGCCCTTTTTCCAACGCCTGTTTCTCGTTTCACCAAGCCGTAAATCTGGATGAACACTCGCTTCGCTAGGGACTCAATTTCGGTTTCTAGATTGGGGCTGATTTAGCTTCTTTGCATTTTGCTAGCGCCGCTTCATCCGCTTTTTGACCGTCAATTCCTGTGCAGAAAAGTAGTAAAGATCCGCAGCTTTTCTGCCGAGATGAGGCAAGGATGGATCAACAATGCGATCGCTATCTGATGGGCACGACAGATTTACCTTCATAGCAAGCAATCGCGATCGCCCTTGAAATGAGAGTCGCGCTGTCCTGCATTTGGCAGAGAATGCCGTTAAATTAAATCAGTGGTCTATCTGTTGATGCCTGATTTGCCCAACATCCATCTGGTGGCTCACTTAATTCACTGCCTAATGTGAGGAGAATTTTTCTATGACAGCGACTTTATTGCCGACTGAATCGTCCCCGGATTCGGTAATCGCGCCCGGTCTCAGTTGTCACCGCACCCCTTATATTCCCAAAAATCAGCGACGGATTCTCTGCATTTTCCCCAAATATGCACGATCATTTGGCACCTTTCACCATGCTTACCCATTGATGAAAGGCGTGAAGGCGTTTATGCCACCCCAAGGGTTGTTGCTGGTGTCTGCCTACTTGCCAGAAACCTGGGAAGTGCGCTTTGTGGATGAAAACATTCAGCCTGCCAAGAAAAAAGATTATCAGTGGGCGGATGTGGTGATCACGAGCGGGATGCATATTCAAAAGCCGCAAATCAACCAGATTAACGAACTGGCGCATCGGTACGGCAAACTAACGGCGGTGGGCGGTCCATCACCATCAGGCTGCCCAGAATATTACCCCGATTTTGACATTTTGCATCTGGGTGAATTGGGCGATGCCACCGATCAAATGATCGAGTACTTCGATACTTTTGCAGAGCGCCCCACGGAGCAAGTTCGGTTTCAAACGGTTGAGCGCCTGCCGTTGGATGAGTTTCCGCTACCCGCCTATCATCTGACCAACCTCAACCAGTACTTTATTGCCAATGTGCAGTTTTCTAGCGGCTGCCCCTATCACTGCGAGTTTTGCGATATTCCTGAACTCTATGGCAACAATCCCCGTCTGAAAACGCCGCCGCAACTACTTGCAGAACTGGATGCCATGCTGGAATCGGGCAATCCCGGTGCGGTTTATTTTGTGGATGATAACTTTATTGGCAATCGCCGAGCCGTAATGCAACTGTTGCCCCATTTAATCGATTGGCAAAAAGCAAATGGCTATCCGGTGCAGTTTGCCTGCGAAGCGACGCTGAATATTGCCCAAAGTCCAAAGTTGCTGGAGATGATGCGAGAAGCCTATTTTGGCACTGTGTTTTGTGGGATTGAAACACCGGAGCCGGAAGCGCTGAAATCCATGGCGAAAGATCAAAACCTCAGCATTCCTATTCTGGAAGCGATCGCCACGATGAACTCCTACGGGATTGAAGTGGTATCAGGCATCATTTTAGGATTGGATACGGATACGGCGGATACCTGCGATCGCATTTTAGAATTCATTCGCCTCTCCAACATTCCCATCCTCACCATTAACCTGCTGTATGCCCTGCCCAAAACTCCCCTCTGGCGCAGACTGGAAGCAGCCGGACGACTCAACTTTGAAGAAGGGCGCGAGTCTAATGTAGAGTTCCTGATGCCCTATGAAGAAGTGCTGGAAATGTGGCGACGCTGCATCACCACCGCCTACGAGCCAGAATTTCTCTATCAACGGTTTGCCTACCAATCGGAGCATACCTACCCCAACCGGATTAAGCCGCCCCGCAGTGCCGCGCGAGTAAATAAGGAAAACGTCCGACGCGGCTTGGTGATGATGGCAAATCTGTTCTTTCGGGTGGGCGTGTTGAGCAGCTATCGCGATACCTTCTGGAAAATGGCAAAACCCGCCTTGGAAAAAGGCAAAGTGGAACGGGTAATCAGCATCGCGCTGCAAGCTCACCATTTAATCGAATTCACAAAAGAATGCTCCAAGGGCATTGAATCCGCCTCTTTCTATTCTCAGCGCGTAAGGAAACAGTAGAGAGTTGTTTATGCCTCAGCCGATCGCGCCCTTCCCCAGTTTTTCCATCATTTTGGAAACGGAAAATTTGGCAAATGCTGACCTAAATGGGTTGGTGAATTCGTTGGCATCGCTAGTACATCAAACGGTGTCACCGACGGAGGCAAATGAGGTGCTGGTGATTGATAGCGGAGATGCGCCGCCAGAATTGTTGCAGCAGTTGTGCGATCGCTACTCATGGATCACCGTCCATCCGGCTCCACCCTCAACAGGCTACTACAAAGCCAAAATGCTAGGCGCGCAACTGGCAACCGGGGAAGTTGTGGTCTATGCGGATTCCGATTGCGTCTATGAACCGCACTGGCTGGAAACAATTTTGACGACGTTCAGCCAAAATGATCACATCCAACTGGTGGCAGGAGAAACCACGACTCGCGGAACGGGTGCCTATGGCACAGCAATGGCGCTGGTGTACATCTTTCCGCAATATTCCGGCAAAACAGAGCTAACCCAAACGCACCAATATTTTCTCAACAATGTGGCGTTTCGGCGATTGTTTTTGTTAGCCCATCCCATTCCAACGGAACTGCCGCTCTATCGCGGTCACTGCGTCGTGCATGGCGAAAATCTACGACAGGCGGGACAGATTATTTGGCTGAATCCCAATGCCCGTGCCACCCATGCCCCACCTGATGGACTTTCTCATTTCTTCTGGCGGTTCCTGCTGATTGGGCATGATTATTACTGGCAGCAGCAGCTAATTGGACAGATAAACGAGGGCGATCGCGATGCTACGGCAACCGGATTTGGAGAAAAGCTGAGGATTTTTCGCGATCGCCTCAGCCGCCTGTTTCATAACAATCCGCGACACGCGCTCTATCTCCCTTTCGCAATCCCCATTGTGCTAGTGGCGGCACTGCTGATCTATATCGGCTACTGGATCACCCGCCTCAAACCTGATCATCTACTTAAAACCTACGATCAAATCCTTGAGCAACGGTGAGTCTAAAACATTAAGGAGACTAGGGGATGATTTAGTTTTGCCCCATTAGCGATTATTATGGCGGTGATCTGTCCATTACCAGACTTTGGGTATGAATCGCGATCGCTTGATGGTTCCACCTGGCTCCAAAATATCCCTGAAGAAGGACTTTGACCCGGCTGATACGGAGGGCTATAAAAACGAGGAAGCAGCCCTAGCAAAGTTACAGAAAGGCAAGGAGCGGTTAGCAAAGTATCAAGATACGCTCTATGCCCATGATTCTTACGCGCTGCTGATCATTTTTCAGGCGATCGATGCTGCCGGAAAAGACAGCACCATCAAGCACGTCATGTCAGGAGTCAATCCTCAAGGCTGCCAAGTTTTTAGTTTCAAGGCACCTTCCGCCGAAGAGCTTGATCATGACTACCTGTGGCGCTGCTCAAAAGCCCTGCCAGAACGAGGGCGGATTGGCATCTTTAACCGCTCCTACTACGAAGAAGTGCTAGTTGCACAGGTGCATCCTGAAATTCTGGCAGCTCAAAAACTACCCCCAGAGTCTAAAGGGAAAGGCATCTGGAAGCGACGATTTGAAGAAATTAATAACTTTGAGAAGTATCTGGTGAACAACGGCATCGTTGTGGTGAAGTTTTTTTTGAATGTGTCTAAAGAGGAGCAAAAACGGCGATTTTTAGACCGGATTAACCGACCTGAAAAAAACTGGAAGTTTGATGTAGGAGACGTGAAAGAGCGAGGATTTTGGAATGACTATATGAACGCCTATGAAGATGTTTTTAACCATACCAGCACCGACTCTGCACCCTGGTACATTATTCCTGCGGACAATAAATGGTTTACCCGGCTTGCGGTGGTTGACATTATCTGTAATACCTTAAAGGATTTGAAATTGACCTACCCGACGGTGAGTGAGGCTCATCGGCAAGAACTTCTAAAGGCGAAGGAACTGCTCAAAAATGAGGATTGACCAGCATGATGATTAATATTGTTTCCACTACGCCCTTTCCCGACCAGAAACCTGGCACATCGGGTCTGCGGAAAGCGGTAACCGTCTTTCAAACGGCTCACTATTTAGAAAATTTCATTCAATCGATTTTTGATGCCTTTGACACTTGCACTGGCAAAACTCTGGCACTGGGCGGAGATGGGCGTTTTTATAACCGTCACGCCATTCAAGTGATTCTCAAAATGGCGGCGGCAAATGGTTTTGCCGCCATCAAGGTGGGGCATCGCGGCATTTTATCGACTCCGGCAACCTCCTGCATTATTCGTAAATATCACACTGATGGCGGCATTATTTTGTCTGCCAGCCATAATCCCGGTGGACCCGATGGCGATTTTGGCGTGAAATTTAACACGGCAAACGGCGGACCTGCTCCAGAGAAAGTCACTGAGGCGATGTTTGCCCGGAGTAAAATAATTGACACTTACAAGATTTTGGATGCGCCTGATGTAGATATTGACACGTTGGGTGAGTCGAAACTGGGCGAAATGACTGTGGAAGTGATTGATTCGGTGGCGGACTATCAAGCGCTGATGGAGTCGCTGTTTGATTTCGATCGCATCCATCATCTGCTTACTTCCGACCACTTTCGCCTCTGCATCGATTCCATGCACGCCGTCACGGGTCCCTATGCTCACGCCATGTTTGAGCAGCGGTTGGGTGCCAGCGCTGGCACGGTAATTGGCGGCACTCCCTTAGAGGACTTTGGCGGTGGACACCCCGATCCCAACCTAGTGTACGCTCACGAGTTAGTCGAGATTTTATTCAAAGAGGATGGTCCCGATTTTGGAGCAGCTTCCGATGGCGATGGCGATCGCAACATGATTTTGGGGCGCAACTTCTTCGTCACTCCCAGCGATAGCCTTGCCATTCTGACCGCAAACGCCACCCTGGTTCCGGGCTACAAAGATGGCATTGCTGGAGTTGCCCGTTCCATGCCCACCAGCCAAGCCTGCGATCGCGTTGCCGCCAAACTCGGCATCGACTGCTACGAAACCCCGACAGGCTGGAAATTTTTCGGTAATCTAATGGATGCCGATAAAGTCACCCTTTGCGGTGAAGAAAGCTTTGGCACGGGTTCCAACCACATTCGCGAAAAAGATGGCTTGTGGGCAGTGCTGTTCTGGCTCGACATTGTAGCGGCTCGAAAACAGTCCGTTGAAGAGATTGTGCATGACCACTGGCACACCTACGGACGCAACTACTATTCTCGCCATGACTACGAAAATGTGGACAGCGATCGCGCTCATGCCACAGTCGATCGCCTCCGCACTCTCGTTCCCACCCTCAAAGGCACAAAATACGGCTCCTACGAAGTGGACTATGGCGATGACTTCGCCTACACCGATCCCGTCGATGGCAGCGTCAGCCAACACCAAGGTATTCGCATCGGCTTCACAGATGGCTCCCGCATCGTGCTAAGGCTGTCCGGCACGGGCACTCAAGGAGCCACCCTGCGCGCCTACTTCGAGAGCTACGAATCCAACCCTGCTCAGCAAAATCAAGATACCCAAAAAGCCCTGGGAGAATTAATCGCGATCGCGGAAGACATCGCCGAAATCCGCACCACCACCCAAATGGAGCAGCCCACAGTCATTACATAGAAAGTACGAATGACGAAGTGCGAATGATGAGTTACGGAGTGCAAAAATACCATCTGTACTACATTCTACATTCTACATTCTGCATTCGCCATTCGCCGTTCGTCGCTCGCCATTCTGCATTCGCCCTTTATCAGGAGCTATTTTCATGACTGTCAAAGTTGGGATTAATGGGTTTGGTCGTATCGGACGACTCGTGACTCGGATTGCCACCGATCATCCCGAAGTGGAAATCGTGGGGATCAACGACCTCGTCCCCGCCGACAACCTCACCTATCTATTCAAATATGACTCTACCCACGGCACTTTCAAAGGCACCGTCGAAGCCAAAGAAGACGGTATCGTGATTAACGGACGCTTGATTCCCTGCATGGCAGAGCGCGATCCCAGCGTGTTGCCTTGGGGAAAACTAGGTGCCGATTATGTGGTCGAGTCTACTGGACACTTCACCGATTTTGCGGGAGCCGAAAATCATCTCAAAGCCGGAGCAAAACGGGTAATTATTTCTGCGCCCACCAAAGATCCCGATCGCGTGAAAACCTTGGTTTTGGGTGTAAATGACGACGAGTACGATCCCGCAACTGATGTGGTGGTTTCCAATGCAAGCTGTACGACTAACTGCCTCGCTCCCATCGCCAAAGTGCTGCATCAAAACTTCGGTATCACCGAAGGCTTAATGACTACCGTTCACGCCATGACTGCTACCCAGCCCACCGTGGATGGTCCCAGCAAAAAGGACTGGCGCGGCGGACGCGGTGCTTCTCAAAACATTATTCCCTCTTCCACGGGTGCCGCCAAAGCCGTCGCTCTGGTCTTGCCCGATCTCAAAGGCAAACTCACGGGCATGGCATTCCGGGTCGGCACTCCCGATGTTTCCGTTGTTGATCTCACCTTCAAAACTGCAAAAGCTACCAGCCTTAAAGACATTTGCGCCGCCATGAAAACGGCTGCCGATGGCGAACTGAAGGGCATTTTAGGCTATACCGATGAAGAAGTCGTTTCCATGGACTTCCGCACCGATCCCCGCTCCAGCATTTTTGATGCCAAAGCCAGTATTGAACTCAATTCCAACTTTTTCAAAGTCGTTGCCTGGTATGACAACGAGTGGGGCTATTCCTGCCGCGTGGTTGACCTGATGGTAGACATGGCGAAGAAGGAAAGGCTTGCGTAGAATTTCTAATCGTGAAAATGTCCTGATTGCGGCTCATGGTAATTCGTTGCGCTCGATTATCATGAAGCTAGAAGATTCCATGCCTGAAGGGGTGCCGGGAGTTGAGCAAGAAACAGCAGTGCCATGGATGTATGAAATCGATTCGGCAGGTCAAGCCACTAGCAAAAAAATTCTGAAGTAGCAGTAAAGACCGTTTAGCATCAATTCTTGTGACTAAGATTTGGTATTCATAAAAGCTAAACGGTCAGTAGACTTTTTTAACTCTTGTTCACTAGCTTTTGAAGGAGATTCACATGGCGAAGACTTTACTAGAACAACTCAGAGACATCACGGTGGTCGTTGCCGACACAGGCGATATTCAAGCGATCGAGAAATTTAAGCCGCGCGATGCGACCACTAATCCATCCTTAATCACAGCAGCGGCTCAAATGCCTGAATATCAAAGCATTGTGGATGAAACACTGCTAAAGGCAAGAAAGGATGCGGGTGCTGATGTTAGCAATGCTGATGTGGTTTTGCTGGCGTTCGATCGCCTCGCAGTAGAATTTGGCAAAAAGATTCTGGAAATTGTGCCCAAGCGGGTTTCCACCGAAGTGGATGCGCGGTTGTCCTATGACACTGAAGCCACGATCGCCAAAGGTCGCTATCTCATTTCAGAATATGAAGCAGCAGGCGTTTCCCGCGATCGCATTTTGATCAAAATCGCCTCCACTTGGGAAGGGATCAAAGCCGCAGAAGTGCTAGAGAAAGAAGGGATTCACTGTAACCTGACGTTGCTGTTTGGGCTACATCAGGCGATCGCCTGTGCCGAAGCGGGAGCCACCCTAATCTCGCCCTTTGTGGGTCGCATTCTCGATTGGCACGTCAAACAAACAGGCAGAGAGTACTCCCCTACCGAAGATCCCGGCGTACAGTCCGTCACCCAGATTTATAACTACTACAAAAAGTTTGGCTACAACACCGAAGTCATGGGCGCTAGCTTCCGCAGCGTTGGCGAGATTACGGAACTGGCGGGCTGCGATCTGCTGACCATTTCCCCAAAACTTTTAGCAGAACTGGATTCTACCGAAGCCGAATTACCCCGCCGTTTAGACCCCGCCAAAGCCGCCACCTTGGATATCGAGAAACTTGCGATCGACAAGGCAACCTTCGACCAAATGCACGCCGAAGACCGCATGGCAACCGACAAGCTAGATGAAGGTATCAAAGGCTTTACCAAAGCCCTAGAAGCCTTGGAGCAACTGCTAGAATCTCGCCTCTCTCAACTCGAAGCGGGTGGCACACTAAACCATGTTGCTGATGATATTTTCCACGCCTATGACTTAGACGGCGATGGCTTCATCACCCGCGAAGAATGGCTGGGCACTGATGCGGTTTTCGATGCGTTGGATGAAGACCACGACGGCAAAATTTCTCCTAAAGAAATGGGTGCAGGCTTAGGCACTGCGGTCTTGCAACTTGCACAGGCGTAAGGATTAGGTTTCAGGTTTCAGGATTGGTAGGGGGCGGGTTTTGTCTAGCGATCGCGGTTACACCGCAGATTTCTTGGCTAAACTCGTCTCTCTGGTTAAAAGTTTTATTTCTTGAAATTCCAACTGATGTTGTGCAGCAGGAATGGGGCGATCGCCCCTATTGATAGGATATTCAGAAAATTCCAGGCTAATGTAGGAGCAATAGTCGGAAACTTTCTGCCCATCTCTCCCTCTAGAGTATTTATACAGAAAGTTTCTCTCTAATAATAGACTTAATCGGAAATAGAATAGGATGAGAAAAAGATAACGCAAGTTCAATGGA
>QBMH01000309.1 GCA_003249025.1 Leptolyngbya sp. | reverse complement strand
ATTAGACAACAAACAGGACGGTGGCATCGTAGACAAAATAAGTTTGGGAAGCTCTGGGAACAAACTAAGGTCACAACCCGATTAGTCGTGGGTTATTTCAACTGGATCTGGCAGCATAGTCGATTCAAAACCACCGCAGCTCAACGAGCAGGATTAGCGCTAGAACCTTGGATATGGCACGATCTAATGACTTACCCCACTATTCTTTGAGGCACAACCATTTTTTCTAATCAAAGTGCTTATAGCTATATCAAACGAAGAATATCGTTCGTTTCTTTGCCAAGGCTCGAAACGAACGATATCAACACCCACATCAACAAGTCAATTCACGCGATCGCATCTTTCAGGGCTAGAGCATATTCGTGGTTGAAACGCGAGGACGACGGGCACCCGCAGAAGCCCCCAGCAGAGAAGCCACTAGACCCAGCAGAGATCCTAGAGCAAATGACCAGCCAACTTTAGCTGCATTACCCGCAATATCTTGCGTTTGTTGAGCGGTAACATTGGGTACATTGCCAGGGGTTGCGTTTGGAACATTAACACCACCCTGTTGAACTTGATTGATAATTTCGCCAGCATTGGAAGCTGCGACACCAAAAGCACCGGAAACGCCGCTAGAAAGCAACCAAGCACTAATTGCTAAAGTGGTTGCCCACAAGATAGCTCCATTCAGCAATGCTGTGTTCTTATTCATTGCCCCACAAGACCGAGTGGTAACCCACCCCCCAATAAACAATGAGATGAATAAACTGATAATTGACCAAATCCCTACAGCAGTGCCAACACCAACTGCATTAGAGCGAGGCGCATCGGAACCTGCAATTCCTGTTAGTCCGATCGCTGCACCCAAAGCACTCAAAATTAGTTGAGTACTGAGCGCAATCACCAATCCGGCGAAAATTGGACCCCAACGGACGAGATCGTTATATTCAGCAGTGGAGATCGCCATGGGACGTTCTGCAACGTAGTCAATGGGTCGGTCAACGGGTCGATCAGTGTAAGACATAATTCGCTCTCCCAAGAAATAATACAAACATGTTTAGGTAGATCGTTTGAAAAAGCGCTAAAAGACAGTCGGCAATAGCTTTTTAGATGCTTTAAAGTGCTCTTTAAACTGTTTATACAAGAGAATAAGTAAAACTTTCTCTATCTGAAGGAGTGATATTGTTTGACTGAATTATTGTCCTTGTCGTTTGGTTTATATTTGGTAACGAAAGTTGATAGCGGATGGGTATAGCAAGCGGAGTGCGATCGACCATTGGCAAGTAAACTAAACTGCAATTAAGCTGCAACAGTGTCGATGAAGAGTTTGTCAGTAATAATGAGTGTAAGTGAACCGATTCAGATGTAGACGACTTGTATGTTTGGTTATCGATCGCAGTTAAATATTGATTTTCTCAGCACGCTCAAAGGTGCGTTGACCTTGGTGCGAAATCCAGAGAAAACCGAGTCAGTGTATGACATTGAAGATGGATTGCGGCACACCAAAGCTACCCAAGCCGCGATCGCATTTGTGCAAAAAGATCCAGCGGTTGCCCGTTTAATTGCCGAGCGTTATTTGCCGCCACCACTGAATTTAGAGGCTCTTGCCCAACTGCCAGTTGACTCTTTGGGCTATATTTATGCCCGTTACATTCGCGATGCGGGTTTTAATCCCAACTTCTATCGCCCCATTGATGTAGTGGATGATGTGAGCTATGTTCTGTTGCGGATGCGTCAAACCCATGATGTTTGGCATATTGTGGCAGGATTTGACACAAACGTAGCGGGTGAACTTGGCTTAAAGGCGTTTGAATTGGCGCAAACTCGGCGAACCATGGCAGCGGTGTTGGTTTGTGGCGGGTTGTTGAAAGCCCTGTTTAATACTCCCGATCAGCTTGATGCAGTCCTCGATCGCCTTGCTTCTGGATATCGAATGGGAATGAGTGCTCAGCCGCTCTTAGCGCAAAAATGGGAAGAGCACTGGGAACGTCCTTTGGCAGAATGGCGAGAGTTGCTCGATATTCTTCAAAAATCTGCTTAATGGGTTGTCCCGCCTGCCATCAGCAAGCCAATCTGTTCAACCGTGGCAGTTTGAGCGTCCAAAACATCCACAAAGCGACCGCTGTAGAGAATAGCAACGCGATCGCTTATATTCATCACTTCTTCCAGTTCCGTTGAGATGTAGAGAATTGCTGCCCCGCGATCACGCTCTGCTAGCAATGCTTTTTGCACATAGTCTGTTGCGCCCACATCTAAACCTCGCGTGGGCTGCATTGCAATGATAACGATCGGTTGTCCAGAGAGTTCTCGCGCTAGCACGACCTTTTGTTGATTGCCGCCCGATAGCTGATTGACTCGCCGCTTACCGCTCGTAGCCCGAATATCGAATGCCTGAATCGCATCGGTGGCATTCGAGTCGATGATGGAGAATTGCAACAGCCACCGCCGACAAAACGGCAAATTTTTGAATGCTTTCAAAATCAAATTGCGGGCGATCGAGAACGGCATAATCAAGCCCATTTTTTGCCGATCTTCGGGAATATAGCCGAGTTTTAGATGCTTGATTTGTTGCTGTGCCGTCCAATGAGTGATGGTATTGCCGTTTAAACTGAGGTTACCTTGGGTGATGGGACGCAATCCCGCGATCGCGTCTGCCAGTTCCCGCTGTCCGTTGCCATCCACGCCTGCAATTCCCAAAATTTCCCCAGCATGGATCTGAAAGGAAAGGTCTTGAATCGCTGGCAATCCGCGATCATCCTGTACCTGGAGACTATCGGCTGCCAGCACGATCGCGCCCACTGTTTGGGTTGCTGGCTGCCGTTGTAGTAACACGTCTCGCCCTACCATCAGTTTGGCAAGTTGACGCGGATTAGTATCGGCTGTTTCCACTGTTGCGACTACTTTGCCCCGCTGCAAAACCGTGACGCGATCGCATAGGCTCATCACTTCTTCTAGCTTGTGGCTAATAAAAATAATCGTGTGATGACCCGCTGCTAACTGTCGTAGCACCGCGAAAAACCGCTCAATTTCCGGTGGAGTCAGCACCGCCGTCGGCTCATCCAAAATCAGCAATCTCGCCTTACGGTACAGCGCTTTCAAAATTTCTACCCGTTGCTGGGCACCCACAGGCAAATCTTCAACCAGTGCCAACGGATCTACCGCCAATCCATAACTCTCCGCCATTGCCGCAATTTCTGCCGCTTTTTGCTGGATATTGAGCTTCAGCGAAAACTCAGTCCCCAAGATGATATTTTCGGTCACCGACAGCTGGGGCACCAGCATGAAATGTTGATGAATCATGCCGATGCCCTGGTGAATTGCCGCCGTAGGCGAAGCGATGGTGACGGGGTTTTCCTGCAAATAAATCTGTCCCGATGTGGGGCGATACAGTCCACATAGGATATTCATCAGCGTGGTTTTACCCGCCCCATTTTCCCCCAGCAGCGCATGGATGGAGCCGGATTGAACCTCCATGGTGATGGCATCATTGGCAACAAATGACCCAAATTGCTTGGTGATTGCGTCGAGGCGGAGATAGGAAGACATGGGGTTTCGGGTTAACTCCTTCGGAGACGCTACGCGAACGGGTGTCAGGTTTCGGGCGCGAGTGAGGAAGTGCTAAGCCGAATCGTTCGCCATTCGCCATATCTTCTGCGGGGACGTTCCGCGTTGGCGAAGCCAATCCAAAGGACTCACGCCCCTCGCCATTTTCTAGGCTGATCCTTTAACGCAACGAGTTTCTTTACCGCTCTCCTGGCAACTTTCAAAGGTGATTTTTTTTGCCAGAATTGCATCTTCAGTCTTTTTCACTTTGGCTTGCAACTCGGCAGGAACCGCCGTACCGAATTTGCCTAAGTACAGGATTTTGGATTCTTCTAAACCAAGAGTGTAAACCTCACCCTTCAGTTCGTTTTTGGAGGCAAGGTCTGCGAGTTTGGCGATCGCCAAGTTAATTCGCTTCACGGCACTGGTCAACACTGCTTTCGGCGCAAGATCCAATTGATCGACGGTATTACCAAAGGCGAAAACCCCTTTAGCCTCAGCGGTTTGCAGCACTGTAGCAGCGGCATTATCCAACCATTGATAAACCACATCTGCTCCTGCCGAAATCAATGCTTCAGCCGCTTCCTTTGCCTTGGCAGCATCGTTCCAGTCTCCCGTGAAGGATGAAGTCACCTGAATTTTTGGATCAACGGATTGGGCACCCAACAGTAAACCGCGCAGTTCCTCCTGCGTTGCCTGAAATTCCTGACCTGCGAGATAAGCAATCTTTTTAGATTTACTCAAGGTTGCCGCAATAATGCCGCACAGATAGCTCGCCTGCAAATGATCAATCTGTAGAGAAGCAATATTAGCGCCCGTTGCAGCCCCATTTACGCCGACAAAAAACGTGTTAGGAAATTGAGTCGCCACTTGCTTAACCGCCGCATCAAACTGTCCACCGTGGGCATAGATCAGGTTAAACCCGCGTCGGGCAAAGTCTGAAAGCGCTTCTGCCTGCTCTGCCTGACCAATTTTTTCCACATAGGCGGTTTCGACACCTAAGTTTGTTTTAATTTCGGTTAACCCCCCGTAGCCTGCCTGATTCCAGGCTTTATCGGTAATCACGCCGGGTAAGACGATCGCCGCCTTAATCGGTTTCACTGCCGAAGTTGCAGCCGGAGAAGCGGTTGTTGAAGGGGTGGGGGTATTGGAGCAAGCTTTGAGAAATACGCTTCCGGTCAGGGCAGCGGAGCCAGTGACCAGAAAGTAGCGTCGGTTAAACCTTGCTGTCATAGTGAATGAGACTCCCGATCCAAAAGGGTTATGCAGTGGTGTCGATTTATTATCAACGAATTGCCGTTTGCATAGTGTACTGGGTTAGCTCAGATCTTGCACCAGTTTCAGTAAGGGGTTGCCAAGAGAACGAAAATCTGAAAGAAAGGGCGTAGAAATCATTTGAGTTGACGGTTATGGAAACCATCGTTCAGCACGCCCAAGGGCTAGTGTATAGCCTGCTTTGCCTGATGCCTAGTGAGTATCAAAAAGCCAG
>QBMH01000308.1 GCA_003249025.1 Leptolyngbya sp. | reverse complement strand
AGCATGGCTTTGCATCCATTACCCAAGGACTCAGGCATTTAGCCCATGACATCCCGCTCCTATTTTCCTTCTTTCAATAGAACAGCTCTGCATGGCGGTAGGGGGCGATCGCATCTCTGGCAGGACTTCTGTTACCTAAATACCTAAACTAAAAATGGCTTAAATCATAGCCTTTCTCCGTTTAGATAAGAGATGCCTTAGCACCTGAAACCTGAACTGACCAGGTTAGAATTGATCAGCAAGCCTGATTAGTTACCCATTTGGGTGCGATCGCTGTTGTCATTTGTGATTAGGAGTCTGTTCTGCTGTGGTTATGCAAGCCTCTATTAGCCCTTACGAAGCGAAAACCCAAGATATTGCCCGTCAGCTTATTTCTGCCACGCGAGAAAACCGCTCTTTATTTGCCCAAATGCGCGACCAGATGCGGTGGGATGATAAGCTGCTGGGCTGGGCGATGAGCAATCCGGGCTTGCGAGTGCAATTGTTCCGATTCATTGATTGCCTGCCATCGCTTCGCAGCAAAGCCGAAATTGCGCGTCACCTGCAAGAATACCTGGGCGAGGAGTCGGTAGAGCTTCCGGGAACGCTGAAAGGAATGCTCAATTTTGCGAATCCTGACTCAATGCCGGGACAAGTTGCCGCGACGACCGTTTCCACGGCGGTAGGAACCTTAGCGCAAAAATATATTGCGGGTGAAACGATTCAGCAAGTGTTGAAAAGCATTGAACGACTCAGAAAAGAGCGGGCGGCTTTTACAGTGGATTTGTTGGGTGAAGCAGTAATTACGGAAACCGAGGCGCAATCTTATCTCGATCGCTACTTGGAACTGATGAACCAGCTAACAGACGCGTCGCCACGTTGGTCGAAGGTCGATCAAATTGATCGTGCGGATGGAGCAGAGTTACCCAAAGTGCAAGTATCCATCAAGTTAACCGCGCTTTATTCCCAGTTCGATCCTTTAGATGAAAAGGGTAGCCAAGAAAAGGTGAGCGATCGCGCTCGAACCCTGTTGCGTCATGCAAAAGAATTGGGTGCCGCCGTTCACTTTGATATGGAGCAATATCAGTACAAATCCAGCACCTTAGCCACGCTGAAACAACTGCTGCTGGAGCCTGAGTTTCGCGATCGCTCGGATATTGGCATCACCTTACAAGCCTATCTACGGGACAGTTTGGGCGATTTGAAAGACCTGATCGAATGGGCAAAGGAGCGGGGCACCCCACTGACCGTGCGCCTAGTCAAAGGTGCCTATTGGGATCAAGAAACCATTAAAGCAGTGCAAAAAGATTGGGCGCAACCCGTTTTTAACGACAAGGAATCGACGGATGCCAACTTTGAGGCAATGACACGCCTGCTGCTGGAAAACCACGAGCATCTATACGCCGCGATCGGTAGCCACAACGTCCGCTCGCAGGCACACGCGATCGCGATCGCCGAAACGTTGCAAATTCCACCCCGCCGCGTCGAGTTTCAGATGCTCTACGGCATGGCAGATAAACTGGCAAAGGCGATCGCCGACAAAGGCTATCGCGTGCGGGTGTACTGTCCTTACGGCGAACTGATTCCTGGCATGTCCTACCTGATTCGTCGGCTGCTCGAAAACACCGCTAATAGCTCCTTCCTGCGCCAAAATCTGGAAGAACGCCCCGTCGAGGAATTGCTAAAAGCCCCCGTGAGAAAAGAAGAGACTGATACTCCCCGACAGCCGACAGCCGACACCCGACACCTTTTCCCTAACGCTCCCGATACGGATTATGCCGATATGACCCATCGCCAAGAGATTCAGCAGGCGTTGCAGCGAGTACGCCAACAGTTGGGCAAAACCTATTTGCCAGTGATCGATGGCGAGTATGTCAACACTGAAACAACAGTAAAGTCATTGAATCCATCGAACTTTAGTGAAGTGGTAGGCGAGATTGGATTGATCAGCATTGAGCAGGCAGATCAGGCGATCGCGGCGGCAAAAGCGGCGTTTCCTGCCTGGAAAAAAACTCCGGCAACAGAACGGGCAAATATTCTCCGTCGCGCTGGCGATTTGATGGAGAAGCATCGCGAGGAATTGATTACCTGGATGGTATTGGAGACTGGAAAAACGGTGCGAGAGGCTGATCCGGAAGTGTCAGAAGCGATCGACTTTTGCCGCTACTATGCCGATGAAATGGAGCGGTTAGACAACGGTGTTGCCTACGACTTTCCCGGCGAAACCAACCGCTATCACTATCAGCCACGGGGCATTTCTCTAATTATCTCGCCCTGGAATTTTCCCTTAGCAATTCCCGTGGGCATGACTGTCGCCTCTCTCGTGGCTGGTAACTGTACTCTATTGAAACCCGCTGAAGTGTCCTCGATCATTGGCGCAAAGATTGCTGAAATTTTGCTGGAAGCAGGCTTTCCCCCAGGCGTGTTTCAGTTTGTGCCAGGGAAAGGCTCCACCGTGGGCGCTCACATGGTCAGGCATCCTGATGTCCATATGATTACGTTTACCGGATCGCAGGAAGTGGGCTGTCGGATTTATCGAGAAGCGGCAGAACTGCAACCAGGGCAAAAGCACCTGAAACGGGTGATTGCAGAGATGGGCGGCAAAAACGCCGTGATTGTAGACGAAAGTGCCGATTTGGATCAAGCGGTGCAGGGCGTTGTGCAGTCGGCGTTTGGCTACAGCGGTCAGAAGTGTTCGGCTTGCTCTCGTGTGATTGTGCTGGAGTCAATTTATGAATTGTTTTTGGCGCGGTTGGTGGAAGCCACGCGATCGCTGAACTTAGGCAACACCGAATTGCCGGGTACGAAAGTCGGTCCCGTAATTGATGCCAATGCTCAAACCCGCATCAAAGAATACATCGAAAAAGGGCGGCTTCAATCTCCAGTTGCCCTAGAAATGGCTGCACCAGACGGCGGCTACTTTATCGGTCCGGTGATCTTTCGAGACGTGTTGCCCGACCACACGATCGCCCAAGAGGAAATCTTTGGTCCTGTGCTGGCAGTGATACAGGCAACGACGTTTAATCAGGCGATCGCGATCGCCAATGGCACCAACTACGCCCTCACAGGTGGCTTATACTCCCGCACGCCATCGCATATCAATCAGGCACAGCAAGAGTTTGAGGTAGGCAATCTGTATATTAATCGGGGGATTACCGGGGCGATCGTGGCACGACAACCCTTCGGCGGCTTTAAACTCTCTGGCGTTGGCTCCAAGGCAGGTGGACCCGATTACTTGCTGCAATTCTTGGAGCCGAGAGTGATTACGGAAAACATCCAGCGTCAAGGGTTTGCCCCCATTGAAGGAGCGGATTAAAGGCTGCCAGGTTTGCTGAGTTTGAGGGCTACCATGAGTTGAGAAAAATATGGATTCTAACCAACGACTAGACTATCTCTATAAAGAGTATGTCCGGTTAAATCAACAAGCTGAAGAGTATATCAAAAGCGCATTTGAAGACTTCAAATTAATGGGGGTCATCGGTGCCACGATCGCGCTATGGAAACCTGTTGTTGATATCATCGTATTGGCGAATCCCAAAATCGACTATAGCGGTTTGCTATTTATCGGATTTTTGAGCCTTTTGCTGGTCGTCGCCACCATTGGTTTCTGGAACTTAATTAAGCAATCTTTTATTATCTTTTTCGCCGATAACCTTCAAGGCTACGAAGAAGAGATTCGACGAGAGCTAAATGAGATGAATAACTCCAGAGTTTTTAATCTCAACCTCGATAAAGAAAGCAAACTGATTGGCAGCTATCGAATCACATATACCGCTTTCCTGGCAGTTTTCTCCATAGCAACCACCTTTATTCCATCGATCATCCTGTTTCTCTTCGACAGTCGGTATGCGGTGATCTATCTGTTAACGTCAATCACCCTTTTCACGGTCTACTTGCAGGTGCTAAGGAAATCAACGAGACGTTTTTTGCTTAAATAAAAGGGTCTGTTGCTTGAGTTTTCTAGGTTGTTTTTATATCAACCGTCTTATCAGCAGTTTTAGGAATTGAGCATGGCGTGATTGGGCGATCGCTACTAGCGGGTCAAAACAGCCTACAATGCAGGGCGATGTTAGAAGATTGGCGGCTCACGCAAGAGGAACTATGGAACTAGAAAATAAGCTGAAAGAAGTCAACACCAAAGCATTGGAGCAGGCGATCGCCAAAGTCGTCACCGATGCCACAGGCTGGGAATATGACTGCACTTTTAAGGTGATTGAGTATGTGAATACCGGCACAGCAGAAGTGAAGCTGGTGCTGGAAACCACCGACTGGTTGATGCCTAAGCAAGATTAGAGCAGAGTGGTTACAGATCTTGAACATCAATGCCATTGCCATCGCGCTTGTGTTTGCGATCGTTCTGCAAACAGCATTAGTTTATTTGAGCGCTTCTACAACAGACGATACATTCATCAACCTATCGAACAAAAGAGTATGGAAACAACTGAAGAAGCAGCGTCCTTGAAACGAGTGTTTGGCTTATCTACACTCGTGATTTATGGCGTTGGTGATATTCTTGGCGCTGGCATCTACGCCGTTGTGGGCAAAATTGCCGGACTTTCTGGCAGTCTCGTTTGGGCTTCTTTTCTGGTATCGATGTCAGTCGCAGCGCTAACCGCCTTGAGCTATGCCGAACTCGGTAGCCGCATTCCCCTAAGTGGAGGCGTTGCTTGCTTTGTGCATCGGGCTTTTCGTACCGACTGGCTCTCAGTTATTGTCGGTTGGCTGATGTTTTGCACCTGCATTGTCTCAATGGCGACTCTTTCCAAAGCATTTGCAGGCTATTTGACCACTTTTGCCCCTATTGTTCCAGACTGGTTGGTTATCCTAGCGCTATTTTGCGGTCTTGCCTTCATCAATTTTCGAGGAATGCAGGAATCGTCAAATCTCAACATTTTTTGTACAACGCTTGAGGTTTCAGGGCTGCTTGTCGTAATTGTGGTGTCAGTCCTTTTCATTAGCGGTGGCGAAGCTAAGGAGTCTAGAAGAAACAACCTGAACTTTTAGCTATTAACTCAAGTTGCTAGTTAGAAGCGGCAGCAGGCGCAAAACAAATAAAATCTCTCCAAGGTCTTGTA
>QBMH01000307.1 GCA_003249025.1 Leptolyngbya sp. | reverse complement strand
TTAAAAGTAGATGTCTCTCTACTTTACCCAACCCACCTTTTCTTGACGCACTACCGAACGTTTGCGTACAGTAGGCTGACACCACACTGACAAAATCCTCATCTCGAGTATCGTACTCGCTCAAACTCGCCCGGATACTTTTACCATCCACCGCAATGGCTTCTCCCAGTTTCACTGCGACTATTTCACTTGCCCACGCATTAAACGTGGTCGTCATTGCCTCAAATTAATCCGAATCATCACTTGACGATCGCGATATAAATCAGTCAGTTGTTGAATAAAACCATCATCCACATGGGTGACAAACCGGGGCGAGTCATAAAATTGAGCGTCGTCGGCATCATCAAGCTTAGTGCGCTGATTGGGGTTAAGCAGAACCATAAGTGAGGAAGGTGATTGTAGGGCAACTATAAATTTATGTTAACAATTCATTGGCATATAGGAACTGGAAGCCCAAAAGTAGGTAGAAGTCATTCATCGGAGATAGGGTTAACGCTTGTTTTGGCAAAGCATTTACCCTGAAAGTGCTTGACCTTGAGGCGATCGCTCGTTTCAGTCATAAATAATTTCCCTCGCTAATTCTTGTATCGTCTAGCTCTTGCCAAGGAAGCCATACCGCATCACACTAAGAATGAGCGAATGGCAGGAGGTTATTTGGTGAAGCGAGTACTGGCAATTATCTTGGGTGGCGGCGCAGGCACCCGCCTCTATCCACTCACTAAAATGCGGGCAAAACCAGCAGTACCACTGGCAAGTAAATATCGACTGATTGATATTCCAGTGAGTAACTGTATCAACTCCGAAATTTATAAAATCTACGTTCTCACCCAGTTCAACTCCGCATCTCTCAATCGACATCTGTCTCGCTCCTACACATTTTCTGGCTTTAATGACGGATTTGTTGAAGTTCTTGCAGCGCAACAAACCCCTGAAAACACCAACTGGTTTCAGGGAACAGCAGATGCAGTGCGGCAATATCTTTCCTTGTTTCAAGAATGTGATGTTGACGAATTTCTAATCCTGTCCGGCGATCATCTCTATCGGATGGACTACAGCGATTTTGTGCAGCGTCATCAGGAAACCAACGCCGATATCACCATCTCAGTTGTGCCCATGGATGAGCGTCGTGCTTCCGACTTTGGGTTGATGAAAATTGATCAAGCTGGTCGTGTGATTGACTTTAGCGAAAAGCCCAAAGGGGATGCCCTAGCTGAAATGCGTGTAGACACCGCTATTTTGGGACTTAGCCCTGAAGAGGCGCAAAAAAGCCCTTACATCGCTTCTATGGGAATTTATGTTTTCAAGAAGGAAATTTTAATCAAAGTCCTAAAAGAATCCCTAGAACGGACTGATTTTGGCAAAGAAGTGATTCCCGATGCGGCGAAAAAACATAACGTTCAGGCGTACCTATTTAACGGCTATTGGGAAGATATTGGAACCATTGAGGCGTTTTACGATGCGAACATGGCGCTCACCCAGCAGCCCCTTCCACCCTTTAGCTTCTACGACGAAAAAGCACCGATTTACACGCGCCCTCGTTACTTGCCGCCGACTAAGCTACTCGATTGCCATATAAAAGAATCCATCATTGCCGAAGGCTGCATTTTGAAAGAATGCTCCATTAATCATTCTGTCGTGGGCGTGCGGACTCGAATTGAATCGGGTTGTGTGATTGAAGACACCATGATTATGGGTGCTGACTACTATCAACCTTTGGCAGAGCGTCAATCTGGCATCGCCGCCTATTCTACAGAAGATGTGCCCTTGGGGATTGGTCAAGACACGATTATTCGCCGTGCCATCATTGATAAAAATACTCACATCGGCAGCAATGTGCAGATTGTGAACAAAGACAATGTTCAGGAAGCTGAACGAGAAAATCTTGGGTTCTTCATTCGCAGCGGGATTGTGGTGGTGTTGAAAGGTGCGATTATCCCAGATGGGATGATGATTTAGGAAAAGGTGGAAACTGTCCCTTTGATGCTACGAAAACAGCTAGGACGCGCTACTTTGGAGAGGATGAAGTCGATAGGGTAGGAGAGTAGCGGTGTTAAGTCAGATGTGGAGCAAGGTAGGGAAATTACTGGGTGGCTTGAGCCTGGTAGGCGGCGGCACGGTTTCCGCAGGACTTTTGCTAGGCATTGCGATCGCTCATCCAAGTGGCATTCTACTGATAGTGCTGCTAACCTTACTGGTATTTTTTGGTCTGGCTCCAGCGGCAATTGGGATGCTATTGCTGTACAGCGGTTTTAAGGCAGAGCATTACGCGATTCGCGATCGCTTCTTTCAAGTATTGCGCCTTAGCCAAGGGCGAATGACTGTGCTAGATTTTGCGGCGGCGGCTCGGTTAGAACCTTTGCTTGCCCGTCGCCATTTAGATAGTTGGGCAAGAGAATTTGATGCCAACTTTGATGTCAGCGATGAGGGTGATGTGTATTATGTCTTTCCGCCGCAATTGATCGCCCTCCCTGAAAGTCGCTTTCAAGCCGTTGGTCAGGCGGTGCGCGAAGTGCTTCGTTCGCTTTAAAGAAATGAATGGCAGCCTACGAAACGATTTACGCGATCGTCCGACAAATTCCCCTTGGACAAGTGGCAACCTATGGGCAGGTGGCGGATTTAGCCAATATGCCCGGAAAAGCACGGTTGGTGGGCTATGCTCTGTTTCGAGTTGCGCCAAACTCTGATATTCCCTGGCATCGAGTGATCAACGCAAAAGGCGAAATTTCGGAATCGCCAGAGCGCTTTGGATCTGACTATTTGCAGCGATCGCTATTAGAATCTGAAGGCATTCAATTTACACCTAGCGGTAAAATCAGCCTGCGAGACTATCGCTGGATTGGTTAGACTCTGCCAGTTTAGAGAACTTAATGTGTTGTTAGTCTTCAGCATTTATTGTTTAGATTAGATCTCTTGCAAAAGTGGCAAATTAGGAGGTTCAAACTATTAGAAACTCGTGCCAAAAATCGACTTATGCAAGAAGTCTATTGTTATCAATAAAATTTAGGTTCTGATCAAGAGAATTCTTATGTTTAAACGCATCATCGTTGCAATTACACCCGTTAAAAACAACAATCATATTTTGGCTGAGGCGATCGCCCTAGCAAAGCTCACAGATGGTGAACTGATGCTTCTGCATGTTCTTTCTCCTAGCGATGAAGGCTATCCTGCGCCCATCTATCCCGGCATTGGCAGTATTTATGAAGGTGCATTAAGAGAAGAAGCCATTAAAAACTATGCCCAGCAATGGGAATCTTATGAGCGAGATAATTTTGATTTCATTAAAGCCTTAACGGCTCAGGCAGCCAATGCTGGGGTGAAAGCTGAATTTACTCAAGCCCCAGGAGATGCAGGAAATATGATTTGCAAACTCGCTGAAACCTGGAATGCCGACCTGATTATGCTAGGTCGTCGTGGACACTCTGGCTTGAAAGAATTATTTCTCGGCAGCGTCAGCAACTATGTGCTGCATCACGCACCTTGCTCTGTCTTGACCATTCAGGGCGCAAGTTAAGGGCAGACAGAAGCTTTGGCGTTCTGGCGATCGAGCAATAAATCGAGAATTGGGAAAGCAAGAAAAGATCTTACTTTTTTCCTTCCTTTCCCAATTCACAGAATTCCTAATTTCTTTAATGCCTCTTTTGCAGCATTTTTTTCTGCCTCTTGCTTTTTGTGCCCTATTCCCTGCCCGTAGACTTTGCTGCTAATGTGAACTTCCACCTCAAATTCTTTGGCATGATCAGGTCCCGATACTGAAATAGTGATGTACTGGGGATTTTCGCCCTTATAGACCTGTGCCCATTCCTGAAGCCGGCTTTTAAAATTGACAGTCGAGGCATTCGTCTCCAGTCGATCGCACACCGACTCAAAAAAAGGTTGCACAAACTTTCGCACGGGTTCTATATCAGAATCGCAGTCCAGAAGATAGGCACCCACCACCGCCTCAAAGGTGCTGCTGAGCAAATTGGGATTGGTGCGTCCTCCATCTCGATCTGCCCCTTTCCCCAGCCGAATGCGTCCACCCAGGTTCAACTCCCTGGCAAACTTTGCTAACTGCACCTCATCTACCAGCAGCGATCGCATCGGGGTTAGCGCTCCTTCTGGCTTTTCACAATAGCGCTGAAACAAAAACTCCCCACTCAAAAAGTTCAGCACCGCATCCCCCAAAAACTCCAGCCGCTCATTATCCTCCAGCCCTGGATTTTCATTGGCGTGCGATCGATGGGTCAACGCCTGTTGCAGCAGAGCGGAATTTTTGAACTTTGGTAGTTGCAGCGATCGTTGATTCATAAACTTGATTACTTTGGTTTGTCAATAATGAGGCGAATTCAGTCATATCTTCCCAAGAAGCAGAGTAGCCAGGAGGAAAAGGGTTGTTGCCCCGACTGCGGTTACATGGACGACAAGCAAGACGCAGGTTTTCAAGATTATTTCTACCACCCAGACTTTTAGGATTCATATGCTCAATCGTCAGTTCATCCAGTGAGAGAGTCTTTTTACACCAGCAGCAGCACGAACCATGTCTCTCAATCAACTGTTGTCTTTTACTGTTTTTTTGTTGTGTGTTCATCGCCATTTCTAAACTCCTTCGTGAGTTAGTAAGTGGCAAACTGAGTGTATACAGACATCCGGGGCGCACATAAAAACTATGCTTCGCTTCCCGATGGCTGCATCCTTAAAATATTTACGCCCACCTAAACCAGATGGAAACAAATATGCAAAGGATTACTTTCAGTTTGCTATTAATATGCACATTGGTTTTGCCAAGTGCTTACACAATAAGTAACCTACAAAACAGAAAACTGTCAAGTGCTACATAAATAGTCATGAGACGAATGAAAAGTATTCGTGGGGAATTGTTGAAAAAGCAACTCTGCATTACCGTAAATGATGAGAATGAAAGAGGTGTAAAACGAATGAAAAAATCTCTACTGGCAATCTCCTGGTAATGTTCTAGGTTTGTTGTTTTCCATCAGAGAAACTGGTTTGATGGAGAGGTTGATCATGATGGAAGCTCAAGCATGGTTTTAGAACCAATTCACTGCCCTCAATGTGATGG
>QBMH01000306.1 GCA_003249025.1 Leptolyngbya sp. | reverse complement strand
CTATTCTTTGCCACTCGGCATCGGTTAAATCACTGCTGTAAGTTTTAAGTGATCCCATGTTCAACCTCGCTCAACTCTAACTTTTTAGTACGCTGTTTATCTAGTTTTCGTACATACTTTCGCAATGTTTATTTACAAACACTCTCTAAAGACATTACCCTCAAAGGCGGCACCCAGATTCGAACTGGGGGTAAAGGATTTGCAATCCTCTGCCTTACCACTTGGCCATGCCGCCATACTGAACAATCAATATATCAAGTTTAGAGGACGTTTTAAAAGTATTGGTAGTCCTATTTAGGTAAGGATGGACATAACTCCTTTCATGTAAAACTTTCAGAGCTTAGGGTCAACCTTGCAGACCTGAAGTATCCTGGCTTTTTTCATGCCTTTGCAGCTACAAAGCCAAGACATGAACGAAATAATCGGCACTCTGGGCGATCTCATGGGCAGATACTGGCATCTTTTCACGGGGCAGTAAATCGATGAAATTGATGCTGACATGGAGTTTCAAGCATCCTTACCTTTAGGGCACTACCCAGTTTTTAACTCAGTAATCCTGCACAATTCGTTCTGAGTAAAACTGATCAATAAGACTTTTACCTGAAAGGGATTCTTTCTAGGCGTTATCTTGCCTAGAAAGTAGAAGAATCAATACAATTGTTCTTTAATCGCACCGTAGTAAACTACTGAATTAGCTCCGCACTTGAACTGTTATATGTAGCAAGATCGCTACACCGTCTGATATAGAAGTCTTTTGCTTTGTAGACATTTCTATAATGTAGCCAGAAATAATGTAGGCGCTATTTGATTTACAAAGCCAAAGCTGGGTTGTAAAGAATTACTAAAACCAAGTCAAGCGATAAGGCAAAGTCTTTCTAAAGCTAAAAAAGACGAAATCACCTTAATGGGTAAATAGTTCTTGAGGCGTGTGGAGTGGACAATCTGTTCGATTTTGGCTG
The DNA here is from genome assembly GCA_003249025.1 of Leptolyngbya sp. GTDB lineage: Bacteria > Cyanobacteriota > Cyanobacteriia > Leptolyngbyales > Leptolyngbyaceae > ULC077BIN1. The sequence goes on along the minus strand of QBMH01000306.1, from coordinate 4,120 downwards.
AGGCAAGCCTGATCATTCCTCACTTTTTCGCCCTACCTGGTTTGCCCGAATCGTCGTTCGTGCAGCGCATCCTTCGGGATGCTCGCACCAACTTCACTCGATAAGGGTCAGCATCCTTTTGCCAAACCACCCGATGCCCCTTCAATTCAGCACAGTGGTCTTCCAGGCACTTCTGCCATCCCCGACGATCGCGAATTTTCTCCCAATCCTCCAGCAGTCCCCAATCCGCTTCTTGCTGAGTCAACTTGGCAAACTTCATGTAGAGCGGATAATCCGGCATCACCAGCAAATCCTTTTGGTGCAGCACAGGTGGGTTATCATCTAGGTCATAGTCGCGGTAGCTGACGTGTAAATCGCGCAGGTCAACCTGCATACTTGTGGAGAGAGCAGGATGAGGATCAGCGTCGAACTCTGGGTAAACCAAGTAAGAGATTTTGGGCTTACGGCAGTGGAACTTGATCACATTTGCCTCTTGAGGACGACCGATCGTGCGCGAGGCGCAACCTTCGTAGAGGCGGAGTAGGGGATCGAGGGATTCGATCGCCGATACATGCACCCATAGTGAATTCGGCAGCTTTTTCCCAACAGAACTGGCTTGGCAGCAAGTGGCGATAAATTCCAGATTGCCGAGGCTTAACAGCATCAGATCTGCTGCTGCACAAGCTTGTTGGTAACCACCAAATAGGGATTTGATGTCGTTCTGCACGGTTGAGGAAAACTCTCGCAGTTTAGGACGACGGCTGAAATGACTGAGAGCAAGGTACACCAATAAATCCTGACGGCGCTTGTCGGCGATCGCATCCCACTCTTGAACATTGGTCGCCTGCAAAATCACCTGAAAGGCTCTGCGAAGCGTGCCAAATTCTACTTGTAAGGATGCAAAGTCTTGAGTTTCTTCAGCAGTGGGCAATCGTCCGCGATCGCTGACAAACGACATCAGCGGAGCCAACATTTCCTTGTATTCCTCAAAACGCCTAACACTGGCATTGACTCTGGGTGTGGTGGTGCGAGATCGAAAGCGGGAAGCCCGAAAGCTCTGCGCCTGTGCTTCATCCCGAAACACAAAGTAGATACCCAACGCTACCGGAATCGCATCGACTTCCAAGACCTGATCGATGTAAACCTTTAGTTCCTCTTGTTCGTAATTCTTCTGAAATGTATTGCGGCGTGTAATTACCCCATCGCTGTACATCACCGTGCCTCGGATGCGGTCTTCGACCAACACCTGTGCTGAAACAATCAACACTTTTTGGGTCAGCGCCCAAGCATTAATGAGTGCCTCTCGCCGTTCTAGCGGATTCTCAATGACGTTGATGACGTAACCCAGATTGACGACATCAGCAGAGACACAAGGCGTGTTGATCTGATAGTGTGGGTCCCAGCCAGAACCAGAAAAGCCTCGCTCTGCAATACGCTGAACATCGCCGCCATATCCACAGCCATAGTCAAAGAATGTGGTTTCTGGCGTAAAAAGCCCTGCTTCTAACGCCGAGCGCACAGGTTTAGAAAGAGCGGTACGAACCAGGGCAGCTTTGTGGCGATCGATTGTAGGTGGCGTGCGATTAGATAAAGTGGGAAGCGGACAAGCCAGTTGATGCCCATGCAGTTCAATCTTGTGAGCTTCTAATCGCTGCTGCCAGCCGAAGCGTGTCCCAATCTCACGAGAGTTTTTCAACAGACCTAAGCTATCTTGCTGCCGCGTCAGTTCAGCAAATTTGCTGTAGAGAGGATGCGTGGGTGCGACAAAGGTTTCTTTACGATGGAGAACGGGTGGATTTTTGCGGCTCTGGTAGTCTCGATGACTCGTTTGCTTCGTGCTGAGATCGACTTGAATGCTCTGCTGGAGCGCAGGATGGGGATCAGCTTCAAAATCTGGATAGCACAGGTAAGAGATTTTGGGTTGAGCCGTGCTGAATTTGATCAATGTTGGAGCGATCGGTTGTTGAAGAGAGAGTCGGGCAGATTGCTCGTAAATTTGCAGCGTTGGGTCGAGATCTGATAGGGCAGAGACATGAATGTAAAAAGCCCCTGGTAGCCGCTTACCGATGGAACTGCGATCGCAGCACACCACAATGTCAGCGAATTGCTGCTCAATCTCTTCTGAAGTGCAAGCTACCAGTTCTACGCTGTCCATAAAACTCACCCAGTCGCTGAAACCAGCATAGAACATTAGTCTACTTGGAGAGCAAAACGAGTTTAAGTACAATTCCACTAAAGCAGAATCTAATAATTATTTGGTGTACAAAACGCTGACTTCAGCATCTTGACGCTACATCCAGTGAGAGCCAAAAATTTCTGCTATGGTTAGAAGCCACTGGGAGGACAAGAGCGCGATGAGAACCTTAAGTTTATTTGAGGAAGAGCGTCTAACGTTGCCGAAAAGCATTGAGCTATCGGTTGAATCGTTGCGTCACTATGGCTCCTTCTACAAACACTGGGCGATCGCCTTTTCGGGTGGAAAAGACTCATCTGCAACGGTCACACTCGTCGCCCATCTGATTGAGACAGGACAGATTCCCAAGCCCGAAAGCTTAACTATTCTCTATGCCGACACTCGCCAGGAGTTGCCGCCGCTGCATACGAGTGCGCTTAATATCTTGGATGCCTTGCGCGATCGCCTTCAACCCCTATTCAACGAAGGCTGTTTTGCGACTCGTGTTGTTTTGCCTGAATTGGATCACCGCTATTTTGTCTATATGTTAGGTCGAGGTGTACCGCCGCCCTCCAACACGTTCCGCTGGTGTACGCCCAAGCTGAAGGTGATGAGCATGGAGCGAGAACTGGAAGCATTACGCCAGGAGCGGGGCGAAAAGTTTCTGATGCTGACGGGAGTACGGATTGGCGAAAGTGCCGCTCGCGATCAACGCATTGCGGTTAGCTGTACGAAAGACGGCGGAGAGTGCGGTCAAGGTTGGTTTCAGCAATCAACTTCAAACGCGATCGCGGATACGTTGGCTCCGATCGTCCATTGGCGAGTCTGCCATGTGTGGGATTGGCTACTTCACGCCGATTTAGAATTGGGCTTCCCAACGTTTGAGATCGCTAGAGTTTATGGGCAAGATGTCAGCGATGGGGAAGAACCGATCAATGCCAGAACGGGTTGCATTGGCTGTCCCCTTGTACAGAGAGATGCAGCACTCGATCGCGTCATTGCTCAGCCGGAGTGGGCATACCTGAAACCTTTGGAGAAGCTACGACCCTTATATTGGGAAGTTAAAAAGCCGCAGTATCGCCATCGTAAGCATGGAGAGGTCAATAAAGATGGTTCGCTGGCAGCCAAGCAGAACCGCTTGGGACCACTGCACATGGATGCTCGTCGTTGGATGTTAGAGCAAGTCTTAGCAATTCAGGATGAGGTGAACCAGGCGGCGCGATCGCTCGGCAAGCCGGAACTTAGCCTCATCAATGATGAAGAACTGGCGCGGATCGAGGAACTGATTGCTGCAAACACCTATCCTGAAAAGTGGGATGGAACGGAGCATCGGGGTAGGGCAAACGCATACGTTTCTTAACAATTGAGTGACCGGGGTAGGAACTATCGAGAAGAGACCGTAGAATCCAGAGCAGTCCTGATTGTGAGGAGGGTTCTGTGATGATCGATGCCGCAATTCTTCCACTCAAAGAACACTTCAGATCGCTCGATGACCCTCGTGCTCAGCATCGCATTGAGCATTTGCTACTCGATATTGTCTTGGTGACCATCTGTGCCGTGATTTGCGGTGCTGATACGTGGGTCGAGATTGAGCACTACGGCATCGCTAAACAGGAATGGCTGGAAACCTTTTTGGAGTTACCCAATGGCATCCCCTCTCACGATACCTTTGAGCGGATGTTTGCTCGACTACGCCCAGAACAATTACAGCAATGCTTTTTGAATTGGGTACAAGCAGTGTTCAACATCACCGATGGACAATTGATTAATCTAGATGGCAAAACGCTACGAGGCAGTTACGAGCGTGGCGGTAAACAAGGGATGATTCATATGGTGAGCGCCTGGGCGAGTCAAAATCGGCTCGTGTTAGGACAGCGAAAAGTGAACGAGAAGTCGAATGAAATTACAGCGATTCCAGAACTCTTGCGGGTGCTCGATCTAAACGGAGCGGTGGTCAGTATTGATGCA